>CACGSX010000039.1 GCA_902575835.1 uncultured Pelagibacteraceae bacterium | reverse complement strand
ATATGAACGATATAGACTACTTAAAAGAAACAACAGAAAAAGATTTCAAAAATAATAATTTTATATACGGAGTATTAACTTCTCTGAGAGAGAAAGTTAATGCTCCAGCAAAAAATAGAAAAAAATAGCTTATCCTGCTATAACAGCCAAAAGTAATAAAGCTACAATGTTTGTAATTTTTATCATTGGATTGACTGCAGGACCAGCTGTATCTTTATAAGGATCTCCAACCGTGTCACCTGTTACTGCTGCCTTATGAGCTTCAGAACCTTTTCCACCAAATTTACCATCTTCTATATATTTTTTTGCGTTATCCCATGCCCCGCCACCAGCAGTCATCGAGACAGCTACAAATAAACCTGTAATAATTACTCCGAGTAACATCGCACCAACTGAAGATAATGCAGCAACTTGGCCTCCAATAGGTAAAATAATTAAATACAAAACTATAGGAGATAAAACAGGTAACAATGATGGTATGACCATTTCTTTAATTGCAGCCTTTGTTAATAAATCTACTAATTTTCCATAATCAGGTTTAGCTTTACGTTTCATAATTCCTGGAATTTTTTTGAATTGTCTTCTTACCTCAATAACAACTGCACCACCTGCTCTACCTACTGCTTGCATTCCCATAGATCCAAAAAGATATGGCAGCATTCCTCCTATTAATAAACCAACTACAACAAATGGATTTGATAAATCAAAAGTAACAACTATACCTTCCAATTTAGATCCTGCTTCTTTTGAGAAATGTTTAATATCTTCTGTATATGCAGCAAATAGAACTAATGCTCCTAATCCAGCTGATCCTATTGCATAACCTTTTGTTACAGCTTTTGTCGTATTTCCAACAGCATCTAAGGCATCAGTAGTTTTTCTTACATTTTTTGGAAGATTTGACATTTCAGCAATTCCGCCAGCATTATCTGTTACAGGACCGTATGCATCAAGTGCTACAACCATGCCGGCCAATGCAAGCATAGTTGTGACTGCAATAGCAATACCAAATAATCCAGCAATAGAATTAGTCAGTAAAATTCCTGCTACAATTATTATTGCTGGAACAGCTGTGGCTTCCATAGAAATTGCTAAACCTTGAATTACATTAGTACCATGCCCTGTAGTAGACGACTCTGCAACACTTTTAACAGGTCTATAATCTGTTCCAGTGTAATATTCAGTTATCCAAATTAACAATCCAGTTATAATTAAACCTATTACACCACAATAATATAAGCTCATACCATTAAAAGAAACTCCATTAACAGAATAGTTGGTGTCTAATCCAATAACGTAATCTGTTATGGGATATAAAATAATTAAAGATAAAATAGCTGTAGCAACAAAACCCTTGTATAATGCATTCATTATATTTTTTGATTGTCCAAGTTTTACAAAAAAAGTACCTACTATAGATGTTAAAATACAAGCTGCACCAATACTTAATGGGTAAACCATCATATTTAAATCTGACACAAAGAAAATTGATGATAGAACCATAGTTGCAACAATAGTTACAGCATATGTTTCAAACAAATCTGCTGCCATACCTGCGCAATCTCCTACATTATCCCCTACGTTATCTGCAATAACAGCAGGATTTCTAGGATCATCTTCTGGAATACCTGCTTCTACTTTTCCAACTAAATCTGCGCCAACATCAGCACCTTTTGTAAAAATTCCTCCACCTAATCTTGCAAAAATAGATATTAATGAAGCACCAAAACCTAAAGCTACTAAAGCATTCACAATTTCTCTTTCATCAACACCTGCTGATAATAAAATATAATAATAAACAGCTATAGCTAATAAAGCTAATCCAGCAACCAACATCCCAGTTATTGCTCCAGATTTAAATGCTATTGAAAGACCTTGAGATAAACCTTTTCTTGAAGCTTCTGCTGTTCGGACATTTGCTTGAACAGATACTAACATTCCGACATAACCAGCTATACCCGATAAAGCAGCGCCAATTAAATATCCAATTCCAACTAATAATGAAAAAGCAAAACTAAT
>CACGSX010000038.1 GCA_902575835.1 uncultured Pelagibacteraceae bacterium | reverse complement strand
AAATTGATTATCAAGACTTATATTACTATTCTGCACCTAAAAGTTTTAAAGAAAAGCCAAAAAATTTAGAAGATTTAGATCCTAAGCTTTTAGAAACTTATAAAAAATTGGGAATACCTTTGCAAGAACAAAAAAGACTAAATGGAATTGCAGTCGATGCAGTATTTGACTCTGTATCTGTTGCTACAACTTTTAAAGATACTCTAACAGAAAAAGGAATTATTTTTTGTTCTATTTCTGAAGCAATACAAAAGCATCCAGATTTAGTTAGAAAATATTTGGGTTCAGTTATACCAATTACTGATCACTTCTTTGCTACATTAAACTCAGCAGTTTTCACTGATGGATCATTTGTTTACATACCGCCAAATGTAAAATGTCCGATGGAACTATCAACTTATTTTAGAATTAATGCATCAGACACTGGTCAGTTCGAGAGAACTTTAATCATTGCTGATAAAGGTAGTTATGTAAGTTATTTAGAAGGTTGCACTGCACCAATGAGAGATGAAAATCAGTTACACGCTGCAAACGTAGAATTGATTGCCTTAGATAACGCAGAAATTAAATATTCTACAGTACAAAATTGGTATCCTGGAGATAAAGATGGAAAAGGAGGAATATATAATTTTGTAACTAAAAGAGGATTGTGTAAAGGTAAAAATTCAAAAATTTCATGGACACAAGTAGAAACTGGTTCTGCAATTACTTGGAAATATCCAAGTTGTATTTTAAAAGGTGATAACTCAATTGGAGAATTTTATTCAATCGCAATTACAAATAATCATCAGAAAGCTGACACTGGAACTAAGATGATTCATTTAGGAAAAAATACAAAAAGTAAAATTATTTCAAAAGGTATTAGTGCAGGTAAATCAGATATGACTTACAGAGGTTTAGTAGATATTTCAAAAAATGCATCTAATTCAACAAATTATACTCAATGTGATTCATTACTAATGGGCAACAAGTGTGGAGCACACACAGTACCTTATATTAAGAATAAAAATTCAAATTCTAATATTGCTCACGAAGCGACAACATCTAAAATAAGTGAAGACCAACTACATTATTGTCAGCAAAGGGGACTAAATCAAGAAGAAGCTGTAGGACTTATTGTTAATGGCTTTTGTAAAGAGGTTTTACAACAATTACCTATGGAGTTTGCTGTAGAGGCTCAAAAACTAGTTGGAATAAGTTTAGAAGGAAGTGTTGGTTAAATGTTAAAAATAAATAATTTAAATGCAAAAATTCAAGAAAAATCCATATTAAATGGTTTTAATCTTGAGATTAAACCTGGTGAGGTGCATGCCATAATGGGACCCAATGGATCAGGAAAAAGTACTTTGTCAAATATTCTATCAGGTAAAAAAGGATATGAAGTATCAGGTGAAATATTATATGAAAATAAAAATTTGTTTGATCTTGAGACTGAAGAAAGAGCACACAAGGGTATCTTTCTAGCTTTCCAATATCCTTTAGAAATTCCTGGAGTAAATACAAATATATTTTTAAAAACTTCTTTAAACTCAATAAGAAAAGCTAAAGGTGAAAAAGAATTAGATGCATTAGAATTTTTAAAGTTAGTTAAAGAAAAAGCAAAAGAACTTAAATTTGATGAAGAAAAATTAAATCGTCAATTAAACGTAGGTTTCTCTGGAGGTGAAAAAAAGAAAAATGAAATTTTACAAATGTCAATTTTAGATCCAAAATTATCTATACTGGATGAAACAGACTCTGGATTAGATATAGATGCTCTTAAAATAGTTGCAGATGGGGTTAATGCACTAAGAAAAAAAAATAATTCTTTTCTTATAATCACACACTATCAAAGACTACTTGATTATATAAAACCTGACTTTGTGCATGTACTTATGGGTGGAAAAATAATTAAATCAGGAGGCGCAGAATTAGCTTTAGCGTTAGAAAAAAAAGGATATGAAAATTTCAATTAAATGGAACAAAAATTAAAAACAGATTTTGATAAATTTATAAGCACTTCTAATTTCTCAAACCAAGAGATTAAATTTAAAAAAGATGCTCTTGATAATTTCTTGAAAAACGGATTTCCTAGTAGAAAATTAGAAAACTGGAAATTCTCAGATATAAAACAGATAATC
>CACGSX010000037.1 GCA_902575835.1 uncultured Pelagibacteraceae bacterium | reverse complement strand
TAAATGACTCGATTATGGCTAACTTGGTTTTAGGATTCGCTTTTTTTCCAGTTTTTGCATCTATGACCATCATGTTTATATTGTCTGCGACTTTAAAAGGCCTAGCATTAAAAGTATTTGCTGTTTTTTTTATGAACTCTTTAAAAACTGGCATTGCTGTTTTTGAACCTGTTTCAAATTTACCTAAACTTTTTGGATTATCATAACCAATGTATACTCCAACCACCAAATTTGATGTAAATCCTATAAACCAAGTATCTGTATTTTTGTTTGTTGTCCCGGTCTTGCCGGCTAATTCAAGTTTTAATTCTTTTAAACCTTTCCCAGTCCCACGTTCTACAACACCTTTCAACATAGAGGTAATCTGATAGGCTGTTTGCGGTGAAAAAATTTGTTGATATTTGTTTTTAATAATTGGGTTGCTTGTTCCGTCATATGAAATTAAATCACAATTTTCACAGAATCTTTTTTCATTGTTAAATATAGTTTTTCCCTCACTGTCTTGAATTCTGTCAATTAATATAGGATTAACTAATTTTCCACCATTCAAAAAAGAACAATAAGCGCTTGTGATTTTTAACAAAGTTGTTTCAGCAGAGCCCAAAGATACTGACATAAGTTCATCTGGATTTTCATAAATATTTAATTTTTTTGAAAAATTTATAATTTTGTCTATGCCTAATTCTTGAGCTATTCGGACAGTCATTAGATTTCTTGATTTTTCTATGCCTGTTCTTAGTGTTGAAGGTCCGTAGAACTTTTTGCCGTAATTTTCTGGTTTCCACATTTTTAAATCATTCCCTTGATTTAATACTATAGGTGCGTCTAACACTAATGTTGTTGGTGAAAAATTATTTTCTAACGCTAAAGCATATATGAAAGGTTTGAATGCAGATCCAGGCTGACGTTTTGCTTGAGATGCTCTATTAAATTCACTTTGTTTAAAACTAAATCCACCTGACAATGCTAATACTCTTCCACTGTATGGATCCATCACAACAATTCCTCCGTTAGCTTTTGGAAGTTGTTTTAAACTATAGTTTCCATCAGATAATTTCTTGACATAAATTATGTCACCAATTTTGAATAGTTTTTTGAATTCCTTTCGCGTCCAATCAATGTCATTAAAATTAATTGTTCCATTATCATCATTTTGTGTTTTGATAACTGTTTCAAATTTGTCAATTCTATTAACAACAGCCAATTCCCATCCTAAAGATTTTTCTAAATTTAAGTCTTTAAGATCTTTTTTCCAATTTTTGTATTTTTTTATATTTGATAGAGCACCTCTCCATCCTTTTCTCTTATCAAATTCTTGCAAACCATTTCTAAGTGATTGTGTGGCAATTTTTTGTAATTCTAAATTCAAAGGTGTCTTAATGTTAAATCCTTGTTTATATACTTTATCATATCCATATTTATCAATTACATCTTTTCTAACATCTTCTACATAATATCTAGAATCTTCTAGGTAAATTCTTTTTCTCTTTTGTAATTTAATTTTAGATTTAATTAATTTAGAGTGTTGTTTTTGATCAATGTATCCATTATCTAATAAATTATTTAATACTAAATTTCTTCTAAATTTTGCTAACTCCTTGTTTTTATATGGATTATATTTGCTTGGTGCTTTTGGAAGAGCAGCTAGAAGTGCGGCCTCTCCATAATTGAGTTCACTTATTGGTTTATTAAAATATCTTAAACTAGCTGATGCTATACCATAGCTACCCTCACCAAGATAAATTTGATTTAGATAAAGCTCTAGAATTCTTTTTTTTGATAAAACACGCTCAATTCTAAAAGCTAATATTGCTTCCTTTATTTTTCTATCAATACTTACTTCATTAGTTAAAAGAAAGTTTTTTGCTACTTGCTGGGTAATAGTAGAGGCACCTTCTAATCTTTTTGAGTAAAGTAGATTAAATACGTTATTTTTAATTGCTCTTACTACTCCTTTGGCATCTACCCCTGGATGGTCAAAAAAGTTTTTATCCTCCGCAGATAAAAAAGCATTTATCACGGTTTGAGATATAGCAGAATACGGGACAAAAATTCTTTTTTCAGATGAAAAATCGCTTACTAACACTCCGTTTCCTGAATATAACTTGCTTGATACTGGGGGTTTATAATTTTTAAGATATTTGTAATCAGGCAATTTATTGGAATAAGTCCAAAGAATAGATATTATTGATAATAATATTAGAAGAG
>CACGSX010000036.1 GCA_902575835.1 uncultured Pelagibacteraceae bacterium | reverse complement strand
GTTTTCAATATTAAAGGATTTTGAGAAATTTCCTAAAAAAAATACTGTATCAGAATATACGTGAGGATTTAAATATGTAAAACCTAAGGTCTTAATAAAGATGTTAAATGAGCTCTGTGCAATGATATTATTTTTGAATTCTAAAGATCTAAATTTAAATATTTCTTTAATTTTTCCATAAATAAAAAAAGATAAAAAAATAATTAAAAGGATATTTAAAATCAGCTCCACTACATTATTAAAATAATTAGAAAAATAATTAAATAAAAAGATACCTAAGAAAATTAAAATCAAATCAGATAATGCACAGACTAAGCAAACTAAAAATATATATTGTTTCTTAAGTCCTTGCTCTATTACAAAAACATTTTGAGGTCCTATTGCAAAAATTAATGTTAAGCCTGTCAAAAAACCTAAAAAAAGGAAAGACATGTTTAAGAAACTGATTTTTTATCAGCAACAAAACTTACTAAAATAATTAATATTAAAAAAGGTATACAAATAATATTCATCATTTTCCATCCAATAGAATTTAGTAAAATTCCAGCAGATAAACTGGCCAAAGCCATAGTTGAAAAAACAATTAAATCATTTATCCCTTGTACTTTAAATTTTTCTTCTTTGTTATAAGTCAAAACTACTAAGCTGGTACCTGATATAAACAAAAAATTCCAACCGAGACCTAGAAAAATTAATGAGAGCATATAATTAAAATATGTCTGTTCAAATAAACTTAAAAGAACTGTAATAAAAAAAAATAAAACTCCACCATAAATTATTGCACTGTGTCCATATTTTTTTATTAAATTACCTGTTATTAACGACGGTAAAAACATTGCAACTACATGAAATTGTAATACTAACCCAGTTTCTTTTAAGCTCATATTTTCCATAACATGCATACTTAAAGGTGTTGCTGTCATTAAAAATGACATTACTGCATAAGCAAAGGCAGCTGCAGTAATTGCTTGTAAAAACTTTGGTTGTAATACGATAGATTTTAGATTTCTTATATTACCTTCCTTTAGACTATCCTCCTGAACATTTTCTACATTTTTAAAAAAAAATAAAAAAACTCCAGGCATAAAAGAAAGGAAAGATAATAAAAGATAAGAACCAACATATAATTGATCTTGGATTAAATCTTTAGTGTAATTTGCAAGACTTATGCCTAAAAATGCTGAAACAATACCTGCCAATAGAAGAGTAGAAATTGCTTTTGGTATTTTGTCTTTTTCAACACTTTCAGCTGCAGCAAATCTATATTGATGATTAAATGCAGCTCCCATTCCAAGAATTAAGCAAGATAGACAAAATAAATTAAAACTTTTCTGACTGATTGCAAAAGCAGCAAGTAGTGCAGAACATGAACTTCCTATAGCCGCAAATACAAAACCATTTCTCCTTCCAATTTTACTCATAATATTTGCTGCCAAGACAGTAAAACTTGCAGTTCCAACTACAAATAAAGCAGTTGGCAAAGTTGATAAAGATTGATTTGAGCTAATTTGGGAACCAACAATTCCACTGAGAAATACTGTTATTGTTGCTGTGGTAAAACCAAATATCTGACTTAACGTAAGTAAAGATAAATTTCTATTCATAATTAGCGTCAATATATTTTTGTTGTTATTTAAATATCTATATAGATGTTTTGAATTTTAATATAGAAGATATTATTTAAATTATGATTGGTATATTAGGAGGTATGGGAACTCAAGCGGGCTTAGACTTTTGTGATAAGCTTGCAAAATTAAACAGAGGAAAATTAGATCAAAAATATCCAATGTTTGTCCTCTATAATAAATCAAATACACCAAGAAGAGCAGAGAATTTAAAGCAATACAAAAATGTTTTAAAAGAATTAATTGCTGGTTGTCAAATGCTGGAAAAAAATAAATGCAAGTTTATTGTAATGCCTTGTAACACAGCACATTACTGGCATGAAGATATTCAAAAAAAAATAAACGTGCCATTTCTAAGTATGCCAAAAGAGGTATATTTAAATACACAAAAAAAATTTAAGAAAAATTCAACGATTGGATTATTAAGCACAGAAGCTACTTTAGATACAAAAATCTATCATAAGTATTTTGAAAAAAATTATAATTTAATAAGTCCAAGTGAAAAATTGCAAAAGAGTTCTGTAAATACTGCTATTAAATATGTAAAAAAAGGTAAAGTAAAAGATGCTGAAAAAGCTTTAAGACCTGCAGTTAGATTTTTAATTAAAAAAAAATGTAAGAAAATAATATTAGGTTGTACCGAGCTTCCAATTGCAATTTTTTCGTATAAATCATTTAAAAAAGCAAAAGACTCAAAATTATTTATAGACCCAAATCTTTTGTTAGCCCAAGTTTGCATGAAAA
>CACGSX010000035.1 GCA_902575835.1 uncultured Pelagibacteraceae bacterium | reverse complement strand
TAAAGAAAAAAAATACTCAGAGTCAGTATTTTTAAATAGATCAACTGGTGAATTAATTCATGAAGTTACAAAAAATATGAATACTAAGGATAATGAAAAATATATTTCTTTCTTTGATTGTAATAAAAAATGGAAATCCAATAATTAATAATTTCAAAGAGTTGTAAGATCTAATTTTTGATTACCTAATCTTTCATTACCTTTTTCAGTAACAAGATAAGTCTCTCCTAAATTCATGGCTAATTGATTTTAGAGTCCATCAATATCATGTGCATAAAAAATATATTCCCTAGTTGGATCTCATATGGATTTCCTGTGTATAACATTGGCCAATCCAGACATAAGTTTGATACTTTCATAAGTCCCTAATAGTCTAGACAAGTCCAGAAGATAAGTAAAATCAATCTTTCTTAATGTTACCTTAAATTAAACATTTAAAATTAAGGCAAATTAATTTGTGGTGCTCTGCACACAGTCTGCACATTGGGACCTATAAAATCATCTAGTTATTTGTTAAAGTTATCACATGAAAAAACTTTTAGGGATCGTGGTTCTGGGTTTTTTATGAAACAAAAAGGTTTCACCTTAATTGAACTCTTAGTTGTCGTAGCAATCATTGGTATCTTAGCTGCTGTAGGCGTAGTTGCTTATAGTGGTTATACCGCTAGTGCGAAAAAAAATGCAATAGAAAATAGCATTAAATCAATTAAGAAATATATAGTACTGGAAGTGTCCAAATGTGATTTGGGAGAAAACAAAACTATGGAAGGAAACTTTAGTTGTGGAGGTTCGCGTAAGTCACATAATATAGCAAGTGCAGCAGTGAAGGCATTTTGTGGTTCTCAATCCTCAAACCCCTGTAATAAATTTATAAATCCGTATGATAACAAGAACCAAGTAACATCGGGAAATTATATATCTGGTGATACAGATGTAGGATATATTAGAATAAGCACAGGTTATAAAAATGGAAGAGATCTCGTCAGAATTATGTCTTGTATTCAGACACCTTGCTCAAATTATTTAAATCAGAAAGAAATTTTTCTAGATTTAGAAGATTAATTATTAGCATTCAATTAGTTAAGGACTCATAATCTCATATCTATTATTCTTATTTGAACTATTAGATATCTTAAAAATGTTTTTAGATATAGGATAATATGGGAGACTCTGCACACAGTCTGCACATAGGGACTAAAGGACGACTAAATCCAGTTTTTGTTTCCCTAATCTGTCATTTCCATTTTCTGTAACTAAGTACGTCTCACCCAAATTCATTGCTAATTTATTGGTAGAATCCATCAAGATCATATGTAGGAAGAAGACATTACCTGGCTCTATGATGTAAGGATTACCCGTGTATAGCATTGGCCAATCCATCCAGTTTGGAGAAAAAGTTGCACCTAAGGAATAACCACATGCATTCATTCTTGAATTTTTAAAGCCATGATCATCAAAGGTTTTTGCATGAACATCAAAAACTTCTCCAATTTTATTTCCAGGCTTTAATTTTTTTTCACAATTTGTAAGAGCTTCGACACAAGCTTCATGCATTTTATGATGTTTTGGATCTGCTTTTCCTATTGGTATCGTTCTAAACATTGCTGAATGATAGTGCCTATAGGTTCCAGCCCATTCAATGGTTAACTGATCTTGATTATTAAGTATTTGTTTTTCTGCTTGATAACGACAGAGTAGGGCATTCTTTCCAGATCCAATTATAAATTCATTAGCTGGATAGTCTCCACCTCCTTCAAATATAACTCTATTCATTTCAGCTAAAATTTTAGATTCACTTACTCCTGCTTTTGCATGCTTCCAAACTTCATCTAAAGCTTGGTCAGCCAAATTTGCTGCTTTTTTTACATAACTAATTTCTTCATCAGATTTAATTACTCTTAGTTTTGTTATTAATTCTGACTTATCTTCAATTGAGCAATAGTTTTGTAATACTGTGTTAAGTCTTAATGCATTTCTTCCTGTTAGACCGTATGCTTCGTATTCTACACCAATTTTTTTTTCTTTTAAGTTTAATTCATCTAAAATTATTTTGAGATCATCAGCAGGATTAGCTCCATCTTTATCAACCCAAATTCTTATATCACTAATGTTTGAAGTATTTTGAGCTTGCCTTAAATCAGGGGCTCTAGTTAATAATATTACATTACCTCGTTGATCTAAAACTAATGCTTGAAAAAAAACATATCCGAAAGTGTCATAACCAGTGAGCCAATACATAGACTCTTGTCTAAACATAATAAGGGCATCTACACCCTCATTTTTCATAGAGTTTAGTGTCTTTTCTTTTCTATTTAAGAATTCTTCTTTACTAAAATGAAGACCCATTAACGAATGTTAACACTGACAGAACCAATTTTATCAACTGTTCCTTTGTATAATCCTTTTCCTTTAAATGGAACAACTCCCACAGTTGAGCCTGTGAAAAC
>CACGSX010000034.1 GCA_902575835.1 uncultured Pelagibacteraceae bacterium | reverse complement strand
GAGTTGGAGAAAAATACATAAAAAATACAATTGAACAAATTAATGAAAATAATGAAGACCAAGATTTTTTTTCAGCTATAAAAGTTTGTAAAAAAAAAAGAATTGGTCCTTCAAGAACTGAAGATAATAGACCTTTATTCTATAAAAAAGATATTGGTATATTAGCAAGATCCGGATTTGATTTTGAAGTTTCCAGAAGAGTAATGGATCTAGATAAAGAAGAATATTTAAAAATTATAAATCTTCTTTAGATTTTTTATTCTTTTCTTCTAAATAATATTGAATTTTGCTTTTGATATAGTTTTTTACCATCACAAATACTATTAATCCAAAAATTGATACAGAAACTATTATAATTAATATTATTCTTAATTGTTCACTCATTATATATTTTTATTTCTTTTCAAAATTATACTAGGATTTTTAAAATTTTCTTTTCCATAAAGTATTTCATTTCCCTCAAAATCTGTAACTATACCCCCTGCATTTTCAAGAATAGCATGCCCAGCTGCTATATCCCATTCACATGCTCTAGGCTCTGCAACATAGCCGTCGTATTCATTTGAAGCTATTACACAAAATTTTAAAGAACTTTTCATCCTTTTAAATTCGCTAACATTCATTGTTTGATAAATTTTATTAATTTCAGGTTTTAGTTTATTTGAATATGATACAAATTTAAGTTTATTATTTGAAATTTTTGAACAGTCTAATTTTACATGTTGACTATTAATTATTTCAAATGAACAACCTTTCTCATAAGAATAAAATAATCTATTTTTAGCGGGTGCATATATTATACCTGCTACTGCTCGATTATTAATTATTAAGCCAGCATTCAAAGTAAATTCATCAAGATCATTAATGTAATCATAAGTCCCATCAATTGGATCTATTAGCCAAAAATTTTTTAAATTTTTCTTGGATTTATTATGACTAGTTTCTTCTGATACAATAGGTATTTGAGGAGTTAAATCATTTATTTTTTCAGTTAAAATTCTATTAACTTCAAGATCACCATTGCTAACAGGTGTGTTATCTTCTTTAATTTCTTTTATTAAGCCTTTTTTTCTTAATTCTATTGAAACTTTTCCCGCATATAAAAAAGTATCAATCAGTTTTTCAATTGTTGATTTTATTTCGATTTGTTTCATTTATTCTAACTTTTCTAATTCGATATTTTTAGCGTTGATAACTTTTTTTCCCACATTTTCGAAATTCACAGTTACTTTTTCCTTAATAATTGACTGCACTTGTCCTATTCCCCAATCTTTATTATTAGGATTTATAACTTTATCACCTGGTTCAAAATCTAAAATCATTTGATTTTACTTATAATAGAAATGAGTATAAATACCACCACATGAATTTAGAGTTAAACTCAATTGGATTAGATAAAAAACCGTCTGATACAAAAGTAATTGTAGCTATGTCTGGAGGTGTAGACTCATCCACAGTTGCTGGTTTGATGAAAATGCAAGGATATAATGTTACCGGTATAACATTAAAACTTTATAACGATAGTAAAGAAGTTGTTAAGTCAAAAGTATGTTGTTCGGGACAGGATGTTATAGATGCAAAAAGAGTTGCTCATAAATTAGATATTGATCATAAAATTCTATATTACCAAGATAAATTTAAGCAAGGAGTTATTGATAATTTTGTAGAAAGTTACTTAAAAGGAGAAACTCCAATACCATGCGTACAGTGTAATCAAACTGTCAAATTTAAAGATTTGTATGAAGTTGCTAAAGATTTAAACGCTGATGCTTTGATTACAGGTCATTACGTAAAAAATATAACAATAAATGAAAAAAATAATATGTATAGAGCGGTAGATGAAAATAGAGATCAAAGTTATTTTCTATTTAATACTACAAGAGAGCAATTAAATTATTTACGATTTCCATTAGGTGGAATGTTAAAAAATGAAACTAGAGAAATTGCTAAAAAACTAAATTTAAATGTTGCAGATAAGCCAGATAGTCAAGATATATGTTTTGTTCCTAACGGTGACTATTCTTCAGTAATAAAAAAATTTAAACCAGATTCATTAAAAAAAGGTAACATTAAAAATTTAAATGGTGATGTAATTGGTGTGCATGATGGAATTATCAATTTTACTATTGGACAAAGAAAAGGAATAAAAGTAGCTGATAAAGAGGCATTATATGTAATTAAAATTGATGCTGAAAATAATGAGATAATTGTTGGCGGAAGAGAGCATCTTGGGAAAAAGAAAATTAATTTAAAAAGTATAAATCTACTATCTGAAAAGAAAGAATTAGGTCAAAATATTCTTGTCAAAGTAAGGTCTACAGGAAAACTATTAAGTGCTAATGTAAATATTTTAAATGATAATAAAGCAGAGGTAAAATTAGTTAACCCAGAAGATGGTATTTCACCTGGACAAGCATGTGTTTTTTATAGAGAAGATCAATATGGCCACAAAGTTCTTGGTGGAGGTTGGATTACCTAACTTTTAAAGAAAAATATGATATTAGAAAATATATTTGAACTAAAAAAAAA
>CACGSX010000033.1 GCA_902575835.1 uncultured Pelagibacteraceae bacterium | reverse complement strand
CAGATGATGCAATTCCTGGAGTTGATTTAATTTATCCTGACCCTGGATTTATTGTTGATAAAAAAGATGACTTATTAGGTATTGTTCTAACTCACGCACATGAAGATCATATTGGTGCAATTGCTCATATATGGCCAAAACTAAAATCTAAGATATTTGCTACTCCATTTACATCAGTTTTAATTTCAGAAAAATTTAAGGAAAAAAAAATTGATGTAACGGGATATCTAGAAGTTGTTCAATTAAATAGTATTGTAGATTTAAGTCCATTTAAAATAGAATTTGTTACATTAACACATTCTATACTAGAACCTAATGGACTAAAAATTGAAACACCTGTTGGGAATATATTACACACTGGAGATTGGAAGTGTGATCCAGATCCATTAACTGGAGATAATATGAATTCAAAAAGATTAAAGGAAATTGGCGAAGAAGGTGTTTTGACAATGATATGTGACTCAACAAATGTATTTAGTGCGGGAAGAGCAGGATCTGAGCTAGATGTAAGAAAAAATATGCTAAAGATAATGGAAAGATTAAAGAAAAGAATAATTATTACATCTTTCGCTTCAAATGTAGCAAGAATGGAGTCAGCCTTTTATTGTGCTGAAAAAACAGGTAGGCAAATTGTTTTGGTGGGCCGTTCAATGCATAGAATTTATAAAGCTGCTAGGCAATGTGGTTACTTGCAAAATGTTATTGAACCACTTGATGCTAGAGATGCAAAAAATATTTTAAGAGAAAAAATTGTATACTTATGTACTGGTAGCCAAGGAGAACCAATGGGTGCAATGAACCGTATTTCAAATTATACACATCCAGATGTTTTTGTGGAGAGAGGGGATGCAGTTATATTTTCTTCAAAAATTATTCCAGGTAATGAAAAAAAATTATATAAACTTCATAATCAATTAGTTAGAGAAGGTATAGAAGTAATTTCAGAAGATAGTGAATTCATTCATGTATCAGGACATCCAAATAGAGAAGATTTAAAGGATATGTATGACTGGATAAAACCAAGATCTGTTATACCTGTTCATGGTGAACATCGACATATGATTGAACACATAAATTTTGCTAAAGAAATGCAAGTTCCACATCCAGTTAGAGTAGAAAATGGCGATATAGTAAGAATCTATCCAGGCGATAAACCTGAAGTATATGACAAAGCACCAAGCGGAAGACTTTACGTAGATGGTTCCATAAGTGTTGAAGAGGATGCTCAATCTATCAAAGAGCGAAAAAATTTGTCAACCAACGGATTAATAGAAGCAACACTAGTAATAACGCCAAATGGCAATATTCATAACAAACCTTTATTAACTTTTAGAGGTTTACCAATATACGAAAAAGATGAATTTACATTTAATCTTGAAGAAGAAATTGAAAAAACAGCAAAAACTTTTTCTTTAAATAACAAAAAACAAGAATCAAATTTAATTGATGCTCTTAAAATAACTTGCAGAAAGTACACAAAAGAAAAATTAGGAAAAAGACCTTATACAAATATAAATTTAGTGAGGATTTGATTGAGTATTACAGGCTCAATAGTTGTATATGTGTGCTTGTGGTGGATAGTTTTCTTCGCCATTCTTCCAATAGATGTTAATCGAGAAAAAAAGGGAAATATAGAGGGTGTAGACCCAGGGGCCCCAGAAAATCCTAAAATAACTAAAAAAATAATTTATTGTACTTTAATTACATCTGGTATTTTTATAGTTATATATCTATTAGTAATTAATGAAATTTTAAATTTACGTAACTTTTTAAATTAATGTTTTTTTCTAAATCATTTATACCAATACTAAAAAATAATCCATCCGAGGCTAAAATTAAATCACACCAGTTAATGTTAAGAGTAGGTATGATTAAACAATCTTCTGCTGGAATTTATTCTTGGTTACCACTAGGTTTTAAAGTCATGAAAAAAATAGAGCAAATAGTTCGAGAAGAACAAGATCGTGTTGGGGTTCAAGAAATTTTAATGCCAACAATTCAGTCATCTGAAATTTGGAAAGAAAGTGGAAGATACGAAGATTATGGAGAAGAAATGTTAAGAATTAAAGATCGTCAAAATAGAGAAATGTTATATGGCCCAACTAATGAAGAACTTGTGACAGAAATTTTCAGATCTTCATTTAAATCATATAAATCTTTACCTCAATTATTATATCATATTCAATGGAAATTTAGAGATGAGTTAAGGCCAAGATTTGGCATTATGAGATGTAGAGAATTTTATATGAAGGATGCTTACTCTTTTGATTTAACTGATGATGAAGCAATTTTTTCGTATAATAAATTTTTCCTATCGTATTTAAAAACATTTAAAAGATTAAATTTGTCTGCAATACCTATGGCGGCCGATACTGGACCTATAGGTGGGAATTTATCACATGAATTTATTATTCTTGCTGATACAGGTGAGAGTAAAATTTATACAGATAAAAGAATATTTGATGTGGATAGTTCAAAAACAATTCTAGATAAAGACTCTTTAGATATATTAAGAAAACAATTTGAAAAATTTTATTCTGTTACAGATGAAAAATTTAGTAAAGATGAATTTGAAAAATCTGTTCCACAAGAATTTAGAGTGAATACCAAAGGTATTGAAGTTGGTCACATATTTTATTTTGGTGATAAATATTCGAAGCCAATGAATGCTGCTGTTGATTTCAATGGAAAAAAAGAATTTGTTAAAATGGGATCTTA
>CACGSX010000032.1 GCA_902575835.1 uncultured Pelagibacteraceae bacterium | reverse complement strand
TTAATAAATCTGAGAATTTCACTATTGCATAAGAACTTCCCTTTTGTGTTTTTTTTTCCTGTACCTTTAGAACGGTGCAAGCAACATTAGAACTTAGTATGTCTTTGTTATTTTCAAAATTTTCAAAATTTATAATATTATATTGTTTAAATATCGACTTGTATTGGTTTAAGGGATGATCAGAAATATAAAATCCTAAGGTTTCAAATTCTTTTGTGAGTTTGGTATCGAGACTCCAGTCGTCAATATTTTCAAGAAAATTATCTTGCTCAGTATCATGATTACCAAATAGATCTATTTGATTAATTGATTTATTATCATAAATATTTTTTGATTTTAAAATCATATTAGGTATTGAATTATACATAGATTGTCTATTATCATTTAATTTATCAAAAGAACCGGCCTGAACTAAACCTTCTAATTGTAATTTATTTATATCTTTGGGTTTAACTCTGTTAATGAAATCTGACAAACTTTTAAATTTTCCATTATTCAATCTCTCTTTTACAACATTAGATATAGCTTCAAAGCCTACATTTTTTATAGCTCCTAAGGCATAATAAAAATTTTCTCCGTCCGAATAAAAATCAGCTAAGCTCTCGTTTATATTCGGTCTTATTACAGAAATATTTAATCTTTTTAATTCTTCATAAAATTCACTAAGTTTCTTTTGATTTGACAATTCCATAGACATTGAAGCTACAAAAAATTCATGTGGATAATAAGTTTTAAGAAAAGCTGTTTGATAAGCAATAACTGCATAAGCTGCGGCATGACTTTTATTAAATCCATATTCAGCAAATGGTTCGATTTTTAAAAATATTCCAGCAGCGATATCTTTACTAATTCCATTTTTAAAAGCACCTTCAACAAATCTTTGTTTTTGCTTTTCTAATTCTTTTCTCTTCTTTTTCCCCATAGCTCTTCTTAAAATATCTGCTTCACCTGCTGTAAAACCTGAAAGGACTTGTGCGATCTGCATAACCTGTTCTTGATAAATTATCACTCCATACGTTGGTTTTAATATTTGTTCTAACTTTGGATGTAGATAATCAGGATCTCTTTTGCCATGTTTGCATTCGTTATATATTGGAATGTTGCTCATTGGTCCTGGTCTATAAAGAGCCACCAAAGCAATAATATCCTCCAATCTATTAGGCTTCATGTTAGTGAGTGCATCCTTCATTCCAGAACTCTCAAGCTGAAAAAGTCCAACAGTTTTACCGCTTGATAATAATTCATAAACTTTCTGGTCTTCATAATTAATTTTTTCAATATTAAATTCAGTATTATTTTTGTTTATTAATTTTTGTGCTTTATCAATCACCGTTAGTGTCTTCAAACCTAAAAAATCAAATTTTATTAGTCCTGCATTCTCAGCAGAATACATGTCAAACTGAGTAGAAGGTAATAACAAATCTGCAGCATTATCTTTATATAATGGTACAGTTTCTGTTAATTTCTTATCTGCAATAACTACACCTGCAGCATGAGTTGCAATATTACGATTTAGACCTTCTAGTTTAAGAGATAAATTAATTAAACGATCAACCCTTTTATCTTCTTTGATTAATTTTTGAAGTCTAGGTTCAATATTTATACATTCTTGCAATGACATTGGTCTTGAGGGATCAAATGGAATCATTTTACAAATATTATCAATAAAACCATAAGGCAATCCTAATACTCTACCAACATCTCTTATAACCATTCTTGCTTTAAGTTTACCAAAGGTAATAATATGGGCTACACTATTTTTATATTTTGTTGTTAAGTATTCAAAAACCAGATCTCTTTTTTCTTCACAAAAATCTATATCAAAATCAGGCATTGAAACTCTATCTGGATTTAGGAAACGCTCAAAAATTAAATTAAATTTTATAGGATCAATATTAGTAATTGATAAGCACCAAGCGACTAAAGACCCAGCCCCAGATCCTCTACCAGGTCCAACAGGAATATTATTTTGTTTTGCCCATTTAATATAATCAGACACTATTAAAAAGTAACTAGAGTAATTCATTTCGATTATAATTTTAATTTCGTGATCTAATCTTTTCTTATATTGTAAATATTTTTCTTCGCTTTGTTTTTTTGTTTTGTAATCAAGATTAATAGCACTTTCAAACTTTTCTTTTAATCCTGCGTTTGATAATTGTTTCAACATTTCATTTGCATCTTTTTCTGAGGAAGAAATGTTTGGCAAAATAGGTTTGGATGATCCAGGTTTAAAAGAACATCTAATAGGTAAATTAAAATTATTTTCTAATGCTTCAGGCAAATCTTTAAAAAGTTCAATCATTTCATCAGATGATTTAAAATAATGATGTTTAGATAATTTTATTCTATTAGCATCATTAACATAAGTTTTTTCACCTATACACATTAATGCATCATGTGCTTCAAACATATCTTTATCTAAATAATAAACTTCATTTGATGCAATTATTGGTAATTCTAACTTTTTAGAAATTTTAAGATTATAATTTTCAAAATCTTTTTCGTTTGGATCGTCATGTCTTTGGATTTCAATATAGATATTTTGATCAAATGTTTTTTTTAATTTAGTTAATATTTCTTCAATTTCATTAAATAAACCTTTGTTAAAAAGACTACCAATCATACATTTTATAGATCCTGTTAAAACTATAATTCCTTTAAAGTTCTTAACTAAATCATCCAATTCACAATATGGATCTGTTGTCTCAGAATTATCTAGATAAGATTTTGATGAAAGTTTAATAA
>CACGSX010000031.1 GCA_902575835.1 uncultured Pelagibacteraceae bacterium | reverse complement strand
ACTTCAGTTTCTATTGTTGGATTTCCTCTGCTATCAAAAACTTGTCTTGCAATAATTTTTGAAATTTTAGACATTATTTTTTTTTACTAGATTATCTATTTCAACTATCTGACTTATAAGATTATCTAATTCTTTAAGTGGAACCATATTTGGACCATCAGAGGGGGCATTATCAGGATCCTGATGTGTTTCTATAAAAATTGCAGCTACACCAACTGCGACAGCAGCTCTTGATAAGTGTTCGACAAATTCTCTTTGTCCACCACTTTTATTACCTTGACCTCCTGGTTGTTGAACTGAGTGAGTGGCATCAAAAACAATTGGATAACCATTCTTTGCCATTATAGGAATTGATCTCATATCAGACACTAAAGTGTTATATCCAAAACTAGCCCCTCTCTCTGTTACTAGAATATTATTATTTCCTGAGTCTGATATTTTTTTTGTTACATTAACCATATCCCATGGAGCCAAGAACTGACCCTTTTTTACATTGATGATTTTATTTGTTTTTGCGGCAGCAATTAATAAGTCTGTTTGTCTACACAAAAAAGCGGGTATTTGTAATACATCTATATGAGGGGCAACAATTGCACATTGTTCTACATTATGAATATCTGTAAGGACAGGAATTTTTATTTGTTTTTTTATTTTATCAAAAACTGGTAACGAATTTTCTAATCCTGCTCCTCTTTTTCCATCAAGGCTTGTTCTGTTAGCTTTATCAAAGGAAGTTTTATAAATTAACCCAATATTATATTTGTCTGCAATTTTTTTTATTTCTCCTGCCATATCTAGTGCATGTTGCTCAGTTTCTAATTGGCAGGGTCCTGCTATTAAACAAATTTTATTTGAGTTAGATATATTTAAATCCTGACACTTAACAATTCTATTTTCCATGATAGTTCTTTGCAGCCTTTATAAATGATTTAAATAACGGATGTGGTGATAATGGTCTTGATTTGAACTCTGGATGAAATTGAACACCTATAAACCAAGGGTGGTTTTTTAACTCAATTATTTCAGGCAATTTATTATCTGGTGACATTCCTGAAAATATTAATCCTTTTTTCTCAAATTTTGATCTCTGATTATTATTAACTTCATATCTGTGTCTATGTCTTTCTTTTATTATATTAGATTTATAAATCTTCTTTATGGCAGAATTATTTTGTAATTTAGCTGTGTAAAGACCTAATCTCATTGTTCCACCAAGGTTTTTTTCTGTGCCCTTAAAAACTTTTCCATTTCTGTTCCATTCATAAATTAATCCAATTACAGGAAAGCATTTTTTATCAAACTCTGTAGAACCGGCATTTTTTATATTTAATATATTTCTAGCAAATTCAATAATTGCCATTTGCATTCCAAAACAAATACCAAAAAAGGGTATTTTTTTTTCTCTTGCATATTTAATTGCTGCAATCTTCCCTTCAGTTCCTCTTTTACCAAATCCACCTGGTATTAATATTCCAGAAACACTCTTAAGTTTTTTAGTTATTTCATTTTTTTTTAATTTATCAGATTCAATTCTTACCAAATTAACTTTAACATTATTTGCTATACCACCGTGTGTTAATGCTTCATCTAAAGATTTATATGCATCTTTTAAGTTTACATATTTACCGACTATTCCAATGTTAATTACTTTATTATTTTTTAGAACAGTAGAGGTAATATTTTTCCATGGATTTAAATTAGGTTTCTTTTTTGATTTTATTTTAAAATATTTTAAAACTTGTTTATCTAATTTTTGGTTATAAAAACTAATTGGAGCCTCATAAATTGTTCTAACATCAACAGTCTCAATAACATTTTCAATATTAACATTACAAAATAAAGATATTTTTTTTCTTTGCTCTAAAGGTATATGCTGCTCTGATCTGCATATAACAATATCTGGTTGTATACCTATACTTCTTAATTCTTTAACACTATGTTGTGTAGGTTTAGTTTTTATCTCATCAGAAGATTTCATGAAAGGAACTAATGTTAAGTGAACAAATAATGTTCTAGACCTTCCATGATCGTTTGAGAACTGTCTTATAGCTTCTAGAAATGGTAAACTTTCTATGTCACCAACAGTTCCACCAATTTCACAAATTACAAAATCTTCGTTACTAATGTCTTTGCTAATAAATTTTTTAATTCTATCAGTTATGTGAGGTATAACCTGAACTGTTTTACCTAGATAGCCCCCTTGTCTCTCTTTTTTTATTACATCGCTATAAATTTTACCTGTAGTAATATTATCCGATTGTTTTGATGAAATATTTGTAAATCTTTCGTAATGTCCTAAATCTAAGTCTGTTTCTGCACCATCATCAGTAACAAATACCTCTCCGTGCTGAAAAGGACTCATTGTTCCTGGATCAACATTTAAATATGGATCCATTTTACGTATCCTAACTTTATAACCTTGTGATTTTAATAAATATGCAAGTGATGCTGATGATAATCCTTTTCCAAGAGATGATACCACGCCGCCAGTGACAAATATATATCGCGCCATGGAAGTATCTTATAGACCTAAAACTTAAAAATTCAAAGTATTAATTATTACTATCTGGAACCTTTGGAGCATCATCGGTTTCCTCTATTTTATCTAAAACTGATGTTGTGGGAGTTAATTCACCCCTTGAAAGAATCGTTAAACACAGACTGCATATTATAAATAAAGTAGCAATTATTGCTGTAGCTTTGGTTAAAAAATTTCCTGCTGATCTAGAAAGCATAAAGTTATCTTGAGACACTCC
>CACGSX010000030.1 GCA_902575835.1 uncultured Pelagibacteraceae bacterium | reverse complement strand
TGTTAAATAAAATTGCGTTTTCTGTATTTACTTCACTAATATCTTTAAAGAATTGAATATTTGGATTTTTATTGATTTTATTTAAAATTTTTTTGTAGAATAGTCCACTATCAATACTTTCGTAAGGAGTTTCTTTACAATCTTTATATTCAACATTTCCTTTAAAATTGATTGTATAATCTTTCCATCTTTTTTTTACACAGTCATCAAACTTGTGAGGTACAGTTTTCCAATATGACCAAGTTTTATCTCTTTTATATTCATCTCTTTTTTCAATAATTGCTAAAGTCTTATTTTTAAGTTTATCGTGATACTCTAACTCATAAGCCAATGTTAAACCTGCACAGCCACCTCCAATAATTATGTAATCAAAATCTTTCATTATACTCAATATCTTGCATTATTATCTCATGCTCTTTTATTGTAAGTTTTTTATCTTCTTTTACAAAATATAATTTAATTAAATCACCAATAGATAGCACTGTGTGTAAGACTTTTCCCAAATTGTTTACATAAATTTTTCCTGATTTATTATAATTTTCTAAGTTTCCTTTTTTTAAGATTTCATTTCCAATTTGTCTATATACTCGTCTTGCAACCAAAATCGAAAATCTTAAAAAGAATGGAATTTTTTTAATTGATATAAAAGAATTATTATAAAATTTGTCAGCGATTTTTAGAATTCTTTTAATTTCATCAAAATTCTTTTTTATATAAAATCTATTATTGCTTTCATCTTCAATAACATCTCTTGAAATATTAGTTAATTGCATTGCAATACCTAAGTCAATCGCTCCTAAAAGTGCTGATCTTTCTTTGACATTTAAAATTTTTGCCATCATTAATCCAACTGTTCCAGCCACTCTATATGAATAAACATATAGACCTTTGTCAGTGTTGATTTCTACTTTTGATTTTATATCAGCCTCTACGCCATCGAATAAATCATCAATTATTTTTTGTGATATTCCAAATTTGTTTATTAAAGCCCACATATTTTTAATTATTTGGTTATTTTCATTTTTTAATTTGAAATCTTCTTTGAAAGTATTGAAATTTTTTAATTTCGTATCAAGATCACCTTTTTCATCTGCTATATTGTCTATGTATCTACAAAAATCGTACAAGTTAGAGCAATCAGAGTAGACTTGTTTTGGTAAAAAGAAACCTGCCCAATTAAAAGATTTAGCATATATCGACAAATAATTTTGTTCATTCATTACAAAATTTTATCTAAGACCTTTGCGGATGATAGGACCCCTGGAACACCAGCTCCAGGATGAGTGCCTGCTCCAACAAAATATAAACCGTCATAAACCTCAGATTTGTTATGAAATCTAAAGTATGCTGATTGAGAAAATTTGGGCTGAATTGAAAAACCCGAGCCATATTTTGTATTTAACTCATTTTCAAAATAATCAGGGGTTAAATAAAAATCATCTACAATATTTTCTTTTAAATTTGGTAGTAAACTTTTTTCCATTTTATCTATTACCAGTTTTTTGAGATTCTCACCTTCGACTGACCAGTCTATTCCTGATTTATTATTAGGTACAGGCACTAATACATAAAAGCAATCATGGTCTTTTGGTGCCATACTTGAATCTGTTGCGGTAGGTCTATGTAGGTAATAGCTTATATCGTTATTTAATTTTTTGTTTACAAATATATCATCCAAGTGTTCTTTGTACTTATCGCCAAACTTTATAGTATGATGTTCAACATTTTCGTATTTTTTCTTTGTTCCAAAATAATAAACAAACAGTCCCATTGAATATTCCATTCTATTTATCTTCCAATTAAATAAGGTGTTATATTTTTGATTATTTAGCATTTTTGAATAAACACCGGGAGGATCTGCATTACAAACTACGTTATCTGCTTTAATTTCCTCATATTCACTTGTCACAACCCCGACAACTCTTTTATTTTCTGTAAGCAAGTTTTTAACTTCTTTACCTTTAATAATTGTAACATCTTCTTCTAACATCAATTTCTCAAAACCTTTTATTATTTGTCCTGTTCCACCCATAGAATAATGAATTCCCCATTTTTTTTCTAAATACAAAATTAATCCATATATAGAGGTTGTAGTAAAAGGGTTCCCACCTACCAATAATGGGTGCATACTAAATAGCCTTCTTAGTTTTTCATTTTCAATAAAACCACTAACCAAAGAATAAACAGATTTATAACTTTTTAAACTTAGCAATGCAGGAATTTGCTTAAACATAAATGAAGGTTTATCAAATGGCACATCTGATAATTCTGAATAACCCTTATCAAATATTTTTTTTGTAAATTTAAGTAAATTTCTGTAACCCACAACATCTTTATGATTAATTATTGCAATCTGTTCTTCCATTTTCTTTTCATCAGCGGAGTAATCAAAATGGCTTCCATCTTCGAAAACAAATCTGTACCAAGTATCTAAATCTTTTATTTTTATATAATCATCTGGATTTTTATTAAAAAGTTTAAAAATTTCATAAATTAAATAAGGAGCAGTTATTACAGTTGGTCCACCATCATAAGTAAACCCATTACTTTTAAATACTCTCGCTCTTCCACCTAAATCTTTTTGTTTTTCAATTAAAGTAACTTTATGACCTTTTGCTCGAAGTCTAAGAGCTGCCGCCATACCACCAAAACCTGATCCAATTATAATGGAATTCATATTTCTTAATTTACATTATTTTTATAAAATTTGATAAACTATCTTAGTTTAAGAACTGATTTTCTTTAATTCTGTCTTTGTTTCTTCAAGAT
>CACGSX010000029.1 GCA_902575835.1 uncultured Pelagibacteraceae bacterium | reverse complement strand
AAATTAAAAAAATTAAGCTAAAAAATGATAAAGTATATAAAAGTATTTTATTCTCGTTTTGTATGTAACCAATTAAACAATACCAATAAAAAAACAAAAATAAAACGTATATAAACATAAAAAACTTAAAATAATATTTTACTGGTTCATACCTTCCTGTTCTCGAAATAGATGTACAGCCCTCAAAGAAAGGAATACATTTTGGAACTAAATCTAAATGTATGGATATTAAGTAGGAAACTGTAACTGTTAATATGGGTATTATAAAACAGCCTATGGCAAATGCTTTGATGTATTTAAGCATTCAATTTATTTTTTCTATTTTTTCTTATTTTTCTTTCTTGCTCGTCTTTTTTTAGAGCCCATTTTCCTTCGGCCTCTATGCTTTTTAGGGTATCCCATAATCTCCTTAGTTTTACAATTTTATTGACTTATTCGAGGGATATAGCATTGTCAATATAACTAATCAATTTTTTTATGGTTAATTCAGTTAAAACTTTTTTAAAACAAGTAGGAAAAGATTATCAGAATCAGTCAGTTAATCCACCAGTAGTAAGAGCTTCAACGATAATATTTAAAACTCTTCAAGATATAAAGAAAACACAAAGTAATTATAAAAAAAATCCCTTAAGCAAAAATTTTGATTATGGTAGAAAAGGAACATCAACAACTTTTGCACTGCAAGAACTATTAAGAAAAATTGAAAATGCTTATCAAGTTTATTTAACTCCAACAGGATTTGGTGCAGTTTTTCTTGGAGTGATTAGTGTTGTAAGACCTGGTGATGAAATTATTATAACAGACTCAGTTTACTCTCCTACAAGATTTTTAACCGAAGACTATTTAAAAAAATTCAATATTAAAGCAGTATTTTATGATCCAAAAAACTTAGATGACTTAAAAAAAAAAATTACAAATAAAACTAAACTTATTTTTGTTGAAAACCCTGGAAGTAACACATTTGAATTTCAAGATTTAAAAAAAATATTATCTTTTGCTAAGCATAAGAATATTTATACAGCTATTGATAACACATGGGGAACACCTTATTTAATCAAGCCCTTAGATTTAGGTTTTGATATGTCTATAGTTTCAGCGACAAAATATTATTCTGGTCATTCAGATGTTATGGGTGGCAGTTTAGCTATTAAAAAAAGACTTTTTAAAGAGGTGGAATTAAGTCAAAAAGCAGTTGGTTTAAGACTAAGCCCTGATGATGCCTATTTAATTATGAGAGGACTAAGAACATTAGATATAAGGTTAGACAAACATCAAGAAAATACCATCAAAGTAGCTAATTTTTTGAGCAAACAAAAAAAAGTAAAAGAGGTTTTTTACCCAATTAAAAAAAACATTAAACAATACAAAATGTGGAAAAAGTATTATTCAGGATCATCTGGGTTAATGGGTGTAAAAATTATTTCTAAAAATAAAAACTCTGTAATAAAATTTTTGAATAAATTAAAATTATTTGCCCATGGTTACAGTTGGGGAGGATTTGAAAGTCTTGCTTTATATCAAGACAAATTGGCACTGGGCAACAGGAGCTACACAAAGTTGAGTAATAACGAACATATTATAAGATTACATATTGGTTTAGAAGATCCAAATGATTTGATTGCTGACATTAAAAAGGCTATTAAATCTGTAAGATGAATGACACCAAATTTTTTCCAACAAAGAAAGCATTAGTTACTGTAATAGCTGCATCTGTTGTTGTTATTATTGCACTAGGAATAAGACAAACTTTTGGAATGTTTTATTTTGATTTTGCAACTGATTTAGATATCACCATAACACAGTTTGGTTTTACAATGGGATTACAGCTCTTATTGTGGGGTGTTTTCAGTCCTATGTTTGGAATTATTACGGACAAGTATGGTGGCAATATTGCAATTTTTATTGGGTTTGTTTTTTATTTATTAGCAATTTTATTATTTTATTCAGGTTTTAATACTGGTTATTATTTTACTATAACAATTGGAATATTAGTTGGCGTTGGACTGGGATCCACAGCTATCAGTATACCTGTTTCAGTTGTTGCAAAACATTTTCCGGTATCAAGCAGAACAATAGCAACAGGCATAGTAACCTCAGCAGGATCTTTTGGATATTTTATATCACCTCTAATCACTAGATACTCACTTGTTGAACATGGGTGGGAAAATACAATGTTATTTTTCTGTTTCTTTTTAGGTCTAGGATTAATTGTAGCATTATTTGTTTCAACACCAAAAATACCTGTTGGTACAAATCAAAATAACAATCAAACAGCTAGAGAAGCTTTAAAAGAGGCTTTTTCAAATAAAAGTTACATTTATCTTACGTTAGGTTTCTTTGTATGTGGTTGGCACATTGCTTTAGTTGCAACTCATATACCCACGTACATGATTGATAAAGGATTACCAGATTGGTGTGCAGCAATGGTATTGGCTTTAATTGGACTTTTTAATATGGTCGGAACAATTACAAGTGGATATCTCGCAACCAGATACAGTCAAAAAATTTTATTAAGTGCGATTTACTTACTAAGAGGAGTATCAATAATCTATTTCATATTCTTACCACCAAGTGTTTTTAATTCAGTAATCTTTGGAATTACTTTTGGGATGTTATGGCTATCAACAGTTCCACCAACAAATGGAATTATAGGAAAAGTATTTGGAACTAAATATATCGGATTATTATATGGAATTGTTTTTGTAAGTCATCAAATTGGATCTTTTTTAGGAGCTTATTTGAGTGGTGTTTTCTACGAACTTAACGGCAATTTTGATTATGCTTGGTACATATCTATCGCATTATCTATTTTTGCTGGTTTGATACATTTACCTATAAAAGAGAAGCCAATTGAAAGACCACAAATCGCATAAACTTAAATTTAACCCGTATTTAGAAAAACTTTATCAGTCGGATAAGCCGCTGATAATCTACAAGGTCGATAATGGTTACGACATTTATACAGATTTTTCTAAAAAAATTAACTTAACAAAAAATAATATACATAAATTTTTAAACTCTTTTGAGAAAATGAAATACAAAA
>CACGSX010000028.1 GCA_902575835.1 uncultured Pelagibacteraceae bacterium | reverse complement strand
TATTGGGCATAAATCCACCCGATGATATTATTGAAAGAGAATAATTATATGCATCATAAGACCTTAAATTTACTAGTTTTAACATTAAAAATATTAAAATTGTCATGGATAAATAGATAATTATTATTTTAAAAACTTGTTTGAATATTTCTGATGAATTTAAAAAAATGTAATTTGTTAAAGATCTTTTCAAGTTTTCATCAAATAAATCTATTAGTAATAATATTGAAAACAAAAAATATAAACCTCCAATCCATTGTGAACTGGTTCTCCACAAAATTAGTGTTTGATCTAATTGAGTCAAATCATTAAAAATTGTAAAACCTGTAGAAGTAAAGCCTGAAATAGCTTCAAAATAACAGTTAATAAAACCTATATTATCGATGTTAAAATAATAAGGTACAGATATTGCAACAGGAAGTATTATATAACCAATTAAAACAATCTGAATTCTATCAAATAAGTTGATTTTCTCATATTTATATTTTTTAAAAAGAGTGAGAAATAATCCAATTATCAAGTTTATTGTAAATATGAAAATGTAACTACTAAGATTGTCTAGAAGATTAAAATAATAAGAATAAATAATATTAAAAAACGAAAAAAAACTTATAACTAAAAAAAAAATGCCGAAATATTTTAGGCTGAAAATGTTCATTTATTAAATTGAGCTAATTCTAAATAAATTTTCAACTAAAGGTAATTGATCTCTTTTGGCTAGCAATATAACTGTATCATCTTTCTGAAATATATATTTTGATGAAGGAAGTATAAATTTGTTATCTCTTAATATTGCACCCACACGAATTTCATCTGGTAAATCTGAATTTTTTAACTCTTTATTTACTAATTCAGATGTCTCTAAAATATCAGCTTCAATAACTTCGTATTCACCGTTTAAAATTGTGTAAGCATTCTCAATTGTTCCTTTATGAACGTGTTTCAATATACTTGAGACTGTGCTCATTCTAGGATCAATTAAATCATCAATTTTTAATGATGATTGTAAAAGCGAATAATTAGGCTTATTTACCAAAGCCATGGTTCTTTTATCTTTTGAAAATTTTTCAACAAGAACACTCACCATAAGATTATCCTCATCGTCATTAGTTAAGGCCAATACAGTCTCGACTTCATCTAAATTAGCTTCGTTCAATACATCTTCATCTAAACCATTTCCATTTATGACAATCGTATCATTCAAAAAATTTGCAATATATTCAGCTCTATTTTTGTCTTTCTCTATAATTTTTACTCTAGCTTCCTCAAAATTACTTTCTATATTTACAGCAAGATTAAATCCAATATTACCGCCACCTATAATAAGTATCTTCGATGCAATTTTTTCATTATGCCCAAAGACCTTTAAGGTCTCTTCCATTTGATTTGAGTTAACAATAACATACGCTTTATCATTATGTTGAAGCTTGTCATCTTTCTTTAAAATTTTAAAACGTTCTTCTCTAATAACACCCAATATATACGCATTTAAATTTGGAAACTTATTTGTTAATTCTTTTAATTTAATTTCATGAATTGGACATTTTTCATCAATTAGAATTTCTAATAATCTTAGTTTATTTTCTGCAAATGGTACATTATCTAAAGCTCCAGGTGCCTCTAATTTTCTTTGCAGTGATCTGGCAATTTCTAGTTCAGGTGAAATAACATAATCTATAGGTAAATTATCTCTGTTAAATAGTGTTGAAAACTTAGGATCCAAATACTCTTGAGATCTTATTCGAGCAATCTTTTTCGGTACCTTAAACAATGAATAAGCTATTTGACAAATAAGCATATTTATTTCATCATTTCTAGTTACTGCTATTAACATATCTGCTTCTGCTGTATTGGCCCTGTCTAAAATTTCAGGTGAGGTGGCTTTACCTACAATAGCTTTTACATCCAGAGACTCATTAATTTTTTGAATATCATCACTAGACTGATCAATAACTGTTATAGAATGATTTTGGTCAGTTAGTAATTTAGCGATAGTAAAGCCCACTCTACCGGCTCCACAAATTATAATATTCATTAATTTAGATCCTTAACACCTAACAATTTTAGTTTTCTATGAAGAGCTGATCTTTCCATACCAACAAATTTTGCTGTTTTAGATATATTTCCACCAAATTTTTTAATCTGAGATACTAAATATTCTTTTTCAAAATTTTCTCTTGCTTCTCTTAATGGTATAGATAAATTTTCAGCAACTGAAAATGTTTCATTCTCTGATTTAGACAAAGACTCTTTAATAATATTTAAGATTTTTTCCTCATCATTGCCTGGGGAAAGTATTGCAATTCTTTCAATAAGATTACGTAATTCTCTTACATTTCCTGGCCAATCATAATTTAAAAGATAATTATCATCTTTGATTTTAAATTTTTTATAACTATAGGTATTACAAATATTTTCTATAAAATATTCAACGAGCAACGGTATATCTTCTATTCTTTTATTTAATGGTTCTATTTCAATATTAAAAACATTTAATCTATGAAATAAGTCTTCACGAAAATTTCCATTTATAATTTCATTTTTAATATTTTTACTAGAAGTACATATAATTCGTACGTCAACCTTTATATCATGATTGCTGTTAATTCTTTTAAACTTTTGATCTATTACAACTCTTAAAATTTTTGATTGTGTTTCTAGTGGAATTTCTGTTACCTCATCTATCAATAGAATTCCACCAGAGGCTTTTTCCAAAGCTCCATAGACAATTGAACCATCTTTTCTTTCTTCACCAAAAAGTTCTAATTCATATTTTTTTGAGTCTAATAAGGCACCATTAATAATTATAAATGGTCCTTTTGAACGTCTAGAATTTTTGTAAATTTTTCTTGATATCAATTCTTTTCCAGATCCCGTTGGTCCACTTATAAAAACTCTGCTTTCAGATTGTGAAAGTTTTAGTGTCTGTTCTCTTATTGAGGTAATATTTGAACTTTTGCCAATAATTTTGAAAGAATGAAATAACTTATTAGATAAAGATTTATTCTCTTTTTTTAAATTAATATTTTCAACAGCTCTTTTAACAAAATTTAATAATCTTTCTTTGTCAAAAGGTTTTTGTATAAATTCAAAAGCTCCAGATTTGAGTGAATTTATAGCCATCTCAATGTTTGCATGACCTGAAATAATAATAACTGGAATATCAGTATTTTTAGTTTTAATATGCTCAAGTAATTGAATACCATCATTGTCACCTTTATCTAATTTTACATCTATAATAGCAACGTCTGGTAACTTCTTGTCTATTTCTGAGAGACCTTGATTAAAGTTTGCTGCTAACCTTGTTTTATAACCAGCATCTTGGATTAGCTCATCAAGAATATTTCTTATATCTGAGTTATCATCAATTATTAATATTTCTGTTGCCATAAATTATTTTGGGAGGATTATTTGAACTTTAGCTCCATTATTTGTGTTTAAGAATGTTATTGATCCATTATGGTCATTTATTATTTTATCAACTATTGATAATCCTAAACCAGTACCTTTTTCTTTGGTTGTATAATATGGTTTAATAATATCCTTGGTTTTTTTATCTTTAAACCCTTCACCTGTATCAATTAGATTGATTGTTATATAATCTCTTCTTTGATTTATTTCTATATCTATATTTTTCAATGATTTATTGGTTTTTTTGACATTCTCTTGAATACTTTCAATAGAATTTTTAATCAAATTAAAAAATAATCTATTAAACTGTTCGTTATCAAAATTAAAGATAACCTTTTTTTCAGTTTTATTATTTATGTTAAAATTAATAGAATTGTCTACTTTTTTTAATAAATTAATATTTTCATCTAATACTTTTATTAAATCATTATTTTTAATAAGTGGCTTCGGCATTCTTGCAAAATCAGAGAATTCATTTACTAAATTTTCTATTTGCTTAATTTGTTTTAAGATTGTTTTTAAATTCTCCTGAAATTTACTTTTCTTTTCATTGTTTAAATCAGGCAAGTATTTTGAATTTAAATTATCAATTGTTAATTGAATTGGAGTTAATGGATTTTTAATCTCATGGGCCATTTTTCTTGCTACAGTTTCCCACGCTTCGTGTCTCTCATTTGATAATAATTTATCTTGCTGATTTTTCAATTTTTCAATCATTGAATTAAAATTTTTATTTAATAATTCCATTTCTCTATCAGCTTTAAGTTCAGGAACTTTAACATTTAGATTTCCTTTCCCTATTTTCTCTGAAGCTGTTATTAAGTTGTTAATAGAAATAAAAAATCTTGAAGAAAATCTTATTGCTATAGTTATTGATAAAAATAATAATAGTGTAACTAAAGAAATATAAATGATAGCAAAAGAGATCCTAATACCTAAACTTTGATTTTCTACAGTATAATAGAAATTGACCGCTTCCTCAGATT
>CACGSX010000027.1 GCA_902575835.1 uncultured Pelagibacteraceae bacterium | reverse complement strand
AATCAATGAACTTATTAATGATAAAATTACAATATAAATTGGATTAATTATTCTTTTAAACAATTCTTCATATATATCTTTAATTAAAAAATCACTTTCACCACATCTAAGCTTTTTATCCTTTCTATTTTCTATAAATTTTTCAAAACAATAAAATAAAATTGAACTTTTAGTTTCACTTATTTTTGTTGATTTCCTTGTTTTCGTATCTAGATCTGACAATTTGTATATAGTTTCTTTAAATCCTAAATTAAAGCTTTCAGTATTATTTATATTTGTAATTTTGCCATCTAAAAGTTTAAAACTAAATCCGTATTCATCTTGAATAATTTTTCCTCTACTTGATATTATGATTTTATACTCATTATTATTTATTTTTTCTTTAATATATATTCCATTCAAATCTCCGTTATCCTTACGTTCTTCTACAAAAATTGTTAGATTTTGCATTACATTTGAAAATTTTTTTTCTTCAATCAATTTAGGAAAAAATTCCATTGATGAATTTTTTAAGAAAGATTGAGCCATGTTCTGTGTATGCGGAACAATCATTAAACTTAAAGCTAATTGCAATAGGACAAATAAAATTGAAAATTTACCAATAAAGTTTATAAAAGAAATTTTTTTTATTCCATTTGTCCAAAACACTAAGATTTCATTGTTGTCCTCATATCTGCTTATAATTACGAATAAAGTTATGAAGTATGTAAATATTAGAATTTTACTAAATATTTTCGGTATATTTAGTAATGTATAAAAGAAATAGACATTAATTGCATGACCTTTTTCAGTAACAATATCCAGTAAATTTACACCCTGTATAACCCAAACTATTAAAGTTATTGCAAGAGAAGATAGTAAAAAAAAAGAAAATATATCAAAGGATAATTTACGAAATATTAATTTATTCATTGAAATTACTAATTTATTAAATATACAACATTATCTATTAAATAATTCAAAAAAAATGAAGCTAAAATTAGAATATCTAAATAAAGTACCAAAAGTTGCTAATGATTATGAGATTATTTTATTAAAAGATAAAAATACTAAAAATAAAATATTCAAATCATTAAATAAATCCTTATTTACTGATAAGTTATTCTTAGAAAAAAAATTCATATGTCAAAATGTAAAAAATAAAACATATATTTTTGTAAATTGCTCTAAATCTAAAACAACACTTGATTATGAAAAACTTGGATCTAATTTATTTATTTTTTTAAAAAATAACAAAATTGAAAAATCTTTCTTTCAAACAGATGCGGCCAACATAACAAATATACAACTGGAAAAGCTTCTGCATGGTGCTCAGCTAAAATCTTATAATTTTAATGTATATAAAACCGACAAATCTAGAAATGTTATTACTCACTTATTTATTGTTGGAAATAAATATAAAAAATCAAATCTGTTAAGAAATAAATTAAATTCATTATTAGAAGGTGTTTTTCTTACAAGAGATTTGGTGTCTGAGCCAGGAAATATTTTGCACCCAGATGAATATGCAAAACGTATTACTAAATTAAGAAATTTTGGTTTAAAAGTTACAGTTTATAATCAAAAAAAATTAAAAAAACTTGGTATGAATGCCTTATTGGGCGTAGGTCAAGGCAGTATTAGAGGTTCATATTTAGTTACAATAGAATGGAACGGTGCAAAAAATAATTCTAAACCCTTAGGATTTGTTGGCAAGGGCGTATGTTTTGATACAGGTGGTTACTCATTGAAACCAGCAAAATTCATGGAAGATATGACATATGATATGGCAGGTTCAGCGACTGTTGTCGGTCTAATGAAAACTCTTGCGCTAAGAAAATCAAAAATTAATGCGGTTGGTGTAGTAGGATTAGTTGAAAACATGATAAGTGGTAATGCTCAAAGGCCTGGTGATATTGTAAAATCTTATAGTGGAAAAACTATTGAAGTTTTAAACACTGATGCCGAAGGAAGACTAGTTTTAGCAGATGCTTTGACATTCACAGAGAAGAAATTCAAACCCCAATTTATTGTTGATTTAGCCACACTCACTGGTGCCATAATTGTTTCTCTCGGTTCAGAGTACGCAGGTCTATTTTCAAATAATGATAAATTATCAAAACAACTGATTGAAGCCGGCAATAATGTTGATGAAAAACTTTGGAGAATGCCATTAAATGATAATTTTGATAAATTAATAAATTCTAAAAATGCAGATATGCAAAATATAAATTATGTTGGAGGTGCTGGTTCTACAACTGCAGCTCAATTTTTACAGAGATTCATCGTTAATAAAACACCATGGGCTCACTTAGATATTGCTGGCATGGCCTTCTCTAAGTATGGAGGTGCTTTAAACTCCGGAGGAGCAACTGGTTATGGAGTTAGATTGTTAAATAAATTAATAGAGGACAATTATGAGTAAATTAGAACAAACTTTATCAATTATTAAACCAGATGCTATTGAAAGAAATCTTCAAAACCAAATTAAACAAGAATTTTTAAATAAAGGATTTGATATAATAAAAGAAAAAAAGATCCATATATCTAAAGAGGAAGCTGAAAAGTTTTATAAAGTACATGAGTCCAAACCGTTTTATAACGATTTATGCAATTATTTGTCTTCGGGCCCTATTGTTGTCATGACTCTACAACGAGAAAATGCTGTTATGGAAAATCGAAAGTTAATGGGGGCAACAAATCCAGTTGACGCAGATGAGGGCACTTTGAGAAAAAAATACGGTATATCAATTGATAAAAACTCTGTTCATGGTTCAGACAGTCTTGAAAATGCTAAGATTGAACTAGATTTTTTTTTTAATCACTAGCTAGTAGTCTAAAAATTGCTTTTGGGTATATTTTATGCTCGATTTTTAAAACTTTTTTTTCTAAACTTTTTCCACTGTCAGATTTTAGAATTTTTACTTTTTTTTGTAATATAATCTTACCTGAATCTAATTTCTCATTGACGATATGAACTGTAGCTCCAGAATATTTGTCTTTATTTTGAATTGCTCTATTGTGTGTATTTAGGCCTTTATACTTAGGAAGAAGAGAAGGGTGAATATTAAGTATAGGTTTATTAAATTTTCTTATAAAACTACCTGATAATATTTTCATAAATCCAGCTAAACAAATCAAATCAACATTATTCTTTTTCAATAATTTAAACAAACGATCTTCAAAACTTTTTTTATTAGAATCTTTAATAAAAACATTATTGATCTTAGACTTATTTGCATAATCTAATCCTTTTGCACTAAAATTATTAGAGACAACTAGAACAATTCTAATTAAAGATTTTTTCGTTTTTGAATATTTAACTAGTGATCTTAGATTACTACCTCTACCACTTATTAAAACTGCTGTATTTTTTTTACCAGATAACTTTTCCACTCAATTTTACTTTTTCTGAATTTTTTGTAATTTTTCCAATAACATATGGTTTATATTTTTTTGGAAATAATCTAATTACTTTTTTGTAGTTTGAACGTTTTACTATTAAACAAAAACCCACTCCACAATTAAAAGTATTTAACATTTCTTTATCGCTAACACCTTGACTTTTAAGCCATCTAAATATTTTTAATGTTTTTATTTTTTCTAAATTTATTTCAGCGCAGTAATTATCTGGTATTATTCTTTCAATATTGTCTTTTAATCCACCACCAGTGATATTTGCACAAGCATTCAAATACTTTTTTTTAATTAATTCTAATACATGCATTACATATATTTTAGTTGGTACCAATAATTCTTTTTTTAAAAATGAATTTTTTTTTATATTAATTTTCTTTTTTTTTATAATATGTCTTACTAAGGAATACCCATTTGAGTGGAGACCACTGGAAGGTATTGCCAGTACTAAATCTTTTTCTTTTATTTTATTTAATAATATTTTGTCTTTCTCTACTAAGCCTAAAGAAAATCCTGCAATATCAAATTTACCTTTCGAATATGTTCCAGGCATTTCTGCAGTCTCTCCACCAACTAATTCACAGTCAGCTAATTTGCAACCTTTAATAATTCCTCTAATTATATTTTTTAGCTTTTTCGTATCGATTTTTTCGACAGATATATAATCTAAAAAAACTAAAGGTTTCGCTCCTTGAACTATAATGTCATTTACACACATTGCCACAAGATCCACTCCAATTGTATCAAATTTACATAGAATATTTGCAACTTCAATTTTTGTACCAACTCCATCTGTGCTAGTTACAAGATATGGATTCTTTAAATTACTTGGCAGTTTTGTAAGCGCTCCAAAACCTCCAATATTCTTAAATTTACCACTTTTTTTTGATTTTTTTGTGCTTGAGGATATAAATTTAATAAATTTATCTGCTTTTTTTATGCTTACACCACTCTTCTCATATGTAAAATTCTTCGATCCCATGTTTAAGTTATGTTTTTAATCAAAAATAAAATTAATATTTACTTATACTTTTTTTTTTTACTTTTCATTTTAGTTTTTATCAAGTTTTCCACAACTATAGTATTTGCAGACAATTACACAGTTAAAAATATTAAAATTAAAGAACAATACGACATAAATTTTAACAAAGATGAAGTAATAAAAAAAGGTTTCAAAAAAGGATTTAAAACATTAATTTTTAGAATTGTAGAAAGTAAAGATAAAAATTTATTTAAAAATGTACCAAGCAATAAAATTAATTCATTGATAGATAATTTTTCCATAACAAATGAAAAATTTGTAGACGATAATTATGAAGTTGATTTTGAAGTTAAGTTTGACAAAGAAAAATTATTATCATTTATTAGAGGAAAAAATGTTA
>CACGSX010000026.1 GCA_902575835.1 uncultured Pelagibacteraceae bacterium | reverse complement strand
ATTAGAAAAAGGAGATACTTTTTCGGTTCCTTTGAGTAGCAAAATAGATATCTCTTGTAATAATTCAGAAAATAATATTTTAAATTTTGTTAGTCAGATCTAATGAAAGGATTTGATAGTAATTATAAAAATTTAACTGATTACATTTTAAAAATTACTAAACAAATTTGGGAGGGGAAAGATGTCGAGTCGATATCCAAATATTATTCAGAGAATATTCCTGTAAGATCACCTTTTGGAATAACCTATGGTTTTAAACCTGTTATTGATGCAACTTATAAAACTTTAAACGAATTTCCTGACAGACAGTTATTAGGTGAAGATGTAATTTGGAGTGGAAATGACGATGAAGGATATCATTCATCTCACAGAATTCTGAGTAAAGCTACACATTTAAATGATGGGTATTACGGAAAAAAAACAGGAAACAAAATTGTTTATAGAGTTATAGCTGACTGTGCATGTAAAAATAATCAAGTTTATGATGAGTGGATTGTGAGAGATCAGGGTGCAATGGTTCGACAGTTGGGTTATACACCTGAGAAATTTGCAAGGCATTTAATTGATAAAGAAGGTGGCGTATCTAAAGCTGTCAAAGTTTTTAATAGATCTTCTGATAAAAAGTCAGAGTATACTCCAGTAAAAGTTAATGAAGTTTCATCAGGTTATATATATTCCAATATTTTAAAGAAAATATTTAATAATGATTATGATTTTGAAGATTATGATAGAGCAGCCTGTCTATTTTGGCCAAGTAATAAAGTTGGAAATGGCAGTGAAGATATAATTAAATATTGGAGCTCTTTAAAAAATATATTTTCTGAAATAAAGTTTACAATCGAACATGTTGCATCATTAGATGAAAAAAATAACAATCAAAAAGCTACAATCAGATGGTTTTTAAGCGGTAAGCACTCTAAAGACAGTGAAGAATTTGGGAAAAAGACTGAAAAAGATTTATTTATAATGGGTATAAATCATGCAGAATTAAGAGATGATAAAATAATAAGAGAATGGGTATTGTTTGATGAAGTGGCTATTTGGAAACAAATATTAATGTAAAAACTATGGATAAAATTAAAACCACACATGTTGGAAGTCTGCCAAGATCAAAAAAGCTATCTGAGATACTATTTAAAAAAGATAAAAATGAATTATTTGATCAAGGAGAACTTGATAAGATAATTGAAGAAGATGTAAACAAAATTGTAAAAAAACAAATTGATATCGGAATTGACATTATAAGTGATGGTGAAATGTCAAAAATAAGTTACGCTACCTACGTCAAGGATCGATTACATGGCTTTAGTGGTGAAAGCGAGAGAAGAGCTCCTAAAGACTTAGATGATTTTCCATCATATAAAGAAAAAATTGCAAAATCAGGAGGCACACCTACTTATACAAGACCATGTTGTACTGCTGATTTAAAAATTAAAGATACTAAATCATTAACTAAAGATATCAGTAATTTAAAATCTGCATTAAAAAAAAATAACCATTCTCAAGGATTTATAAACTCTGCATCACCAGGAGTAATTTCAAATTTCCTTCCAAACAAATTCTATAAAAATGATGATAAGTATTTAGAGGCATTATCAAAAATGATGAAAACTGAATACGATGAAATAACAAAAAATGATTTATTATTGCAAATTGATTGCCCAGATCTTGCACTTGCAAGACATATGACTTTTAAAAATGTATCAGATGAGGAATTTTTAGTAAGAGCTGAAAAACAAATCGAATGTCTTAATGAAGCAATCAAAGATATTGATGCCTCTAAGTTGAGAATGCATATCTGCTGGGGAAATTATGAAGGACCACATATTCACGATATTGGATTAGAAAAAATATTACCTATTGCTTTAAAAGCAAATATCCAAACTTATTTAATTGAAGCCTCGAACCCAAGACATGCTCATGAATGGCAGGTTTTTGAGAATATAAAACTTCCTAATGATAAAGTAATAGTTCCTGGTGTTATAGACTCAACCTCAAACTTCATAGAGCATGAAGAGTTAGTAAAAAATAGAATAATCCAGTATTCAAAAGTAATTGATAAAGATCAATTGATGGCTGGAAGTGATTGTGGATTTAGTACTTTTGCAGGCTTTGGAAATGTTGATGAAAATATTGTTTACAAGAAATTTGAATCTTTGGTCGCAGGTGCAGAGCTTGCGTCAAATGCGATTTAAAAACTACTTTTAAATTCCCTAAGGAATATATATCCTTTCATCCATAAATTTAAATTTAATGAGGGAAACAAATATGAAAAAAATATTAATATCTTTATTGTTTCTTCTTTTTGGAACTTCTGTTTACGCAGATTGTAACATTAAGAGTGGATCAATAAATATTTTAGCTAATGATTTTCCAGCTTTAAGAACTTTTGTGGAAACAGCTAAAGGATGTAAAGGAAATGCGGATTTTAAAGTCACACACTCATCTGAGCACAATAAAATTGCTGTGCCAGCTCTAACTGCAAATCCATCAGAATTTTCTGCAAGAATTGCAGCAAATAGCTCTATAGTTCCTTTGATGAACCAAGACTTAATTAGACCACTTGATGATCTTGTTAAGAAATATGGAAAAGGAATACAAGACTCTCAATTGATAACAATTGATGGAAAAATAATGGCAGTTGCTTTTATGGCAAATACTCAGCACTTATATTACAGAGAAGATGTTTTAAAAGAATTGGGTATAGCTATTCCTAAAACATATGAGGAAGTAGTTGCGGCATCAGAAAAAATAAGAGCATCTGGCAAAATGCAATATCCTTACGCAGCAGCATACAAAGCTGGCTGGAATTTAGCAGAAGAATTCGTTAACATGTACATTGGACATGGAGGAGAATTCTTTAAAGCAGGAACTGCTCAACCAAGTATTAACAATGCAAAAGGAGTAGCAACATTAAATATGCTAAAAAAATTAGCAGGTTTAAGTAACCCAGATTATTTAACTCACGATAGTGAAGCTATTAAAGTTGAATGGGAATCTGGAAATGTTGCGTTAATGACTCTTTGGGCATCAAGATCAGGAACATTGCTTGATGATGATGGTGATGCAAAAATTACAGCTGCAACTAAATTAACTGGACCAGCAACAGTTGCTGGAGGAAACATACCAGCGGCGACTTTATGGTGGGACGGTTTCACATTAGCAAAAAATAGATCTGACGCTGATGCTGAAGCAACATTTAGAGCTTTGGCACACGCAGCTGCTAATAAAAAGATGGTTGCAGATGCAGCGGATCAAGCTGTTTGGTTAATTGAAGGTTTTAAGCCTGGACCAAAATCAATTGGAGTTATCGAAGCTGTTAAAATGAAAGCTAAACCATATCCAATGTTACCACAAATGGGTTTAATGCATGGTGCATTAGGAAGTGAGATTGTTGAATTTTTACAAGGTAAAGAGTCAGCAGAACAAGCTTTAAAAGATGTGGAAGCAGCTTACATGAGTAAAGCAAAAGAACAAGGCTTTCTATAATCAATAAATTTTAAGTGGGGATAAAATCCCCACTTATTACATTAATGCCTAACAAAACTTTTTTTTGGTTTTTCTTGCCAACTGGATTGGCAATGATTTTATTTATAGGTCTTCCTATTATTTCAACAGGGATACAGTCATTTTATGCGCAGCACGACCAAGTTGTTAAGGAAGTAAAAAAATGTGATCCTTTTGGATGTACAGTTTCTATAGTTGTTGACCAAGAAAAAACCTCTAAAATTCGAGAAGAAAAGCCTTTAGGAAAATTCAATGGATTTGGGACTTATGTAGATAGAAATCATCTTGCAATAGAAGAAATTGGAAAATTTTGGAATGAAACAAATAGTTTTGGGGAATTTGTAGATCAAGTTACCAACCTACCCTTTTACAAAGCTCTAATTTTTACTTTAACTTATTGCTTGTTTGTAACGCCTAACGTCTTACTCTTAGGTTTTATAATTGCTTTAAGTCTTAATGCAGTAACTAGAAGAATTAGAGGGCCACTAATATTTGGAACCATATTGCCGATGATTGTTACTCCATTGGTAGGTTCTTTAGTTTTATTTTGGATGATAGATGCAGAAGGAATTATTGGCGCGAATTTGCAAATGTTAATGGATGACCCTTATTTATCGTTAAAATCCTCAAAAACTCTTACATGGATAACTATAATAATATATGGAATTTGGCACCATTCACCATTTGCTTTTGTAGTATTTTATGCAGCTTTACAAACTGTTCCCCAAGAACCTGTTGAAGCAGCTATTATTGATGGAGCATCAAGATGGCAGAGAGTAAGACATATTGTTTTGCCTCATATTTATCCTGTAGTTACATTTGTTGCTCTCATTTCATTGATGGATAATTTTAGAGTTTTTGAGCCTATAATTGGTTTCAGTGCTGAAGGAAGTGCTCAATCTTTGTCTTGGTTAATTTATGATAACCTCGTTAATGAGGAAGTAATATTATTTGGTTCAGCAGCAGCCACCTCAATGATGACAATTGTTGGGATAGCCATACTTTTAGCACCAGTTTTAATAAGAACATGGAAGGAATTTAGGACAGCGAGATAAATGGAATACGGACTTGATAAAAGATCAAATGCTTTAAAAATTTTTAATACAACCTTTATAATAGTTTGGCTGTTAGTTGCATGCTTTCCTTTTATTTGGACTTTCTGGGGATCATTTAAAGTAAGAGCTGACTTTTTTTCAAGAGCTGACTGGTGGTATGCTATTACAGCATTCAATACATTGTTAGAAACTGGAGGAAAGTTTACAACAGATGCTTATAGTCAAGCTTGGACTGAAGGAGAGTTTTGGAAGGCATCTAGGAATACAGTTATAGTTACATTTTTTGTTGTAACCATTTCTCTGTTCCTCGGGACCTTAGGAGCTTATGCTTTATCTAGGTCTACAAGAAATTATGCATTTTGGATTTTAATTGCAGCATTAATTTTTAGAGCAATGCCACACATTACTTTAGTCTCTGGTTATTTATTTCCCTTTTTTCAATTACAAATTTGGGGAATACTACCGACGACCATCGTTGTTCTTGTTGCAATAAATCAACCATTTACTTTGTGGTTATTGTATTCATTTTTTAAAACTGTTCCTAAAGAACTTGATGAAAGTGCTTTAATTGATGGCTGCTCTTATTTTCAAGCATTTAGACATATCATTATGCCAGTTATGTGGCCTGGAGTAATAACAGCTGGATTATTTAGTTTAATGCTTGCGTATAATGATTTTACAGTGACAGCTCTTTTATTAAATCAGGAAAATCATACTATGGTACCCAAAATCCAAAGTTATCTTGGAACAAATCAACATGAAGGTAATTTGATGTGGGCTGTTTCAGCAGTTGTTTCAGCTACTGCTCCTTTATTTATGTTAGTTATGTTTTTCCAAAGACAAGTAATCAGTGGATTAACAGCTGGTGCTGTGAAGGGATAATGAGTTACAAAGCTGTTTTATTTGGTTCAATTGGAACCTTAGCTGAAACATCAGATCTTCAAAGAGATGCATTTAATGAAGCTTTTAAAATAAGTGGCTTAGACTGGTTCTGGGATGAAGATATATACAGAAAACTATTGTCAAAATCAGGTGGAACTTCAAGAATTAATGATTACGCAAAAGATACTAGTGTTGAAATAGACGGAAAAAAAATAAGAAATTTAAAAACCAAAATTTTTAATGAATATTTAAACAAACACAAAGTTGAGCCTAGAGACGGTGTAAAAGAAATAATTCAATTTTGCAAAAAGAACAAAATAAAAATTGGGCTTGCTAGCTCAACAACGAGTAACAATATCAATTCTATTTTTAACTCGTTAAGAGGAAAAATTGAAAAAAAA
>CACGSX010000025.1 GCA_902575835.1 uncultured Pelagibacteraceae bacterium | reverse complement strand
AGCTGTTGTTTTGAAGGTGCAAATTTTTCTACATAATTAAGTGCAAAGTTGCGCATTTCATCAATTGTCGCTTCTAAATTTTTTTTTTTATTTTTTATAGGAATCATTATTGCATTTAATATAATATAACCCTGATGATTGAACAAATATCTGCATTTTTTACAGTAGAAATGATCTATATGTGGTTGAATATAGGTGTAATACCTTTTTGGTTAATGCTTATTATTTTTCCACAAACTAAAGTTTGTGGTTTATTTGTTACATCAATAATTCCAACATTTATTTTGGCAAGTGTTTATGTTTATTTATTATATATATTCTTTTTTGCCGGATATGATTTTGATAAAAACTTTATTTTATATTTAAGTTTTTATGATCTTGCTGAGCTTTTTGAGAATAATGAGTTTTTAATTTTATTTTGGACTCACTTCTTAGCTATAAATTTGTTTTGTGGATCTTGGATTGTTAGAGATAGCCAGAGGTTTTATATGTCAAAAATTCTAGTCTTTTTTCCTTTAATAATCACATATTTTATTGGTCCTTTAGGATTATTTATTTACTGGGTGATAAGAATTTTTTTCGCAAAGAGAATAAGTTTATTTGATTAATTTTTATTTCTCTACTTTAAAGCCACTGCTCTTCATTTGAGAAAAGCCTCCGTCTATATGTGAAATTTTTTCAAACCCCATGTCTTTCAATGATTTTGTAGCTAGTGCAGATCTTAATCCACCTGCACAAAATAAAACCATTTCTTTGTTCATATCTATCTTGCCTTCTTTAAAGTAAGGACTATCTGGATCCATCCAAAACTCCAACATTCCTCTAGGAATGTGATGAGAATTTTCTATTCTTCCCATTTTCTCAAGTTCTCGAATATCTCTTATATCAATTAAATTGCATTTATCACTGTTTACCATCTCTAATGCTTCCGCTGGGGAAAGTGTCTTGATTTCTGTCAAAGCTTCTGCGACCAATGTTTGTGCTGATTTAATACTCATAAAGGTTTAATACATCATTATAAATTTTAATCTACGAAAAAATATGCCAAATAAAGCTCCTAATTTCAAAATCCCATCAACCAATTCAAAACTTTTAGAGCTAAAGAAAATCAAAAGTAAATATAAAGTTTTATATTTCTATCCAAAAGATAATACACCAGGGTGCACAACTGAAACAAAAGACTTCAATTCTCTACTTTCACAATTTAAAAAATTAGACTGTGAAGTTATTGGTATTTCTAAAGATAGTATGGAAAGTCATGAAAAATTTAGAGATAAATTTAAAATTAAGTTTGATTTGGTAGCAGACGTAAAAAAAGAAGCGATTAAAGCATACAAAGTTTGGGGTAAAAAAAAATTCATGGGTAGAGAATTTATGGGATTAATAAGAAGCACATTTTTATTAAAAGATGACAAAATTATTAAAGAATGGCGTTCAGTAAAAGTTAAAGACCACGCAAAAGAAGTGTTAGAATTTTTAAAAACAGTTTAATAAAAAAAGGCCCCATTTACGGGGCCTTTTTATTTTAACTTAAGGGAGTTAAATTTAGTCTCTTATTGCGTAAGCGATAACACCAGTTTCGGTAACATCAGTACCTTTTAGCTCGGCTTCTTTACTCAATCTTATACCCATTGTATTTTTCATAATTGCCCAAACAATATAGGCAACCACAAATACAAATGCATTAATTGATAATACACCGATTAACTGTGCACTAAAGTTTGCATCAGAATTTGTTAATGGAACTGCAAGTGTTCCCCAAATTCCAGCAAACAAGTGAGCAGGTACTGCACCAACTACATCATCAATTTTGAAATTGAAAAGAAGTTTAGTTCCAAACACAACTATAATTCCTCCAATAGCACCAATGAATATTGCTGCAATAGGTGCTGGAGCTAATGGTTCAGCAGTAATTGCTACTAGTCCACCAATTGCACCATTAAGCATTTGTACTACATCAGTTTTGCCAGCTAGTAATCTAGTCATAACTGCTGCAGCTAAAACACCACCACACGCTGCTAAGTTAGTATTAATAAAGATATTTGATACAGCAACTGCATCATCGAAAGTTCCCATAGCAAGCTGTGAACCACCATTGAAACCAAACCAACCTAACCATAAAATGAATACTCCAACTGTAACTAAAGGTATAGATGAAGCTGCAAATGGTTTCATTGGTTTTGCTGCACCTGATTTATCAAATCTTCCTGTTCTCGCACCTAATAGTATTGCTCCTGCTAATGCAGCCGCTCCACCAGTAGAGTGTACAAGAGTTGAACCAGCAAAGTCAGAGAAACCTAAAGTAGCTAACCAGCCACCACCCCACTGCCATCCCATGACAATTGGATAAATAATTCCTGATAAAATTGCTGCGAATAAGAAGAATGGCCATAATTTAATTCTTTCTGCCAATGTTCCTGATACGATTGAAACTGTTGTAGCACAAAATACCATTTGGAAATACCAATCTGATCCATCAGCATATCCAGTATCAACAGCACTCGCGTCAGACCATGGTGTGAATGTTCCTATATATCCACCTTCTGGAATTCCGTAAGCTAGGTTGTATCCAACCATCCAGAACATAATTCCAGCTATTGAATATAAACCGATATTTTTCGCACAAATTACAGATACACTCTTAGAAGTTACCATTCCTGATTCTAGCATTGCAAATCCACAAGCCATAAACATGACTAGAAAACCACAAACTAAAAATAAAAATGAGTTAAAAATTGCTTGAACTTCTGCGGAGACTGTAGTTTCAGCGAAACCCGTACTTGTCATACTTAGTAAGAAAATTAAACTTACTAAAGGACTAACAAGTTTTTTTAAATGTTTTGTCATTTAACCTCCAATGTTAAAAAGAGGTTCTTATAATTTTAAAATAAATAAAAACTAATGATTGTTCTTAAAAATAGGTATGCGGTTTTTGCATGTAGAAACAGCCTTTATTAAGATTTTTACTATTCCTAATAAAGGCTGTTAAATGAGTGTTACTTGTTAAATACTTCTTTAAGTGCTTTAGCAGGTAAAAACTTTACCTTTTGAGAAGCAGCGATTTGGATTTGCTCTCCAGTTCTTGGATTACGTCCAATTCGGGCTTTTCTTTTAGCCACTTTATATGTACCAAAACCTGCAATCTTTACAGAATCGTCGTTTTTCAACGCATCTAGTATAGTATTCGTAATAGTATCAAAAGTACGCTCTGCATCAGCTTTACTTTGATTTAACGAACCAGCTAGCTTTGCTACTAATTGTTTTTTGTTCATTTTAGCTCCGGTTTTAAAGGTTTATGGAGCTATACTTAACAAAATCATTGATAATTCAAGCTCTTTTTTAGTATATATTTATTTTTATAGTACTATATATAGTGGTTAAAAAAGTAAGTAATTACAGCGCTTTTTTAGTTATTAAAAAGCCTTAAAATAAGCCTAAATCTTTAAGGTCGTTAAATGTGGCGAAAAACATCAAAGATAGCAACAAAAACATTCCGATTCGAAAAAAACCTTCCTGTGTTTTTTGACTTAAAGGACGACCTAAAACTTTTTCAAAAGCATAAAACATCAGATGTCCTCCATCTAATAAAGGTATAGGAAACAAGTTAATTAGTCCTAAACTTATAGAAATATATGCCATCATACTGACAAAAGGTATAATTCCAAATTCTGCTACTTGGCCAGAAATTTTAGCAATTCTAATTGGACCACCCAATTGAGAACTGTCTCCTGCTCCTGTAAACATTGATCCAAGATATTTAAGTGATGAAGTTGTTACAAAATAAACTTCATTAAATGATTGAAGTAAAGCTTGTGCAGGTCCAAGTTTTTTGTGTGTTATTTGATTGTTATAAGGACTAAGTTTAATGCCTACCATCCTTTTTTTTAATTTGTTTCCTAATTCATCAACGCTATCAACAAAATTTGGTTTAACTTTTAAAATTATCTCCTGGTCATATCTTGAAACTTTAAAATCGATAAATTCTGATGTTGACATTGCTATTAATTTAGAAACATCAAGAATACTCTCTACTTTTGAATTATCTATTTCAATAATAACATCATTTTTTTGCATACCAGCAACTTCTGCTGGACTATCTTTTAATACTTCATCAATTACAGCTGGTGTAAAATCTTTACCTGCAAACATGTATATGAAAGTAAAAATGACTAAAGCTAATATAAAATTAGCCAATGGTCCTCCAGCAACAATTAATGCTCTTTGGTAAAGAGGTTTTGTTACAAATAATTTATGTTGGTCTTCTTTGCTATATTTTTTTAGTAGCTCCTCTTGATCTGCTTGTGAAAATACATTCCTATCTCCAAAAAATTTTACATAACCGCCTAGTGGTATCCAACAAACTTTCCATCTTGTCCCTGATTTATCATTCCATCCAAATAATTCTCGACCAAAACCTATCGAAAAATCTGTTACACCAACACCATATCTTTTTGCAAAATAATAGTGTCCATATTCATGAATAAAAACAACAACAACGATCAATACAATAAATGGCAATACAAAATTAAGCATTCATTAAAATATACAATAATTAAGTTTTAAATAAACATCAATTATTTCAGTTTCCATGCAATTATTGGTGATAAAGTTGCCGCAATAAATGAACAAAATAAAAGAGATTGAGAAATATACGATGGTGCTAAATCCATAGGCAAAATTACGCCAAATAGTATTGATTTAGAAAAATCTGGACTTGGAAAAAATAATAGTCCTGCAATTAATCCTATTAATATAGAAACATATGCATTTTTTTCATCATAAGATTTAGAATAAAAAGTATAAAAAACACTTAGAACAGCCGCACAACAAAATAAATCTGCTATTAAGAATAAATAAAGGATACTAAATCCTTTTGATGCAACAAAAAAAGCTATGAACGAAAGAATAATGACAAATTGTTTTGAGATATTTAAATGATTATTTTTTAAATTTAATATTTTGTCTACATCTACTATTACCAAACTTGAAATAGCATTTATTAAAGTATCAATACTGCTTATTGTTAAAGAGATAGCTAAAATTATTACAATGACTGAAAATATTATTAAATTTTCTTTTAATAAAATTGAGAAAAATGCAAGATCAGGTATGACATTAGTATCTTGAGAGACAGCCACTAAACCACTAAATCCCATAAAAAAGACTATTGGTAATATTATTAAAAATGAAAATATTAAACTTTTTTTTAAAACCTCGTAATTTTTTGCAGCATAAACTCTCTGCCAATTACCTTGATGAAAAAGATTAGTTGCAGCAACAGCTATAAAGAAAGTTAAACCGGCAGTATAATTTGGAAGATAACTAAAACTTAACAAATGCGGATTATTATTTTTAATAATTTCAAAATTAAATTCGTTTGTTTCAATTGAGGTAATAAAAATTAAACTAATTATTAAAAGTGCCGCAAATACAAAAAATTGAATATTATCTGTGATTAAGGATGCTCTTAACCCTCCATATAATGTGTAAAGTAACGAACATGATATTACTATTAAAGAGGTGATCCACAATTCAGTACCAGATATGTAATTAATTAAAAAAGCTACAGCAGTAACTTCAGCAATTAAAAAGACTGTCATATAAAAAATGGAAAAAACTAAAATAAGTTTATAGAGATTTGGTCCAAATCTTAATCTTATTATTTCAATAATACTTTTGCCTTGCGGATAACTAGTTCTAAATTTTTTACCAAGATAAATTAAAATAAAAAGCGGAAATGCAGTTCCTAGTGAATAGCCAATCACTGCACCAATTCCTCCCCATGTTGCTGCTGATGCGGGTCCAAATAAAATCCAAGCACCAAGAGCAGAAGCCACTAAACTCGTAGTAAGAGACAAAGTACCAATTGATCGATTTGCAACTAAGTAATTATTCAGTCCTTTAAATTTTTTTGAAAAATAAATTCCAACAAAAACAAATATTAAAGAAATTGAAATAATTAATATTATTGCTGATGATTGATTAATTATATTTAAATTATTCATTTTCCCTTTCTGAATTACCGGACAGGTTCAATGGGTTATTCTCAGCTAAAAGCACCCCAAGGTCTAAGTAAATCATTAAATTTAAAATTTCAAGAAATTATCCTAGATTTTGCATTACTGATTAGACTAATTAGCATTGTATTTTCTGAGTTGATTGAATTAATTTACAAATTATTAATTCCCTTCCTTTTAGTTATAAACTTATTAGGCTTTAAGAAATTAAAGCCTAATTAAACCATAAAATCTAATATTAACTTAAAACTACTAACCAAAATTAAAGC
>CACGSX010000024.1 GCA_902575835.1 uncultured Pelagibacteraceae bacterium | reverse complement strand
CCAGACATCGAAAGAAGAGAAAATATTATCCTTGGAGGCTCTTTTAGAGACAAAGTCCAAGTTGGTTCTTATTCTACTTTATCAGGTTTCTTTTTGAAGCCTTGGTTAGGTATAAAACCAAATTTTAAAATGATTAATCTTAAATGTTGTGAAATTCATGAAATTAAAAATGATAGAATTATTGAAAGTCATATCTTAATTGATGTGATGGATTTTTTAAGACAAGCTGACAAATGGGTTATTAATCCATCAAGAGGATCCGAAGGAGCATGGTTACCTCCGTTTAATACAGATGGAGTAAATTTTTTTGAAGAAGATATGAGTAAATCTAAAAATTCATTACAACAGGCTTTGAGCATGAATAGAAGTTTAGATATTAAACCTGAAAAAGAAAATATTTCTAAAGATGAATTAAGACAAAGGTTAATAAATCATCCTCAAAAAGAGTTTTGGCACAAAGATATGATTTGGTACGGTCCTTGTGGAATTGGAACATCTAGGTCATTAGAAGGATTTGTAGATATGCATCAGTTACCTTTTAGAAAATCATTTTCTGAAAGAAATTATTGGGAATTAGGACATTACTGCGAAATAGGAGATGGAAAATTTTCTCTATGTGGTGGATGGCATAGTTTAAAGGCAAAGTATGGATCAAATGATTGGCTTGGATATACAGCAGATAATCAAGATGTTGTAATGAGAGTAATGGATTTTTATCATCACGATGAAGGATTAATTAGAGAGAACTGGGTGCCTATTGATATAGTCCATATTTTAAAGCAAATAGGTATAGATGTATTTGAAAAAATTAAAAATGATTGAAAGTTATGAGGCCGTTTTCACGACCTCATATTAAATGTTTTAGTTTATCCACTTATTAACTGTAGCCATATTATTTTTAACCCATTCTTCTGCCATATCGTCAGCATCCATTTCATCTCTTCCAACTTTTAATATCCATTGGTTGATTACTTTAGGATCCATAGCCATTTGACTTAAGAATTTAGCAGCTTTTGGATTTCTTTTTTCCAAAGATTTTGAATAAGCTACATAGATAGTCGCTTGTCTACTTTTGCACGGAAACTCTGATACTTCTAACCAATCTTCAGCATCTAAGTTCATATTTGAGTCACATCCTTCAGTGTAAGCAGGCTCACCAATTTCATGTAAGTCATAAGCTGCATGTAACCATTCTGGTGTCCAATAATAAAATAATATTGGCTTTTGATTATCAATTGCATCTTTTAATTGTGCTTTAAAAGTATCTTGTGGAATAATATTTGGTTCCCAAAGGTCAGTTAAACCATAACTTTTAAATTTAACTTGCCACATTTTTGTAGATTTCCATCCAGCATCACCAGCCCAGTATTCACCTTTACCATTGCCGTCTGTATCAAACATCGCTGCAACGTTAGGATCTTTCATTGCTGCAACATCTGGAACTTTGCTTTTTAAAAATGCAGGAACATACATATCTTGTGTTCCTTTATAAGGTGTGTTGACAGCTACAGTTTTGTTTCCATCAATATATTGATCCCAAATACCTTGTCTATTCGGCATCCACAAATCTGTATAGACATCAATTTTTCCGTCACCTTTGTCCATTCCAGCCATTATCAAGTTACCGTCTGATAATCCTTGAACAATTTCTGCTTCAGAATTCAGAGGTCCATTAATGACAGCTTTAATAACATGTCCAATAACTTTTGCACCAGTCCAACTTAAGTCTGAGATCATTACTTTCTCACCTGCAGCTTTAGCTGAAGTCGTAACAAGCATTATTGAAGAAAATATTAAACCTAATATTAGTTTTTTCATTTTTCCCTCTCTTGTAATTTAAAGATAGAATTATCTAATTTTTAAAAATGATAATCAAATACTATTTTTCTATTATTTTGTTGCTTTCTGAACCACTCTATCAATGATCATAGCTATAAATGCAATTGCAAGACCTGCCAAAATTCCTCTTCCAATTTTTGTGTTCGCTAAAGCCTCAACAACTATTAGACCCATTCCTCCTGCACCAATTAAAGCAGCAATAACAACCATTGATAGACACATCATGACTACTTGATTTATACCAGCCATAATAGAAGGAAGGGCAAGTGGTAACTCAACACTATATAATAGTTGTCTTTCTGTAGAACCAAAAGCAAGAGCTGCTTCTTTAATTTCTGATGGAACTTGTCTAATTCCTAAAGCTGTTAATCTTACTATAGGAGGCATTGCAAATATTACAGTTGCAATAATTCCTGGTGGTTTTCCAACAGAGAAAAAAGCAACTGCTGGTATCAAATATACAAATGAAGGTATCGTTTGCATAACATCTAGAATAGGCCTTGTAATTGTTTCAGCTCGATTTGATTTTCCAACCAAAACCCCTAAAGGCAGTCCAATAGCACAACATATTAAAGTAGCGGTTAATACTAATGCCATAGTATCCATTGCTGTATTCCAAAAACCAAATAAGGCGAGATATATCAGTGCAAATGCTACAAATATGGTAACTCTAAATCCTGCAATTTTATGAGCTACAAGTAAAAATATTCCACCCGTGATTATCCATGGTGTTCCAACAAATAAAGCCGATATCCCTTTTAATAATGACCTTATTCCATCAGTTGCAGCATCAAAAACATATCCGTGAAATGCAGTTAAGTAACCAACTTTTTCTTCAATTTTTTGTGAAACAAATTTATTAAGAGTAATTGTCGGCATTCCTTCTCTAGGAGGTTTTTTCTTTACATATCTAGTGCCATCCTCATTTCTTGGATAGCTAACTTTAACAGGTCTATCTATCCAAATTAAAATAGGAAATTCAGATATAAAAAAACAATCAAATCTTTTTTTAAAAGATACCTCAGCACCTTTTTCCATTGCTCTGTGTTGTTTGATACAGGTCCTTTCATCAGGAGCGAATTGTGATGATCTATATAATGTTAAAGGCCAAATTAATGCTAAAACTAAAAAAACGTTTATTAGTCTTGAGAAGTTTACTCCTGAAGATGTTTTTTTACTTATTTGCCACTTATCAAATTGTTTGATGTAAACTCTATCTGCTAACCAACCAATTAATATTCGGCCTAAGATAATAGTTAAAATTGCATAAATTAATGAACTATCTTGCCAGGTTGAGTATCTATCAACCAAAAAATCTTTTTTATCTAATATTGCTTGCTCAATACCAGCGCCATATCTAAAATATAAAGTTATATTTACTGCAGCTATTAAATCTAAAAATGAACTTAGAAAAAAAAGAAACCAGTTCCCTCTTAAAGCACACCAAAAGAAACCTCCTAAAAGAGCCGAGTAGTTTATATGATATAATTTTAATTGGTTTCTTTGAATTAAGCCAAATACTTTACTGTAATAGTCACCATTTTTTTGGGCAAAATCTTTGAATGAGTTTTTTACTGTTTTTTCTTTACTCATATAGAGGAAAGACTACATCATTCTTTTAATTTGAAAAACCATATTTTCGAAGTCTAACATCACCAGTTCTAGCATGCGCTTCCATACCCTCGTACCTAGAAATTCGAGCTGCAGCAGCACCAACTTCTTTATTAGATTCTTTATTCATTTTTTGATAAGTAACTGTTTTTATAAATTTTCCAACGTATAAGCCGCCAGTATATTTTCCCGCTCCCTTTGTTGGTAAAATGTGATTTGGTCCAGAACATTTGTCACCATATGCAACTGTTGTTTCCTCACCTAAAAATAATGAACCATAATTTTTTAAATTTTTTAAATACCAATCTAAGTTTTCAGCCTGAACCTCTAAATGTTCAGGAGCATATTCATCACTAACCTTTAACATTTCTTCTTTAGTATCACACATAATTACTTCTCCATAATCTCTCCATGCAGCATCAGCATTATTTCTGTTGTGTTCAGGTAGTTCATGAATAATTTCTGGAACTCTTTTCATCACATAATCACATAAAGATTTATCAGTAGTGTATAACCAAGCAGGGGAGTCAGGACCATGTTCAGCCTGTCCAACTAAATCATAAGCAATTATTTCTTTATCAGCTGTATGATCAGCAATTATGCCTATTTCTGTCGGTCCAGCAAATAAATCAATTCCAACTTTTCCAAATAAAATTCTTTTAGACTCTGCTACAAATTTATTTCCAGGTCCAACAATCATATCTACTTCTGGATTACCAAAGCAACCATATGCAAGTGCACCAATCGCTCCTATACCACCAATGTTCATAATTACATCTGCACCACAAAGGTTAGCTGTATAAATTATAATTGGGTTTGCACCATTTGAATCTTTTGGTGGACTTGTTGCAATTACATTCTTTACTCCAGCAACTTTTGCAGTCGTCACACTCATTATAGCAGAGGCGATATTGTTATATCTTCCACCAGGGACGTAGCACCCAACGGTATTTACAGGTATTAATTTTTGTCCTGCTATTAAACCAGGTGACAATTCAACTTCTGAGTCTTTTCCAAGATTTTCTAGTTGATGTTCAGCAAATTTTCTTACTCTTTCATGAGAGAACTGAATATCATCTTTAATCTTTTGATCTAAAGTTTTATTTATTTCATCAATTTTTTCTTTGCTAACAATTATATCACCTTCATAATTATCAAATTTTTTTAAGATATCTTTAACTCCTTGGTCTTTTGTTTTTTCTAAATCTTTTAAAATAGAACTTACTTTAGTTCTTGTTTCATCTTCACCTGTAAATGCAGTTTTTTCAGCTTTTTTTATATAAGTAATTGCCATTATCTTTCCTCTAATTTTATAAATATTTAAATTATAAAAGATGTTTATTCAATAGAAGTTTAATCTAAAGCAACAACAGCTGCAGCTATAGAAGCAAGTCTTGCTGTCGCATCGTCTGATCTACTTGTTATAACGACAGGTACTTTACCTCCAACAACTACACCTGCCGCACATGCTCCCATAAAATAAATCATCATTTTTACAAGCGCATTTCCAGTTTCGACGTTTGGAACTAATAATACATCAGCTTCTCCAGCAACTATATTCTCAATTCCCTTAATAGAAGCAGATTTTTTTGAAATACTATTGTCAAATGCCAAGGGTCCAAAAATATCAGCATTAAAATTTTCTTTAATTGCCAATTCAGTTAATTCTTTTGCTTCAACCGAACTCTGTACACTATCAATAACTTCTTCTGTTGCTGAAAGGACAGAAATCTTTGGTCTTGGAATATTAATTCTATGACTAAAATCTATAACATTTCTTAAAATATGCATTTTAGTTTTTAGGTTAGGAGAAACATTCAATGCTCCATCGGTTATGATTAATGGTTTATCATCTTTTTGTAATGTCATATGCCAAATATGACTTAGTCTTGTTTTTCCGATTAATTTATACTCTCTTTTAAGAACTTCTTTCATTAATATATCAGTATGGATATGTCCTTTTACAATAATTTTTACTTTATCTTCTGATGCAAGTTTTGTTGCAATACCTGCTGTATTATTTTCAACTGGCTCATTAATTATTTCAAAATTTGATATATCAAATTTAAGCTCATCTGCGCATTCTTGTATTTTTTGTTTATCACCTATTAATATTGGGGTGATCAATTTTTCAGAGACAGCATCCATTACCGACATCATTGGTAATTTTTTGCCTGCATTTACAATGGCTGCATTTACACCCCTTTTTTGATGGGCTATATTAAGTAGATTAACAGGGCAAACTGTAGATTTATCAGATAACATATGAGTTTAAATATTTGTTATGGTTCTAAATATCAATATTTTTTATTAGGTTCGATATAAAAATAGTTTAAAATTGAATAAACGATGGAGATAGTTACAAAAATTGCACCTATAGCGTTAGCACTTATAATGTTAGGTCTGGGATTGGGCTTATCAACTAGAGATTTTTTAAGAGTTATAAATAATCCAAAAGATTTTACAGTCGGAATAATTTGTCAATTAATCCTTCTTCCAATCGTCGCTTATATTTTACTTTTAACATTAAGATTACCAGTTGAATTAGCTTTAGGATTAATGATTATTGCTGCCGCTCCTGGAGGAGTAACCTCAAATGTCTTAACAAAATTTGCAAATGGAGATGTTGCATTGTCTATTTCATTAACAGCAGTAGGTAGTTTAATTAGCATTTTTTCTGTTCCATTTATTGTTTTTTCTTCAGCAAAATTATTAGGTGTAACTGATTTATCCTCAGATATTACGATGACTGGTATTGCTCTTAAAATGGCACTAGTTGTGACTTTGCCAGTAATTCTAGGAATGATAATTAGAAGGTTTGCTGAAAACTTTATCTCGTCTAATATTCATATTGTAAATAGAATTACAGGTATTTTATTTATTGTTGTATTTGCAGCAATATGGATTGAGGAAAGAGAAAATATAATATCATACTTAGGTCAAGCGGGTTTAGCTGTTTTAATATTAAACATAGTCATGATGACTTTGGCATTTTACATTGCAAAAGGTTTTGCAACTGGAATATCACAGAGAAAATGTATTTCTTTAGAATGTGGATTACAAAACGGAACTTTAGCTGTATTTGTAGCAACACAAATTTTCAATGATGTCGCTTACATGGTTCCCACAGCTGCTTACGCATTAATAATGTATATAACTGGATTTATATTTATATATATTCTAAAAAATTCTAATTAAGATTTATTTGATTATAGGTTCTTTTTATAAAAACATT
>CACGSX010000023.1 GCA_902575835.1 uncultured Pelagibacteraceae bacterium | reverse complement strand
TTTGAATTTGATTGTTTGCAAATACTAAAAAAATTTTATTCTAACGGTTATAGTATTTCGTTGCCAATTATAAAAAGAAATCATCAAATGGATTTTTATAAATGGAGTCCAAATGATCCTTTAACAATAAGCTCATTAGGAATTCCTGAGCCACTAAAATTGAAAAAAGTATACCCGGATATAATATTTGTACCAATAGTTGCTTTTGATAAATTCGGGAACAGAATTGGCTATGGTGGTGGATTTTATGATAGATATTTAGAAAAAATTTCTCAAATTAAAAAATGTACAACAATTGGACTGGCTTTTTCACATCAAAAAGTTAATAAAATTAATATTGAAAATTTTGATAGAAAATTAGATTTAATTTTGACAGAAAAATTAATGTAAATATGAAGATTTTATTTTTAGGTGATATAGTTGGAGACGCAGGCTTTAAATCCGTAAAAAAAAACTTGCCAAATATAGTCTCAAAAAAAAGTATAGATTTTGTGTGTGTTAACGGTGAAAATGCAGCCAGTGAAGGTGTGGGTCTAACTGAAAATATTGCTAATGAACTTTTTAATGTAGGTGTAGATGTAATTACAACCGGCAATCATGTTTGGGATCAAAAAGAAATTTATGAATATATAAAAACTGAAAAAAAATTATTAAGGCCAATAAATATGAGCGGAAATTTACCTGGTAAAGGTTTTTCCATATTCAATTCAAAAAAAAATCTGAAAGTTGGTGTATTAAATCTTATGGGAAATGTTTTTATGAAAAAATGTGATGATGTTTTTAAAATTGCTACTGAATTTATTGCAGAAAAAAAAAAATCAAAAGATTATGATTTTTTAATAGTGGATTTTCATGGAGAAATAACAAGTGAAAAAATGGCTATAGCTAATCTATTTGATGGATATGCAACTTTAGTTGTAGGTACCCATACGCACGTGCCAACAAATGATGCAAGAGTCCTAAAAAATGGAACTAGCTATATTACTGATGCTGGAATGTGTGGGGACTATGACTCTGTAATTGGTATGAATGCACAAAATTCAATTAATAGATTTCTAAAAAAAGAAGCTGTAAAACATTTTCCTGCCAATGGAGAAGCATCTCTGAGTGGGGTAGTTGTAGATTGCGATGTAAGAAATGGACTAGCAAAAAATATAGAAAGCTTCATTTTTGGTGGAAGTTTAAAAAACATAAATTAATTATGGCTGGACATTCACATTGGGCGGGCATTAAACATAAAAAAGGCAAAGCTGACAAACAAAGATCAAAAATTTTTTCTAAACTCTCCAGAGAAATCACGGTAGCCGCAAAACTAGGAGATAAGAACCCAGATATGAATTCGAGATTAAGATCAGCAATTCAAGCAGCAAGATCAGCAAATATGCCAAAAGAAAATATTGAGAGAGCAATTGAAAAATCTTCTAACAATGATCAATCAAATTTTGAAAATATTAGGTATGAAGGTTTTGGACCAAGCAAATCTGCTGTAATAGTTGAAGCATTGACTGATAATAAAAATAGAACCGCTTCTAATATAAGAACAATTTTTTCAAAAAATAATGGATCTTTAGGAACCCAGGGCTCAGCATCACATAATTTTCAAAGATTGGGTGTAATTAAAATAGACAAAAAAGAAATTGAACAAGATAAAATTTTTGAATTAGCAATCGAGTCGGGTGCAAATGATTGTATTTCTCGTGGTGAATTTCATGAAGTACATACAGAAATCGATGAAATATATGAGGTAAAAAAAAAATTTGAAAAAATTATTGTAAATTTTCTCTCTACTGAAATTGAGTGGCTACCCATTAATAAAGTATCTCTTAAAGGCGAAGAAAATCAAAATATGTTAAAATTTTTAGAAACCCTTGAGGATGAGGATGATGTACAAAATGTTTATACAAATGTTAACTTTGAAGGTTGAATGATAATTGTTGGAATTGATCCAGGAATAGCAGGTGCTATCTGTTTTTTTTCTAGTGGGAATGTTATTGATGTAATCGACATGCCTACAATGGCTGAAGGAAAAAAAAATAAAAAACAAGTTAATGGTAGGCAAATTTATAATGAAATAATGCTAATAAAAAATAAATTTAAGAACGAAAAAATGAGTGTAATAGTCGAACAAGTTTCTGCTATGCCAGGACAAGGTGTAACAAGCATGTTTAATTTTGGACAATCATTTGGAGTAATTAAGGGCATATGTTCTGCAATGGAGCTTCCCATTTTTTATGTTAGACCAGCAAAATGGAAAAAACATTTTAATTTGATTAATTCTGAAAAAGATGCCAGTCGAACTAAAGTAATAGATATGTTTCCTAAAATTTCTAATAAGTTATCAAGAAAAAAAGATAATAATAAAGCAGATGCTATTTTAATTGCTCAGTATTTTGAAAACACAAGGGAAAACGACGATAACTAGACTATTAGAGTTTTTTGAAGACAAATTAATGACATATTTTAATGGGAAACGATTGAATGGAAGCAGATATTGCAACGCAAAGTTTAGGTTTAGCAAGTAACACAGATTTTTCTTTAATCAGTTTGTTTTTACGTGCTGATATAATTGTCAAGTCAGTAATCATAATATTAATTTTAAGTTCTATTTATTCATGGGCAATAATATTTGAAAAAATAAGAATGTTTAGAAAAATTAATAAAAGCGCAGAGGAATTTGAAGAGAAATTCTGGAAATCAAAGTCTGCTGAAACATTTTATAACAGTCTGCCTTCAAATATTGAGGATCCTATGGCAAAATTATTTAAAAGTTCTATGCAAACAGTTATGAAAACTAGATCAAAATCAAATTTATCTGAGAGACTATCTAGTGTTTTAGAAGTAAATATTGAAAAACAAATGGTAGCAGTTGAAAAGTATAATAGTTTTTTAGCAACTGTTGGGTCGACAGCTCCATTTATAGGATTGTTTGGAACTGTTTGGGGAATTATGAATTCATTTCAATCGATTGCAATTTCAAGAAATACTAGCCTAGCAATAGTTGCTCCTGGTATTGCAGAAGCCTTATTTGCAACTGCACTTGGATTATTAGCTGCAATTCCTGCTGTAATTGCGTATAATAAATTTAATTCAGACTCTAGAAAATACTCACAAAAATTAGAAAATTTTTCAAAAAGATTCTTATCAATTATTTAAATGGGATTTAAGCTCAAAAGTTCAAAAAACGATCCAATGAGTGAAATTAATGTTACACCATTTGTTGATGTAATGCTGGTTTTGCTAATTATATTCATGGTCACTGCACCATTGCTTACAGTTGGTGTCCAGGTAGATCTGCCAGAAACTTCTGCTGATACGCTTCCTGAGGAAAATGAACCATTAACCTTAACAATTAATTCGAAAGGTGAAATTTTTATTCAGGAAACAAAAGTTGAGTTTAACAATTTGATTGTAAAAATATTGGCAGTGTCAAATAATAGAACTGATACAAGAATTTATGTTAGGGGAGATAAAGCTATTAATTATGGAAGGGTTCTCGAAATTATGGGAATGCTTTCAGGGTCAGGATTTACAAAAGTTGCTTTAATATCTGAACCGAATAAAGAGAGATAGAGATTATGTATCGAGGTCTTTTAATCTCATCTGGATTTCATGTCGCTATTGTTATGGTAAGTATTTTGGCTTTACCATTTGTTGCCAAAAAACCTCTAGATATTCCACCTCTTATTTCCGTTGAGCTTATTCAAATAGCTGAAAAGACAAATATTCCTTTCGCACCAAAAGCATCAAAAATAATTGAGAAGGCAAAAAAAGAAAATGAAAAGCTTTTGTCTGAACAGGCCCCTCCTAAAAAAGTAAAAAAAGATGAAAAAAAAGAAGTTCAAACAAATAAAAAAAAAAATGAAATTTCTAAGGTCGCATCAAAAAAAACACCAACCAGTGAAAATAAAATAGAAAAGTTAAAAAAAGAGAAATTAAACGCTGTACCTATGCCAGATGAAGATAAACAAAAAATTCAACCTAAAGAAGAAAAAAAGCAGAAACCTTCAAAAGAAATCAATGACGAAAATATCAAAAAAATAGTTCAAACTAAAAAACCTATTTTGGATGAAAAAAAAGTTAAACAAGTTTCAGAATTTGAAAAGAAAGAAAAATTAAATTTAAATGAAATTGCAGCTTTAATTGATAAAAAAAAAGAAAATTTAGCAGAAACAAAAAAAGAAGTTGATAAGATTTCTCAATCAACGGATGAAACTATGGATTATTCAAAATTAACACTAAGTGAAGAGGACGCATTAAAGGCGCAAATATTTACATGCTGGAGTGTTCCTATAGGTTTGCCATTTAGTGAAGATTTATTAGTTAGAGTTAAACTCCAATTAAAACCAGACGGAACAATTGAAAAACTTGAAATGTTAGATCATGTAAAAATGAATACACCTGGTAAAGAAAAATTTAGAACACTAGCAGATAGTGTAAGACGAGCTATTCAGTTGTGTAATCCATTAAAAGTTCCCACAAGTGGTTATGAAAGATGGAAAAATATGATTTTAAATTTTGATGCTCGTGATATGCTTGGAGGATAATGATTAGAATATTTAATTTATTTTTTATTATATTTTTTTTATCATCAGCCAAAGCTTATTCTTTAATAGAGATTGATATAACCAGGGGCAATTTAGATCCGCTACCAATTGCAGTTTCTCCATTGTTTCAAGATGATAGTTCAAAAAGAAATTCAATTAATGAACTTAAAATTGAAAATGTTGGATCTGAGATTTCATTAGTTGTAGAAAATAATTTGAAAATTTCAGGTTTATTTAATCCTCTTAGTAAAGAAGCATTTTTACAAAAGCCAGATATTGCTCATTTAAAACCAAGATTTGAGGATTGGGCATTGATTAAAGCTCAAGCTTTAATTACAGGCAAAGTAACAATTGAGGACAAAAAATTAAAAGTTGAATTTAGACTCTGGGATATTTTAGCTGGAAGAGAAATGATGGCTTTAGCATTCACAACGGTTCCAAGCAATTGGAGGAGAGTTGGACATATAATTTCTGATAAAGTTTATGAAAGATTAACTGGAGAAAAGGGATATTTTGATACCAGAATTATTTATGTGTCTGAAGAAGGACCTAAGACTGCAAGAGTTAAGAAGTTGGCTATTATGGATCAAGACGGTTTTAACACAAAATATTTGACATTAGGAAATGAATTAGTTTTAACTCCTAGATTTAATCCGACAAGTCAGATGGTGACTTACCTTTCTTATTTTAAAAATCTACCAAGAGTATATTTATTAGATATTGAAACTGGTACGCAGGAAGTAGTTGGTGATTTTCCTGGAATGACATTTGCACCAAGATTTTCACCAGATGGAAAAAAAATTATTATGAGCTTTGCTAAGGATGGTAATTCAGATATCTATACAATGGATTTAGAAAACAGAATTGTAGAGAGGATTACAAACCATCCATCAATTGACACCTCCCCCTCATACTCTCCAGATAATAAATTTATAACCTTCAATTCTGATAGAAGTGGTTTTCAACAAATCTATGTTATGAAATCAGATGGCTCGAATGTAAAAAGAATTTCATTTGGAAAAGGTTTGTATGGCACACCTGTTTGGTCTCCTAGAGGAGATCTGATTGCATTCACAAAACTACACAAAGGTAAATTTTATATAGGAGTCATGAGAACAGATGGCTCTGGAGAGAGATTATTAACGGAAAATTATTATCAAGAAGCTCCTTCTTGGTCTCCAAATGGAAGAGTTTTAATTTTTTATCGAGAGACCAAATCTAACGACAAAGGCGAGGGATTTAGTGCCAAGCTATGGTCTATAGATCTTACGGGATATAATGAAAGGCAAGTTCAAACAGAGACGGATGCTTCGGACCCATCTTGGTCGTCTTTACTCAGTAATTAGGGCTTTTTTATTAATTTTTAATATAAATTAAGTTGATTTTTATGCTTGAAACATCTAATTAGTTGTGAAAAAGTTCTAATAAATTATTAAGGAGCATTAATGAATTTTAACAAATCATTTAGAAATACTTTTCTAGTTATTTTATTAAGTTTAATCGTATCAGCTTGTGCTACAAAAAAAACTTCTACTACAGTAGAAGGTCAAATGCAGGGTGATGTTTATACAGGTACTGATACTGTTAAATATTTAGCTGACGGTGTTCCAGATAGAGTATTTTTTGCGACAAACGAGTCTATCTTAACAACTAAATCAAGAGACACATTGAGAAAACAGGCAAATTGGTTAAGAGAAAACTCAAGCATCAATGTAGTTGTTGAAGGTCATGCCGATGAAAGAGGAACAAGAGAATATAACTTGGCATTAGGTGAGAGAAGAGCAAATGCTGCCAAAGATTATCTAATAACCTATGGTATATCTGCTGACAGAATTTCAGTAATAAGTTATGGTAAAGAAAGACCTGTTGACTCTGGTTCAAACCCGCTTTCTTGGTCCAAAAACAGAAGATCTGTTACCGTAAAAGCTAATTAAAGCTATTTGAAATATTTCAAAGACCCTAAGATTATTATAAATAATTTCAGGGTCTTTTTTTTGCCATCATTATAATTAAAAAATATTTAGATGTTTAAAAAGTATATCAACATTTTTACTTATATAATCTCTATATTTTTTATTTCATTCAGTGCTTCCTCTGAAGAACTCAACATGAGAGAAATCTTAGAAATTATTCAAAAAGATCTTAGAACTTTAGAAAGGGCAGTTTATTCAGAATCATTTCAGAAAAAAATAGGAGCAGAAACCTCTTTGTCAAATAAAGAAACAGAAGATGTCTTGACAAGACATTTGTTAAAATTGTCTGAAATAGAAAAACAATTTCA
>CACGSX010000022.1 GCA_902575835.1 uncultured Pelagibacteraceae bacterium | reverse complement strand
TCAATTATGAAGATAATAAACTATTAGATCAGATTATTTTAAACTTAAAAAATTTATATGAAGACAAATGGAAGTTAATTAATAAAATCAATACCTCAATTTCAATAACCATAAAAATTTCAGTAAAAAACAGTAATTTCATAATTTCTGAGAAATTAGAAAATATATTAAATCAATCAGATTTTGTATATGAATATGAAATAGAAAAAATTAGTAGTGAAGATATTATATATAAAATAACTTACAATAATAATCCTGAAAAATTTCTAAATACTTTAAAAGTGAATGATATAAATATAAATTCATCTAGTAATATTTGGAATATAGAATGAGAGAATTAGATCAAAAACTTTTAGACTTTGGAATTACTGAAAGTTTTGATGAAAATGATTACTATGTGTCTAAAAGTAATTATTTTGCAAAAAATATTATAGAGGCCTGGCCTAAATGGGAAAAAAAAATTGTCAACTTAACCGGAGAAAAATATTCTGGCAAAACACATTTATCAAACATATTTAAAAAAAAAAGTAACGCTTTATATTTATATAGCAACAATATCGAAGATAAGATTTTAAAAAAAATTAAACTTTCAAACAGTATAATAATTGAAGACCTAGAAGAAAGTTTCGACGAAAAACTTCTTTATTCTATATTCAATTTAGTTGAGCAGGATAATAAATATTTATTAATCTCGTCAAAAAAACCAATAGATACAATGAAATTCACACTCCCAGATTTATTATCAAGATTAAAGAACTGCATTATCGCTACAATTGAACAGCCAGATGATGAGTTGATTTATGCAATAATTTTAAAAAGTTTCTCTGATAGACAAATTAAATTGGATAACAAAATTATAGATTATATTATAAAAAGAATTGCGAGATCGTATAGTAAAATGCATGAATTTATATATAAGATTGATGAATTGAGTTTAAAGAAAAAGAAATCTATTAACTTTAAAATAATAAAAGAGATAATAAATTGAGTAAATATAGGACACACACTTGCGGAGAACTAACTTTAAATAATAAAGATCAAACAATAAAGTTATCAGGCTGGATAAATAAAAAAAGAGATCATGGAAATCTATTATTTTTAGATTTAAGAGATCACTATGGACTAACTCAATGTGTAATTGATGAGGGTAAAAAAATATTTAAAGAAATAGAAAAACTTCCATTAGAAACTGTACTACAAGTTGAAGGTAAAGTTTTAGCTAGAGAAAAAGATACAATTAACAAAAATTTAAATACCGGAGAAATTGAGGTAGGAATTGAAAAATTTAAAATAATTGCCAGAACTAAGGAATTACCACTACCTGTTTTTTCAGATCAAGAATATTCTGAAGAAATTAGATTAAAGTACAGATTCTTAGATTTAAGGAGAAATAAGATTCATAATAATATTATTTTAAGATCCAAAATTATTTCATTTATTAGAACTGAAATGCAAAAATATGGTTTTCTAGAATATCAAACACCTATATTAACTTCATCTAGTCCAGAGGGTGCTAGAGACTTTTTAGTACCAAGCAGACTAAATCCTGGTAAATTTTACGCATTACCTCAAGCACCACAACAATTTAAACAATTAATCATGGTATCTGGTTTTGATAAATATTTTCAAATTGCACCGTGTTTTAGAGATGAGGACGCAAGAGCGGACAGGAGTCCAGGTGAGTTTTATCAACTTGACTTGGAAATGTCTTTTGTAGAACAAGAGGATGTATTCAAAATAGTTGAGGAGTTATTTGTAAATTTATTCAAAAAATTTTCCTCTAAAAAGTTACTCCATGAAAAATTTCCCAGAATTCCTTTTGATACGGCTATGCTTAAATACGGTTCTGACAAACCAGATTTGAGAAATCCTTTGGAAATAGATGATATTACTGAAATTTTTAAAAGAGACGATGTTAATTTTGAAATATTTAAAAAATTAGTAAGCAAAGGGTCGATAGTTAGAGGAATAGTTACAAAAAAAACATCTCAAAAACCAAGAAGTTTTTTTGACGGAATTGATAAATGGGCAAAAGATGAAGGATCATCTGGTCTTGCATATTTTTCTATAGAAAATTCTGACAAATTGAGCGCTAAAGGACCTGTGGGGAAATTTTTTTCTGACAAATCCCTTAAAGAGATAATGACAAAAATGAATGCTGAAATAGGTGATACAATATTTATGTCTTGTGGAAATAAATCTGAAGTTGAGAAATTATTAAGTAATGCAAGAGGTAAAATAGCAAATGAATTAAACTTAATTGACGAAAATGTTTTTTCATTTTGTTGGGTAGTTGACTATCCAATGTTTGAAATAGATGAAAATACTAAAAAGATCGAATTTAGTCACAACCCTTTTTCTATGCCGCAAGGGGACACTGATAATTTGGATCTTTCAGAACCCCTGAAACTAAAAGCTTTTCAATATGACATTGTATGTAACGGAATTGAATTGTCTTCAGGAGCTATCAGGAACCATAAACCTGATTTAATGTATAAATTATTTGAAATCGCTGGCTATTCTAAAGAAGAAGTGGATGAAAAGTTTAGTGGTATGATTAATGCTTTAAGCTATGGTGCACCTCCCCATGGTGGCATTGCTCCCGGAATAGATAGAATCGTGATGTTATTAGCAGAAGAAAAAAATATTAGAGAGGTGACTATGTTTCCAATGAACCAAAACGCACAAGATTTAATGATGAATGCACCATCTGAAGTAGACGAAAATCAACTAAAAGAACTTTATATTTCAAAAAGAAAAAAATAATTATTTTTTTCCTTTAAGATTTATTCTAATATCTGATAAATCCACCAGTTTCTTTTTATAATCGTTTCTAACAAATCCTTTACTTGTAATATCTTTTACAAGCTTAATTAATTGATTCTGATCTTCACTTTCTTGACTTTCACTTGTGTCAGAACTACCAGCTATAGATGGGGTGTGAGCTAAATCTTCTCTATTTAAATAGGATATTGCTAGCTCTCTAAAAATATAATCTAATATTGAACTTGCACTCATTATTCGATCATTTCCATAAACTTTACCAGAAGGTTCAAATTTTGTATCTAAATATGCATTTACAAATTCATCTAGTGGAACTCCATATTGAAGACCTAATGATATTGCTATTGCAAAATTATTCATTAAAGCCTTTACTAACTCACCTTCTTTACTGGTATCGATAAAAATTTCTCCTATTTTACCATCTTCATATTCACCAGTATGCAAATATACTTTATGATCACCTATTGAGGCTTTTTGGATATAACCTTTTCTTCTATCAGGCATACTAAATCTTTTACCTATATTTTCAGTTATATTTTTTTTAAAATTCTCATCAATTAGTTTAGATTTACTACTACTTTTAGTATCTTTATTACTAATCGGTTGTGAAACAATTTCGACTTTACTACTTTTAGTATCTTGAAGGTTTTTTGTTTTTCTATTATCTAATTTGACATCAATAATCTCGAATTTTCCATCGTCATTTTTCTCTAAATTGTTAAGATTTTCCTCATTTATATCATCTAAATAATGAGATACTTTAAAGCTACACGTATAATATGTTTCAACTAAGTATTTTGCCATTTTAATCCTATTTGTAAATTGAATCTTAGTAAGATTTATATATATACATTTTTCGATTATAGTCTAATTGTAAATTTACAATTATTAATTGAAAATAATTTGAATAAAATGATTAAAGAAATTTTTACTTGGTGGAACAAGCAAACATTTGGCACAAGACTAAATACAATTTTATTTGGAAAATTAGTTGGCGAAGATAATTCAGGTAACAAATATTATGAGAGCAAGTCAGGAAAAAGATGGGTTATTTACAACGGGGAAGTTGAAGCATCAAAAATACCAAGCGAATGGTATTCTTGGATGCATCATACAGGAAATAAAATTGAAAACAGTCACGAATTAGACAAATATACTTGGCAAAAAGAGCATATGCCAAATCAAACAGGAACAGAAAATTCTTATCATCCAAAAAAAAACAAAAGTAAAAATGCTTCAAATAAAAAATATACTTCTTGGAAAAGTTAAAGTTTTTATACTTGTTTTTTTTTCTTATTATTTGTTAATGATCAATTCTTTAAGTGAAAATAATACACGAACAGAAAATTATGCTGTTTTAACAATATTAGACAAAGTAAACTCACAGAGTGACATTATAGAGATTGAGGTAGGAAAAGAATATAAATTTAAAAATCTATCTATAAACATTCTTAAATGTAATAATTCAAAATTTGACGATGATCCGGAAGTCACAGCATACATGCAAGTAAGAGATACAGTAAACAAAGATGAAAACAAGGTGTTCATTTTTAATGATTGGACATTCGCCTCGTCTCCATCAATTAGACCTTTTGATCACCCCGTGTATGATATTTGGTTAAAAAAATGTTATTCTTAGAGTAATTTTTCTTTATCAAGCCAACTCACATTAAAATCTGAATCTAAAAATTTTTTGTGATTTAAAAGTATTTTATGTAAGTCTATCGTTGTTTTAATTCCCTCTATAACAAATTCATCAAGGGATCTTCGCATTCTTTGAATTGCTTCAGTTCTATTCCTTCCATGACATATTACTTTGCAAATCATGCTGTCATAATATGGAGTTACTTTGTAGCCTTGAAATATAGCTCCATCCACCCTTGTTCTAAAACCTGAAGGTTGATGACACATGGTAATTTCTCCTGGTGAAGGTTGAAAATTTTTTGATACGTCTTCAGCATTTATTCTGCATTCAATTGCATGACCTCTTGGCTTAATATCTTCCTGTTTTAATGCAGTATTGCCATCATACGCAATCCAGATCTGTTCTTTTATTAAATCAATTCCTGTAACTACTTCTGTTACTGGATGTTCAACCTGTATTCTTGTATTCATTTCTAAAAAATAAAATTTTCCATCTTCAAAAATAAATTCTACTGTACCTGCTCCTTCATATCCAATTTGACTTACCATTTTGACAGTTTTTTCAAAAAGATCTTTTCTTATCTGATCATTTAGTAAAGGACTGGGAGTTTCTTCAATTAGTTTTTGATGTCTTCTTTGTATAGAACAATCTCTTTCATGAAGATGTACAGTTCTATTTTTACCAGATAATACTTGAACTTCGATATGTCTTGGATTTTGAAAAAATTTTTCAATATATACCTCATCATTACCAAAAAATTTTTTTGCCTCAGTTTTTGCAGTCAAAAATAAGTTTTCAAACTCATCTTCTTTTGTAACAACTTTCATACCTTTTCCACCACCACCACCAGCTGCTTTTATCAGTACTGGATACCCAATTTCTTTACATATTTTTTTTGCTTCATCAAAATCAGATACACCTCCATCAGATCCTTCAATTACTGGAAGACCGTATTTTTTTGCAATTTTTTTTGCTTCAATTTTATCACCCATCATTTTAATTAATGAAGACGATGGGCCAATAAATTTAATTTTGTTTTGTTCAAGAATTTTTGCAAATTCATAATTTTCAGATAAAAAACCATATCCCGGATGAACAGCTTCAGAATTTGTCAATTCAATAGCTGACATTATGGCAGGAATGTTTAAATAACTATTTGCTGCTTGGTGTGGACCTACACATATACTTTCGTCAGCTAATCTAACGTGCATACTGTTTCTATCAACATCAGAATGAATGGCGACTGTTTGTATACCCCATTCTTTACAGGCTCTTATAACTCTAACAGCTATCTCACCTCTATTTGCAACAAGAATTTTTTTGAACATTATTACTCAATTATCGCTATCGTATGTCCATATTCAACAGGTTGACCATCTTCTACGCAAATTTTTTTTACAATACCTGCTATTGGAGATGGTACGTGATTCATTGTTTTCATAGCTTCAACAATCATTATTGTATCACCTTTGTTAATTTTTTTACCGACTTCTACAAACTTTTTACCACCAGGTTCTGGTGCTAAATAAGCTGTTCCTATAATAGGTGATGGAACTTCAGTCCCACTAACATTATCTATTTTAATATTTTCAGTTTTTATTTCTGATTTTATTTCTTTAATTGATGCTAAATTTGATCCAGAAGATTTTGATACTTTAACTTTTATATCTTTTTCAGTGTATTCTATCTCTGTAAGATTAAATTCATTTAAATATTCTGTAAGCTCTTTGATTATATTTTTATTTATTTTCATTTAACATCTCATGCATAGAATTTATGGCTAAAATATATCCATTTATTCCTAATCCACAAATTATTCCTGTAACAACACCACTTATTACAGATTTATGACGAAATTCCTCTCTTTTATATATATTTGATATATGAAGTTCAATTATCTTGCCTTTAAATACATCTAGTGCATCTCTAATTGCGACTGATGTGTGGCTATATCCACCTGCATTAATTATAATTCCATCGAATTCGTTTCTGGCACTTTGAATAATATCTACGATTTCTCCTTCAACATTTGATTGTTTCATTTCAAGATTTAAATTTAATTCTTCTGATTTTTTCTCACAAATATCCTCTAGGAATTTATAATCTTTGCTACCATATTGTGATTGTTCTCTTTCACCTATTAGATTAAGATTGGGACCATTAATGATTAATATTTTACTCACAAATTCTTTATAATATATGAATATTAAAAATAAAATAAAAATAACTGTAAATGGCAAGCAAATGCAAATAATTCCTAAATTTACACTTAAGAGCTTGATTACAAAATTAAAAATGCCATTAAATAAAATAGCTATAGAACTAAACAAAAAAATTATAGACAAAAATAGAATTTCTAAAATTCAATTAAAGAAAGGTGATAAAATAGAAATTGTTCATTTTATCGGTGGTGGATAATGATTGACAAAAGATTTAAGATAGCAAATAAAATTTTTAAATCTCGCTTGATAGTTGGAACTGGAAAATATAAAAGCTTCAATGAATGTGCTAAAGCTATTAAGGCTTCTGGTGCAGACATAGTTACAGTTGCAGTCAGAAGAGTAAACATATCTAATAAGAATAAAGCTAGATTAATGGATTATATAGATCCAAAAAAAATAACATATTTGCCTAACACAGCCGGATGTTTTACAGCAGAAGATGCAATTAGAACTTTAAGATTAGCAAGAGAAATAGGTGGATGGAAATTAGTAAAATTAGAAGTTTTGGGAGACAAAAAAAACCTTTTTCCAGAAATGATAGAAACATTAAGATCTACTGAATTATTAACAAAAGAGGGTTTTAAAGTAATGGTTTATTGCAATGATGATCCATTAATGGCAAAAAGATTGGAAAATGCAGGTGCTGTTGCAATTATGCCTCTTGCTGCTCCAATTGGTTCAGGTCTTGGAATACAAAATAAAGTTAATATTAAAATTATTAGAAAAGAAACAAAATTACCTTTAATTATTGATGCTGGAATTGGACAAGCTTCTGATGCTAGTATTGCAATGGAGTTAGGATGTGATGGTGTTTTAATAAATACTGCAATTGCAAAAGCTAAAAATCCATCTCAAATGGCAGAAGCTATGAA
>CACGSX010000021.1 GCA_902575835.1 uncultured Pelagibacteraceae bacterium | reverse complement strand
AAAAAAAATATAATTACAAATTAATTAATCCAAAACCGTTATATAAAAAAAATAAAATTATTTCCTCAACATTAATTAGAAAATTAATTGAAAATGGTAATTTAAAAATTGCAAATCAACTTTTATCAAGAAATTGGTCAATAGAAGGTGTTGTAGAAAAGGGTAGAATGATGGGAAGAAAAATTGGCTTTCCTACATGCAACATAAATATAAAAAATTATGTAATACCAAAAGTAGGAGTTTATGCAGTCGATGTTTATATCGAGAAAAAACGAAAAAAGATCAAAGGAATAGCAAATATTGGGTATAGGCCTACTTTTAATCAAAAAAAATTATTATTAGAGGTAAATTTATTTAAATTTTCTGGAAATCTTTATAATAAAAATCTAACTATTAATTTTACAAAATTTATTAGAGGAGAAACAAAATTTAAAAATATTGATGCTTTGAAAAAACAAATTAATAAAGATATCAAAGTTGCTAAAAGATAAAATTTCATGAGCAAGGAACATATAAATTTACCTAAAACAAAATTCTCAATGAAGGCAAATTTGCCAAACAAGGAGCCAAATTACATAGAATTTTGGAAGAAAATTGACCTTTACAATTTGTTAAGACAAAAAAGTAAAGGGCAAGAAAAATTTGTACTTCATGATGGGCCTCCATATGCAAATGGAAATATTCATATGGGTACTGCCTTAAATAAAATCTTAAAAGACATAATTACAAAATTTCATCAAATGGATGGTAAAGACTCAGTTTATGTTCCTGGATGGGATTGCCATGGTTTGCCTATTGAGTGGAAAATTGAAGAACAGTACAAAAAGAATAAAAAAAATAAAAATGATGTTCCAATTATTGAATTCAGAAAAGAATGTAGAGAATTTGCAAATAAATGGATAGACGTCCATAAGGGAGAATTTACAAGACTTGGGGTAATCGGTGATTGGGAAAATTACTATTCAACAATGTCATTTGATGCTGAAGCTCAAATAGTTAGAGAGCTTGGAAAATTTCTTAAAGAAGGAAGCCTTTATAGAGGTTACAAGCCAGTTCTTTGGTCAACTGTTGAAAAAACAGCTTTAGCTGATGCTGAGGTTGAATACATGGATCATGTTTCAGATACAATTTATGCAGCATTCAAAGTGAAAGTTTCAAATTTAGATATAATTAATGGTGCTGATGTAATAATTTGGACGACAACTCCATGGACTATTCCTGCAAATAAAGCTTTAGCTTACAATGCTGGCCTAAAGTATGTTTTACTTGAAATAAAAGATAACAAAAATTTTACTGATAGAAAAATAATAATTGCAAAGGACCTACTAGAACCTTTTAAAAAAGATACTTCTATTGAAAATATAAAAGTTTTAAACGAATTTTTAGGAAAAGATTTAAAAGGAACAATTTGTAGCCATCCATTTTCTAAAATGGGATATGATTATGATATACCAATGCTAGAAGCTAATTTTGTTACTACTGAACAAGGTACGGGTATCGTGCACTGCGCCCCTAGTCATGGACCAGATGATTTCAATCTTTGTTTAAATAATAATATTAAAGCAATTGAGACAGTTGATGGTGATGGAAAATATACAAATGAAATTAAACATTTTGAAGGTTTACATATTTTTAATGCCAATAACTTAATTATTGAAAAATTAAATGAGCAAAAAAATTTAGTAACAAACGGAAAACTTACTCACTCTTATCCCCATTCTTGGAGATCAAAAGCTCCACTAGTTCATAGAGCAACTCCACAATGGTTTATTTCTATGGAAAGCCATGGATTAAGAGATAAAGCATTAAAAGCCATCGATAATACAGATTTTTATCCTTCCAAAGGAAAAGAAAGAATAAAATCAATGATTGAAACTAGACCTGATTGGTGTGTATCAAGACAGAGAGTTTGGGGTGTGCCGCTACCGATTTTTATTTCAAAAAAAACAGGTGAAGTTTTAGTTGATGATGAAGTTTTTGAAAATATCGCAAAAATTTACGAAAAAGAAGGTTCTGATTGTTGGTTTAAGGAAGATTATCAGATATTTCTTGGAGACAAGTATAAAGCAGAAGATTATGAAAAATTATCAGATATAGTTGAGGTTTGGTTTGATAGTGGATCCACTCATTCTTTTGTATTAGAAAAAAGAGATGACCTTAAATGGCCTGCATCGATGTATTTAGAGGGTTCAGATCAACATAGAGGATGGTTTCATTCTTCATTACTAGAGTCATGTGGAACAAGAGGTGTTGCTCCATTTGAAAGCATTCTTTCTCATGGTTTTGTCGTAGATGGAAAAGGTCTAAAAATGTCAAAATCAACAGGTAACGTAATTGCTCCACAAGATATACTTAAAAAATACGGAGCCGATATATTAAGAATTTGGGTTGCATCTTCAAATTATGCTGAGGATCTTAGAATAGATTATTCAATTTTAGATCAACATGCAGAGTCTTATAGAAAAATTAGAAACACGTTTAGATATCTTTTAGGAAATATCCAAGATCAACATGAAAGTCTTGATTTTGAAAAAGTTAAGTTTGAAAACTTTGACTCACTTGAAAAATTTATGCTTCATAGAATTTATGTAATTAATGAAAATTTTAATAACAATTTTAAAGTTTATAATTTCCACAATTTGTACAAAGAGTTACTAAATTTTTGTACAGTAGAGCTTTCTGCTTTTTATTTCGATATCAGGAAAGATACTTTGTATTGTGAGGCTTTAAATTCCAATAAAAGAAAAAACTGCATAACTCTTTTAAATATTATTTTACAGTGCCTTCTTAAATGGTTTGCACCAATATTATCATTTACAACCGAAGAAATTTATCAATTGGTTAAAAAAGAAGAAGACAGCCAAAGCATACATTTACAAAATTTTGTTTCCGTTCCAAATTCTTGGAATAATGAGGAACTCAACTCAGATTGGGAATATGTAAAAAAAATTAGAGATGAGGCAAATATTTCAATTGAAAACATGAGAGCTGAAAAATCAATTGGTTCAAGTTTAGAAGCAATGATTGAAATAAAGTTAAATAAAGAATTTTACGATAAGGCAAAAAATATAAATTTTGCTGAAATTTGTATAACCTCATCTGCATCTGTAATTAAAGATGAAAATCAAAATAATAGTATTGATATAGTTGCAAAAAAGGCTCAAGGAAATAAATGCCCTATTTGTTGGAAAATTTTTGAAACGGGTTGTGAAAGACCAAATTGTGGACTTTTAAATATAAATGGGAAGTGAAAAATTAAATAAACTTCTTATAGGTTTTATATTTCTAGTTGTTTGTTTTACTTTAGATAGGCTATCAAAAATTTATATTCTAAATATTTTAAATAATGAAGGACAAGTTGATTTTTATATAAATCAATTTTTAAATATTTATTTAGTTTGGAATACAGGTATTGGATTTGGTTTATTTTCTTCAGAAGATCAAATTTTCTATAATATCTTTACTACAATTATAGTTATTATAAACTTGGTAATATTGTATTTCGCTTTGATTGAATCAAAAATTAAATCATTTTTTTTAATGATGATATTAGGAGGTTCTTTAGGAAACTTATTTGATCGAGTTTATTACAGAGCTGTTCCAGACTTTATAGATTTAAATTATGCAGGATATCATTGGTTTATTTTTAATGTAGCTGACATATTTATAACAATTGGTATTATATGCCTAATTTTATCTGAATTTATATTCTATAAAAAAAAAGATGAAAAAAATTAAACTAAATTTAATCTTATTAATCGCTTTAGTGCCATTATTAACTTTTTGTGGCGGAGTTAGAGATGCTTTAGAAGGTAAAAAAAGATCTGAACAAAGTGATGAATTCTTGGTTAAGAAAAAAAACCCATTACAAATGCCACCTGATATGAACAAACTCCCTAAACCTGGAGATAATTTGGAAGTAAAAAGTCAACAAAATAATGAAGAAGTCAAAGATTTACTGAAAATAAAAGACGATGATAATTCCGAGGATTCAAGTAATGGCTCAGATTTATTAAATAATATGAAAAAGAAAATCCAGTAATTAATGGATACAAAATATATTATTTACAAAAATTTCAATAATAAAAATAAAAAATTAAATAAAAAAAAATTTAATAATTTTCTAAATTTTAAAATTTTAATTCAAAAATACCCTTTATTAAAATCTCTAACAAATAATTATAATTATTCGTTTAAAAAAAAATATTTACTAAATTTTAAGAAATTTAACGAGTTTAATTTAATAGGTATGGGTGGATCTATTTTGGGTGCACAAGCTATATATGATTTCCTTAACCATAAAATCAAAAAAAAATTTTTCTTTTTTAACAACTTACAGAAATATAAAATTACAAAATCAAATAAAAAACGTTTAAATATAATTATATCAAAATCTGGAAATACTTTAGAAACATTATCAAATTTAAATCTGGTTTTAACGAAACAAAAAAAAAATAAAAATTTAATAATCACTGAAAATAAAAAAAATATCCTAAGAGCTATGGCGAATAAACTGAAATCTGATGTAATAGACCATAAGAATTATATTGGGGGTAGGTACTCAGTATTATCTGAAGTCGGAATGGTTCCGGCAGAATTGATGGGTTTAAATGAAAAAAAATTTAAACGATTAAATTATCTAATAAAAAATAAAACATTTATTAATTTTTTAATTGAAAATGTTACTTCAATTCACTCAAATATTATTAAAGGAAAAAAAAATTGCGTAATTTTAAATTATGATGAAAAATTAAATAACTTTTTGAAATGGTATCAGCAATTATCTGCTGAAAGTTTAGGGAAAAAGGGTAAAGGCTTTTTTCCTATAATCTCTACAATGCCAAAGGACAATCATAGTCTTTTACAACTTTATTTAGATGGTCCAAAAAATAATTTCTTTAGTTTTTTTTTCACTAAAGAGAGAAGTCCAATTAAATTTAATAATGCATATTTAATTGATGGATTGGAGCAATTAAAAAAGAGCAGCTTAGATCAAGTGTTGTATGCTCAAAAAAAAGCTACGCAAAATGTATTTAATAAGAAAAAATTATCATTTAGAAGTTTTGAAATTAAAAATAAAAGTGAGGAAACTTTAGGTGAACTATTTACATTTTTTATTTTAGAAACACTAATGCTAAGCTCTTTATTAAATGTAAATCCAATTAACCAACCTTCTGTTGAATTGATTAAAATAGAAACAAAAAAAATTCTAAAATAGTAATTTTCCAAATATTATTTTTGATAAACCATATTTTTTTTCTCTAAGAACTTTAAAATCTTCTATAAAATTTTCTTTAAATTTCTTATTTCTATGTATTACTATTAATGTACTTTTGTGAGCAATTTTTAAGTCTAAAATTTTCCTTAATAATTTATTTATATTTTTATCTTTAAATGGTGGATCCAAATAAATTAAATTAATTTTTTCATTATCTATATTTTCTTTAGAAATTTCATACGCGTTTATTTCTTTGACGACTGAATCTTTATTAATTTCTAACTCCTTAATGTTTTTTTCTAAAATTTTTAAAGAAGGTTTGTAATTTTCAAAAAAAAAGACTTTTTTTACACCTCTAGATAAACATTCAATACCAAATGATCCAGAACCTGAAAATAAATCTAAAACAATGTCATTTTTGAATTTAATTTTTTCATTTTTAGAATGCTCTAAAATGTTAAATATTGATTCTCTGACCATATTTTTCAAAGGTCTTGTTTTATTATCTGTAGGATTATGAATTAACTTCCCTTTAAGTTTACCACCTATTACTCTCATTTATCTATAACTTTATGACCAATGTCCGATCTATAAAAACCATTTTTCCAATTCAATTTCTTAATCTGATGGATGATTTCTTTTCTGCTTGATGAATAGCTATCTGAGATATTTACAAAATTTATTACTCGACCACCAACTGCTAAAATTTTGTTTTCTAAACTTTTTGTTCCTGCATGAAAAATAAAATTATCTTTACTTGATTTGAATTCTTTTAAATTTTTAATTTCAACATTCTTATTATATTTTTCAGGATATCCTTTTGAGCATAAAGCAATGCACATACTTTTTTTATTTTTCCATTTTATTTCGTGGGTCTTTAATTTTGAATTACAACAAGAATTTATTATTTCCAATAAATCACTGTCAACCAAAGGTAATATAGTTTGGCATTCAGGATCACCCATCCTGACATTATATTCAATTAGGTATGGTTCATTACTTTTTATCATTAAGCCGGCATATAAAAAACCGACGTACTTCTCATTCATTTCATCTATAGCTTTTAACGTTGGCTCAATTATTTTGTTTAAAATTTTATTCTCTAAATCATCATTAATTAAGCTTGAAGGTGAATAAGCTCCCATTCCTCCTGTATTTTTTCCAGTATCACCCTCACCAACTCTTTTATGGTCTTGAGCTGTATTAAAAGTTTTATAACTAATTCCATCTGAAATAATAAAAAAACTCATCTCATCACCTTCTAGGAATTCTTCAATTAATACTTGATCTGCTTTCCCAAATTTACCATCAAATATTTCATTAACAGCAGTTTTAGCCTCATCAACATTTTGACAAATATAAACACCTTTACCTGCAGCAAGAACATCTGCTTTTACAACAAGAGGAAAATTAGATGACGATAAAAATATAAATGAGTCTTCTCTGGATTTACAAATTTTAAATTTAGCAGTTGGTATGTTAAATTTCTCACAAATTTGTTTTGTAAATATTTTTGAGCCTTCTAATTGAGCTACTTTTTTTCTAGGACCAAAAACTTTAATATTTTTTGACTCTAGGAAATCTACTAATCCTTCGACTAATGGTTTTTCTGGACCAACAATCACTAATTCGATTTGTTCTTTCTTAATAAAATTATACAAATCTTGAAAATTTTCCAAATTTAAATCAATATTTATAGATATTTCTTCGGTACCAGCATTACCTGGTATTGAATATATTTTTGTTATTTTTTTTGAATTACTTAAGTGATGAACTAGAGCATGTTCTCGTCCTCCACTTCCAATAATTGCAATTTTCATTTAGTAAATATATATCTTAAATATGTTAAATAAGTTAGCTAAATTAAAATACTTAGCAAATAATTTTGAGATCATTGAAGATGGTGATCATGTGATTTGTGCTATCTCACAAAAAAAAATACCACTTGAAAACTTAACTTATTGGAATGTTGAAGAACAGGAAGCCTACTTTTCGTATGTTGAGGCCTCAATGAAAAGAGATTTATTAGATAAAAACTGATTATGTTTTCCACCTATCATGAGTCCAGATCCACTGGTCTACATTTTTTAAAATCATTTTTTCAAGTATCTTATTTAGATGTTCAGTGATTTCTTTTATTGATTTATTGTTCCCGATTTTAATCGGTTCTGAAACAAACATTTTAAAATAATTATTTTTTCTTCTCTCTATATAAATAGTCACTAGATCACATTTATATTTTTTAATTAATTGCGCGGGTATGGTCGTAGTACTAGCTGGTTTACCGAAAAAATTAATTTTTATACCTTCTCTTACTCTTTGGTCTATCATTAGTGCTACTGAATTACCTTTCTTTATATTTTCAATAATCTGTCTTGTGCCTGATCTTCCTTTTTTAATTTGATTTTTGCATATAAAATTTTCTCTTATTTCTTCCATGGTTTTATTAAGGAATACGTTATTTAAGGGTCTATAAATAGCACACAAATTTATACCAGCTTTTTCTAGTTGGAGAGCCATCAATTCAAAATTATTGAAATGACCAGATATAAATACAGCTCGTCTTTTTTCTCTCTTAATTTTATTTAGGTTCTCAAGCCCATTTATTTCAATAAATTTATTTAATTTATTATTTCTAAATTCTTTGAGAAAAGGATATTCAGCAAGTATTCTTCCATAGTTTCCATAGATATTGCTGATAATTTTATTATAATTTTTTTTGTCCACAATGCCAGATTGTTCCAAATTATTTTCTATTAACTTTTTTGATCTAAATATCGGCCCAAACAAGCGTCCAATAATATCTCCCAAATTAGATCCATTTTTATAACCAATTATGGTTAGCACAAAAAAAAATAATTTTATTAAGCTATCAATCGGTAAGAAAAAACATTACAAAATAGTAATTTAATTAGAAATTTTCTCCAAAGTTCTAGTAATAAATCTTGGAGTTAAAGTTTTTATTGGATTGACAGAAGTTTTAAGTTTTTTAGGTGGGCCTTTAATCTTAAAGCTTACTCCAAATACACCTTCACCAATTTTTTTGCCAACTAAAATATCACCTAACATTGGAATTTTAGAAATTGTTTTATTTATGGTTGTTGCAGGTACAAGTGTTCCTCTCAAACTGGTTAATTCATCTTTTACAATGTAACCTTCCATCATTAATGAAATAGCTGGTCCGATGGCATACATTTCTTTAATTTTTGTGGTATTTCCCAACTTCTCATAATCCATTTCAAAATCTGTAAAACGAATTCCTTCACCAGTTAAAATATCAGCAATCCCTTGTAAAGACGCCAAAGTCAACAGTTTAGCAAGAAGTGGTACTTCTTGCACTTTAAAATCATTGATTTTTAAATTTGAATTAATTTTTTTTTCATATTCTGAAGACTCAAAATATAATTTACCTTCTTTAAAACCCTTTATAAATTTGAAATTTTTAATGAAAGGTTCTGGTTCTTCGATTTCTAAATTGGTAATTTTTTGTTTTTTATCATTA
>CACGSX010000020.1 GCA_902575835.1 uncultured Pelagibacteraceae bacterium | reverse complement strand
TAAATCAAAATTGATTTGTTCTAAATATTTTTTTTCTTGATCTGATAAATAAGATACTGAACTTCTATGTTGATTTAAATATAAAACATTAATTTCTTTGTTACTAAATTTTTTTTTGCTCTTTTTAATACATTTGTTAATTTTATTATTGCAAATTTTTTTTTCTAAAATCCAAACCCACAGTTCTGGCATATTTATATTTGAGGTTGGAACAAATACATCAACTTTTTTTTCGTCTACAATTTTTCTTAATAACCTCATATCATTTAAAACTTTTTTATGATTATAGACTTCTAAATCTAAAACATTGATTTTACCTGAATAAATTAAATAAAAAAAAGATACCGAAACAACTAAAGATGAAATAGTTAGAAATTCAAAATACTTTTTGAAAATATTTTTGAATAAACAATAAAATATAAAAATATTTAAAAACGATACAGGTAAATAATAACTACCTTCATTCATCGGTAAGAAAAAAATAAAAATTGATGAAAATATATAATAGATTGAAATAATATATTTAAACTGATTAAAAATTTTTAATTTTAATAGAGAATAAATAAATAATAACAGAAATATAAAATTTATTAATAATAAAATATTTTGATTTTTAAAAATTTTTATTAAAGGTAAAGGCGAGCTGAAAGTAGATAAAAAAATATTTAACCTCTCTATTGAAAAATATTCGCTAGTATTATAAGTAACATTAAATATTATTTCATCTAATTTGACAAAGTGATTATGATATTCTGTAGGATTATTCTCAATTATAAAAAAATTATAAATTGTTTTTATAAAAAAGAGTGGTCCTGTAATATCGGCAAAATAATAAAAACAAAATAAAAATATACATTTTAAAAATATAAAAAATATTAATTGTTTATAAATTTTTTTATTCGTAAAAAAAAATAATGAAAAAATAAATGTTCCAAATAAAATAATATTATGTAATCTAAATATTGTTCCAATTATTAAAAATAAAACTAAAAAAATAAATTTAAATTTATTTTTTGAATAAAAATTTAAATTTTCAAAATTACCGAAAAAATAAAATATAAAATAAATTAATAATGGGTAGTAAATAGCTTCATTGGAAAAAGCTGCGGTTTGATTTATGTTATAAGGCTGGATATATATTATAAATGTTAATAATAAATAATTAATACCCAAGATACTGTTTTTTTGAGAAAAATTTTTTATCTCTTGTAAAGCGAGGAACCAAAAAATACCATGAAATAAGTAGAAAACTAAATACCAATAATTTGAGCCGATCAATTTTGAAATATAAATTACAATTGATACACCTATCTGAGGTGTAACTATATCAATGCCTGATGGAAATAGCTTTACACTAGGTAAAAATCCTTGATTATTTAACAGACTTTCAGCAATATAATAATAGAATGGCCCGTGATGAACTGCAAAGAAATGAAATTTTGTTGAGAGTAAATATAAAATAATTCCACTTAAATAAAATATTATAAAAAAAAAATATTCTTTATTAATTCTAGATGAAAACATTAAATTAGTATTTAACCGTTAAGTTAATAAATTTCTAGCATAATTGTATAACTCAAATTCCGATTTTCCTAAACTCAAGAAATATTAGAATACTCATGATTAAAAACATTATGCAAATTGAAATAGGAAATGCCAATATTCCTATTTTATTGATCAAAAATATTATACAAAGTAATTGTACAAAAAAAGCGGTCAAAAAATAATAAGTTTGTTTTAGATAGTTATTTCTATTTAAAAAAATTAACTCACTTACACCAAAAATTGAGAAAATTAAGTAACCTATACACATTATTAAAAGATATTTAAATGCTATCTCATCGAAGGTAATTAAATAATTTTGCAAAATAAATAAAACAAAAAAAGAACAGAAAACAAAAAAAAGTGTTATAAAAAAAGAGAATAAGGCAAACCTTCTATAATGAGCTAAGTAGAGATCGTAATTTTTGCTAGAAATATATGTACCGTATTGAGATGAAAAATAATTTCTTAATATAATTGTAAAAGTAAGCATTCCCTCAATAAAAACTAGTGAAATCAAGTAAGTTGATATATTTTTTATATCAAATTTTATCATCGAAAAAAAAATATCTATTTTTAAAATAACCTCCGCAAAAATGTAATCTCCGAATAACTTCAAGCTATTTTTCAAATTTGAGACATTAAATTTTTTAGAGAAATTTATTTGAAAAAAATTTATTTTTTTAAGTTCATCTAAACTAATCAATAAAACAAAAATTTCAGATACAATAAAGCTTCCAGCAACAAAGATTTCAAAAGAAATATTTGATTTAAAAGTAAAAAAAATTATAGATGCCAACAGAATTGATGGTCTAGTTATAATAATCAAACAACATTTATTATAAAATTTAAACCCTAAAAAACAAAAATAAACAATTTTATTAAAAGCTAATATGAGTGAGCCAAAAAAAATAGGCCACAAAGGTAAATTAAAGTTTTTTTTATAGGGGGCTTTGATTAAATCTACACCAGATAAAATTAGCACTATCAGTAAACCTACAGTTAGTATTTGAAATATAAATAAATTATTATTTTTAATAAAAGTTAACTTTAATTGATCTTTTTTTAGCGACATTAAATTGTTAAATAAATATAAATTTAATCCGAATGTAAGTATCGAGCCTAAAATTAGGTGAATACTATAAGTCAACATCAGTTTTGATAAATTACCATCTGAGGAAGAAATTATTACTAAGTATAATAAAAAACCTAAAGCTATAGAAATAGAGTTTGAAATTAAAAAAAGTAATGCTTTTCTATCCAAACTAATCATTAAATTCATCAAGATTTAAAACTTTTTCCAAAGTCTTGTTAGAGTCTATTTGTATTAAGTCAAAAAAATATTGTAACATATCTTTTTTAGGCAAGTTATGTTTTAAAATTCTTTCTAAAGCTTTTTCTCTTGATGACTCTTTATTTCGAACAGCAACAGACAGTTGATCATCAATTTCTGTAAAGCCACATAGTGCACTATATAAAAGATTGTTAAAAGAAGATTGACCATCTCCCATTCTCCAGATTTCATCTCCATATTTTGAATCACTCTTTAATCCAAGCTCATTAATTAGAAATTTATTTTTTTTCTCTTCCTCTATATTTATATATTTAAAGAGACTTATGTAATTATACTTTTCAAAAAAAGTGTAATAATAAGCTAAAGCTGTGTTAAATAAGGATTTATTTATTAATCCTGGGTTTTTTAAAAAATTTATTCCATAAAAAAAGAGTAGTTTAAGTTTTGTTTCAAACATCATTGATGACATTACTCCATTATCAACCGCACCTCTTAAAGATGCTCCAGCAAATAAATAATAAAAAGGTCTATTCTCAGATGCCGAGCCAGTTCCAAAAAATGAATAATTTATTTTCAATTCTCTCTTTAACTTTCTCTCAAAATGTAAAAATTTTTTATCACCTGCCATAAAGAGTGGTATTAATCCCGGGTGAGGATTATTAAACCATGCTTCGATATTTGCTTTAATAAAATTTCTTTTTTGAGACATATTGTCTGTCCTAATTATGTGTTCAACTTTTAATTTTTGGCATGCTATTGATTGATTAATTCTTGCCATATCGGTTGTTAATCCCCAGTCATATGTGAAAGCAATTGGATCAAGCTTTAAAACCTCTTTAACATAGTAAAGTGTATAACAGCTATCGAAGCCACCAGACAGACCAACTAAACATTTTTTTGGTTGTCTTGATACAATTTTGTTTAAATCTTCTAATTCATAAATGCTCTCTTCTGTTTTGGAATTATTTTCACAAAAGATACATATGCCTAGCTCATTGAACTTAATTTTTGGATAAGTAACCGGTATTAAACATCGTTTACATCTATTTACATTATATATTTTCTTTTTTATTTTTTCTCTAACCTCTTCAAACAAGCTATTATCAATAATATTATTGAATTTATATTTATTTTTTACCTTGTTTAAATTTCTTTCATTTTCAATTTTTAAATTTAGCTCGAGAGAAATGTTAAAAAGTGTATTTTTTTTAACCTGCTCAACTTCAGCCTGGTCTTGTTTTAAAAAAAAACTTTTCTCTGAAAGAATTACAATTTTTCCTTCTCTGTGTTTTATGTAGAGACTCCCACAATTTGTATAATAATATAACTTATTATCTTTACTTGAAAAAAAAATTAGATTTATTTCACCTTTAAGAGAATTTAAATATTTTTCAATTTCTTCTTTGATGTCTTGACCATTTAAAATTTCTTTAATTCTATCAAATAGTATTTGAGTATCACTTTTGTTTTCTTTTTCTAGCTCCATACTGTTTGTATCTAGATTTGAAAAATCTACAACTATACCATTGTGAGAGAGTGATAATTCTTTAGTTGTTAAAGGTTGAGTATTTTTAATGTTTGAACCATTTGTAATCAGTCTTGCATTCGCAATTATAAGGGTATTTTCATTTTTGGGAAAATTTATACATTCATTAAAATCTCTATTTTCATATGAATAGTAAAAATTTTTTGGATTTGCTTTGTTTATAAAATTTATACCAAAAGAATCTTTCCCTCTTAAAATAATTTTGTTTAAATAATGTAAGAGTTCTCTCTTTGATATGTGTCCATAAGAACTAAATATTCCACACATTTAAATAAATTTACCTCTTTTCATTAGCATGAACTATACAATTTTAATATATTTGAATATAAATTAATTCTGGTTGAATTTTATAATTATAAAAAAATGAAAAATAAACCCATTAAATTTTTTAAAAATAAACCCTTAAACAATATAATTTTATTCATAGTTATTTATTTAATATGTCATAATATCTTTTCACCAAAAACGGGAGGGCCAAATATTAATATTACTAAACTTGATTTTACAGTAAGGGCTCCATGTAGTTTAGAATATTACAGATTAAAACTAAATAGTTTAATTGATAATATGACAAAAAAAGGAGTTTTAATAAAATTTTTAAAAGATCCACAATGTAATGAAAATTTAAATCTATTTAATACACATGTATATTTAAAAAATTCAGAAATAAGTTTCGTAAAAAATGAATTCAATAAATTTATTTTAAATAATTTAGATCCTGAATTTATTGAATATGAATTAAATAAACAAATTTCGTTAATTAAAGGACAAATTATATATAAGGAATATATTTTTAAGAGTTTCATCGAAAATCCCTATAGATACAGAAAACATGATTACAATGATTACCTTGATTACAATGATTACCTTGAGAGAATGGGGATAGAAATTTCAAATTTAAAATATAAAAAGATGAACTTAGAAGACATGTTAATTAAAAAGGATTATGTAAATATTTCTTACTCTGAAGTATATAAGAGATATAATTCATCTATTTTTAATAATTACTTCATTTTTAATATTTCTTTATCAATATTGATTTATTTGTTTTTTTATTGTTGTTTCTTACTTTTTTCGAAATCTAAGTCTAGTTTGATATAAGTTATATAAATCAGTACTAGAGGAATAGAATATCTAGAAATTAGAAAAAATTCTGTAATAAATAAATTTTGCATAATAATCATTAAAATAAAAAACTTAGCAGTATTTTTTAATCTTAAATAAAATTTTGACTTAATAAACATGTAAAAAAATACAAGAGTTGGTATTAATCCAAAAGAGTGAATAAAAGTTAATAGTCCTTGGTCTATGAAAAGTGGTGTTGTTAAAATACCGCTACCAAAAAGTAGCAAAATATTATTTGTTGGAAAATTGTAGAATAAATTATTAAACCTAACTAAATCTATAACAGGATAATTAATAGCAATATGTGTGTTATATAAAATCTTACTTCCAAAAAATATTACTATTAACCCAAACATTATAAGAACTAAAAATAAAATCACAAAATTGAAATTTTTTAATTTATTTATCTGGTAAAAATAATTTTGAAGATGATTAAATATTGTAAAAATTAAACATATTAAACCAGACAAAATTAAAGTATTAGAACTAATATAAAATCCAAAAATTGGAGTGATCAAAACTATTAGTATTGAATAATTAATTTTTTTTAAAAATTTATATTCAACATTTAAATTTTTAAACAGTAATGTAAAAAACGTTAAAAAACTTAATGTTGCACCAAGTAAATGTTTATCACCCTTATTAGTGTCAATAAATGTAAGAGGGAAATGATGAGTATTTATTTTTTCAGGTACAATATTAAAAAAATCTATGAATAAATTATAAAAAATAAGAAAAAAGTAACTTAAGATAAAAAAATTATAAAATAGATGTAAGAATTTTTTATCAAAATTTATATCTGCTAATATAAAAAAAAGAATTAAAGGACTTAAAAATTTATAAACATATACAAGTTTTGTATATCCAGCGTTGGATAATGGACTATATTGTATACCGATTAATGAAGAGATTAAAATTGCAATAATTACTAATGTAATTATTTTCAAATGTTTAATACTAATGTTTTTAATATTATAAAATATAAATGCTAATTGAATAAAATCTACAACTCTAAAAAAAAATAGTACTTTGAAATTAAAAGGAAATGTAATTATTAGCAAAGCTAACATTGTACTATTTACGTAATTTTCACTAAAAATTTTAATATTAGTTTTGATCACTGAAACTGTTTAAGTTTACCTATTTTTTTTTTTATAGATCTTAAAAAAGGAAAATTTTTCTTTTGAGATTTAAAAATTAACCTATCTTCATTGAATACTTTGAAAATGTTTCTGAGGTTAGTGGAGTCGCCACCATATAACATACTTATGGAATAGGTATTTATTACTTTAAATTTAGCTTTATTTTTCATAGATGAAAAATACCTTAACATAAAGTCAAAATCTGCACATATTGGATAATCTAAAGAATAATAACCAAAAATATCATGAAGCTCTTTCTTATATATGAAGCCAGTATGAGGAGGAATATCCGAATAGCCAAAAAAATCTTTATTTTCGTTAAAAATCCACTTTCTTAATATTTTACCTTGAGTATTAATAATTTTTACCCCAGTTGTTATAAAATCTAGATCAAGCGTTATTAAATTATATATTTTAATTAATAAATCTTTATCACAAATAATATCATCACTATGTAAAAGCATAATATATTTACCATTAGAATTTTTTATTGCTTGATTCATTGCAAAAAATTTATTTTTATGTTCGTTAGGAATTTCTTTAATGAATTGTGATTTATGAAATTTTTCTTTTAAGAATGTTAAATTTTCATTTCTCAAATTCTTGTAAATTATAATATGCTCGAATTCTTTGGATGTTTGAGAGTAAAGACTTTCGTAGGATTTAATGCAAGATAAATGAAAATCTTTTAATAATGATATAACAGTTAAATTCAAATTAATTTATCCTAAGTTTTTTTTTCTAAATTTCAACAAAGTTTTGCTCGACTTTTTAAGTGCTTTTAAGTTTGTAATGCTATGATATTTATTCAATACTTTATGACAACCGAGGTTATTATTTTTTGATAACTTCTCTAAAGTAAAAGAAAAGTTTGAATTCGAATTATCTAAATAATTAAAAATTTTTTTAGAAACTACACTATACCCCAGCTCAACATATTTAAAATTTTTCTTTCTTTTTGCAGAATAAATATTTCTATCTCTTGATCTATTGATATTGCCAACCTCCTCAGCTAAAGATTTATTTTGTATAATGATATTAATTATTTTCTTACTATCTAATGAATTAATATAACGAATATAATCAAAATAAATTAAATTATCTGAGTAAAGAAGCAAAAAAAACATTTCTTTTAAATTTCTTATAAAATTTAATCTTTTACCAGTTTCCCAATTTACAGGAGTTTTTTTAAAAACATATTTGATTTTTTTAGGTAAATTTAATTTTTTAACTTTGTTTTTAAAAATTTCACTTTTGTATCCTGTAAGAAATATAACTTTTTGAATTTTGAAAGAAATTAGTTGTTCAATTATATAAAATATAAATGGTCTTCCACATACTAACGCTAAAGGTTTTGGTATTTTGTTAGTAATTGGTTTTAATCTTTTTCCTCTCCCACCACAAAAAATAACAGCAGTAGAAATATTAATTTTCATTTATATTGCCATCTTTAACTATATAAATTTTATTATATAGATTTTCGTTTTCTTTGTTATGGGAGGAAATTATTAAAGTTTTTTCTAATGAGATTTTTTTTAAAAAATTTGTAATAATATCTCTAGTTTCATCATCCACCGATGAAAACGGTTCATCCATAATTATAACTTCTGGATCATTATACAATCCCCTTGCAATTGACATTCTTTGTCTTTCACCTCCTGATATTGAAGATCCATCTAAAGATAATTTTTGATCTAGGTAATTATAAAACTTATTAAGTCTTAATTCTTTAAACAAGTTTGAAATTTTTTCATAATCTATATTTTCATTATTCAATTCCATAGAAATATTTTGTGCAATAGAAAAATTAAACAAGATAGGATTTTGTGGTATATAGGAAACCATATTAAATTTTAAATATGTAGAAGTAAAATCTTCTCTTTGCCCTTCATTTTTATAAATTTGAAAATTTCCTGATTGAATACCGCTTAAAAATTTAAGAAAAGTTGATTTTCCAGAACCTGTTTCACCCTTTAATAAAATTTTATCGTTTTTAACTAGAGAAAAATCAATTTCGTTAATTATTTTTTTATCATTTTTTTTAATTAAAACCTTTTTAAATTTTATTTGATCATTTAAAGTAAATCTCTTTTGATTGGTTTCGCTATTTTTAATCAAAGAGATTTCTTCTAATAACTTAATTGTTTTTATTGCTGAATATTTATTAAATAGTGCATTATCATAACTCGTTTTCATTCTAGTTATTGTTGGATAAAGCCTTAAAAAGATAAGAGATATAGTTGTCAGCGCAACAATGTTGATATTTGTATTTTTCATTGAAAATAAAGCGAAGAAAAGTA
>CACGSX010000019.1 GCA_902575835.1 uncultured Pelagibacteraceae bacterium | reverse complement strand
ATGCTGCATTCCATGCTCCTGTGATTTAATGAAATATTCAAAAACAACTAAAATGAAACATAAATTTAAAGGCATAGAAAAAGAATTTTATGTTTTCACAATTGAAAATCCTTGTGGGAAAACAGATTTTCCTGAAAGGGTAAACAAAAAATATTTTTGCAATGGCGATGATTTAGATACGAAACAAGTTTCAGTAGTAGATGGAAAACTGGTGATTGGTTTATTACACAAAGCCAAAACCTGCACTCAATATAATGTTAATGCTATAGATAGACACCAAGTTACAGGTAGATATTGCACTCTTAGAAATAATACTCCATTAGATCAGCTTCAGTCAGGTATGGGAGATATATTCATTAAACTTGCAAGATAACACCAAGATTATATATTCATCAAAATGGTATTGTATAACGAAAAAATTAAACACCTTAGTTGTTCAGATTTAAGGGTATTTTTGAAAAGATTGGTCAAAGATAAGATAGAAAAAGAGTGGACCGAGGACTTCATTGATAATATGAACCTCGTAATAATCCCAAGAATGACAATAAAAAGACGTTATGAGAATAAGGGTATAGATATGTCAAGACTGATTGATAATCCTACCTACTATCAGCATGTAAAAAAGAGTGTCGACTCCAGAGGCAATCTTGAATTTAAAGATCGATAATTTTTTTCCGATACGCCAATTTAATCCCTAGCACTGCATTCATATTTTCTATAAGCTGTTTAAAAAAAACAAACTTAAGAGGGAAATATGAACAAATATTTTAAGATAATTGTTGTTTTATTATCGTCTCTATTTCTAAGTTTCTCAGCAAATTCAACTGAAGTAAAATTTGGACACGTAGGAAAACCTGGATCTTTATTTTCTGCATCAGTTGATCATTTTGCTAAACTTGCAAATGAGAGATTAGGCAGCAAAGGAAAAGTAACTGTTTTTGGTTCTTCGCAACTTGGTAAAGACAAACAAGGAATGCAAAAACTAAAATTAGGTACAGTTAACATGTGGTTACCTTCATCAGTAATGGCATCTATTCATGATGAGTTTGGTGTATTTGATATGCCTTTCATTATTAAAGACAGAAAACACATGAATAAAGTTGAAAGCCAAGTTTTACCAGGAATGTTTAAAAATCTTGAAGATAAAACTGGATACAAAGTTATTGCTGTTTGGGAAAATGGATTTAGACATATCACAAACAACACTAGACCAATTAACACTCCAGGTGACTTAAAAGGAATTAAATTAAGAACACCTAAATCAAAATGGAGAGTTAAAATGTTCCAATCATATGGTGCAAACCCAACTCCAATGTCTTTCTCAGAAGTATTTACTGCTTTGAAAACAGGAACAATGGATGGACAAGAAAACCCATATGCTCAGATTGCTAGTGCTAAATTCCAAGAAGTTCAAAAATATTTATCAATTACAGGTCACGTTTATACTCCTGCTTATGTAACAGTACATAAAGACCACTGGAGCAAACTACCTGCAGATGTACAAAGTATTTTAGAGCAAGCTGCAAAAGATACACAAAAATTTGTGTACGCTGAAGCCGCTAATCTTGAAAAATCTTTATTGGGAGTAATCAAATCAGCTGGAGTTCAAGTTAACGAAGCTGACAAAGGTGCTTTCATTAGTGCAAGTAAAGGAATATACGATCAATTCGCGTCTGAAGTACCAACTGGTGGTGCGTTAATTGATAAAGTATCGTCTTTAGCAAATTAACTTAATTTGTAACAGGCCCTCTACCAGAGGGCCTGAAAAAAAAATGACATTGCAAAAATTTATAAATTCTTACGAAAAAATATTAAAACTAATACTGTTTATAATGATGGTAGCATTAGCGGTAACAGTTTTACTTGGTGTTACTTTTCGTTTCGCTGGCAGTGCTTTGGTTTGGTATGACGAAGTTGCAGCTGTTCAGCTTGCTTGGATAACTTATTATGGTTCAGCGTATGCAGCTTTAAAAGGTTCTCATATAAGTGTTCCAAGTATTTTCAAAGCCTTTCCATTAGTTCTTAGAAAAATTTTCTTTGTAGTATCAAAATTAGTTGTTTATGGTTTTTTAATATTATTGGCTTACTATGGTTATTTAGTTTTAACTCTTATAACAGGAGAAACTTTAGTAACATTAGAGTGGGTTCCTCAGCCTTTTGTGCAATCAGTTATTCCAATTGCATCATGTTTATTTATTTTATCTGAAACCTTAAGAATTCCTGAAGATTATAAAAATTTAGTTCTTCAAACAACAGGTGACGAGCAAACAGGAGATATTTAATGATAATTCTTACAATGTTTGCAGTCCTTCTACTTCTTTTATCTATCAATGTACCTATCGCTATTGGCCTTGCAGTAACAACAATTATTGCAATGGTATTGAAGACGGGAACAAGTTTTTTAATTGATACAGCAATCGTAATGTTTGATGGATCAATGAAGTTTCCATTGATTGCTATTCCATTATTTATCCTGGCTGGGTCAATAATGAATAGTGCAGGTATTTCTAGAAGATTAATTGCTTTTGCTTCAGCACTTGTTGGATTTATCAAAGGTGGTTTAAGCATGATTAACATTGCTACCTCTATGTTTTTTGCTGAAATTTCTGGATCAGCTGTAGCAGATGTTGCTGCACTTGGATCTATCTTAATTCCAGCGATGAAGAAAAAAGGATACCCTGGTCCTTTCGCTGCTGCAGTAACTTCATCCTCAGCGTCTTTGGCGATTATCATACCACCTTCAATACCAATGATTGTTTATGCGGTAATGGCTCAAAGTTCAGTAGTACAATTGTTTGTAGCAGGAATTGTTCCAGGAGTAATAGGTGGCTTCTTCTTAATGTTAGCAGCATATATCACTGCAAGACGTAAAAACTTTCCTGTTGAAGAAACATTTAATATTCCAAATGTAAAGAAAACTGCAAAAGATGCAGCTTTAGCATTTTTATTACCTATCATTATCCTAGGTGGAATTTTTGGAGGAGTTGTAACTGCAACTGAAGGAGCAGGTTTAGCAGTTGTAGCATCATTAGTTATTGGATTTATTTATAAAGAAATAGATTTTAAAAGATTATACGAGTCAGCTTGTGAAGGAGCAATTCAAACAGCTTCAGTAATGTTATTAGTAGCTGCATCTGTGTTACTTGGTGAATTTTTAACAATTGAACAAATCCCACAAAAAGTTGCAGAGTCAATTATTGATTTTACAAATAATAAATATGCAGTCTTAGGAATACTTAATGTATTTCTTTTAGTAATAGGTTTCTTTTTACATTCAGTTGCCGCAATAATTTTAACAGTGCCAATTGTTATGCCATTAGTTAATGCTGTAGGTATTGATCCAGTTCACTTTGGTATAATTGTAACTTTAAATTTAGCAATTGGTCAACAAACACCGCCAGTTGCAAGTGTACTAGTTACAGCTTGTTCCGTTGCAAAAGCAGACATATGGGATGTAACAAGATCTAATATATCTTTTATATGTGTATTATTAGTATTGTTAATGTTAGTAACTTATGTTCCAGCTATACCAATGACTTTAGTTGAATTTTTTTATAGGAGCTAAATGAGCAAATTAATTAAAGTAAATAAAAAAAATAAACATCTAGTTGAAGTTGTTATCAATAGACCAGAAAAATTAAATGCAATGACTAAGCCAATGTGGATTGAGCTTGGCAAAGTTTTCAAAAAGTTATCTAAAAATAAAAATTTAAGATGTATCATTATAAGAGGAGAGGGTGGTAAATCTTTTTCACCAGGAAATGATATTGGAGAATTTAAAAAACAAAGATCTTCATCAAAATTAGCAAAATCTTACGGCAAATTTTTACACGGAACACTTGGAGCAATTTTTGATTGTCCAATACCAACAATTGCTTTGATTGAAGGAATATGTGTTGGAGGTGGATTGGAAATAGCAGGATGTTGTGACATAAGAATTTGTGGCAAAAGTTCTAGGTTTGGAGTTCCAATTAAAAGATTAGGCTTAACAATGGCTGCAAAAGAACTTGAGGTACTTTTGAAAGTGACCAATTACACAACTGCAATGGAAATATTGTTTGAAGGAAGAGTCTTTGGAGCTGATGAAGCATTTCAGAAGAGGCTAGTTAATAGAGTAGTGAATGATAAAGATGTTGAAAAAGAAGCTTATAAATCAGCTGAATTAATATGCGAAGGTGCTCCAAAAGTTGCAAGGTGGCATAAGCAATTTGCAAGAAACATTTTAAAAAACGGAAAAGTCACAGAAAAAATAAATAATCTAGGTTACAAATGTTATGATACCCAAGACTTTAAAATTGGATATCAATCTTTCTTAAACAAAACAAAACCAAAATTCAAAAATAAGTAATAGATGACCGCATCATTAAAAGGCATTCGTGTACTTGAGATGGCACAAATAATGGCTGGCCCAACTTGTGGATTATTATTAGCGGATCTAGGTGCAGAGGTAATTAAAATAGAAAAGACACCAGCTGGAGATGATACTAGAAACTTTTTGCCACCAGAAATTAATGGTGAGTCCGCAGCTTTTATGATGATGAATAGAAATAAGAAAGGTATCGCATTAAATTTAAAAGACAAAGATGGAATAGAGATATTTAAAACGATGGTAAAAAATTCTGATGTAGTTTTGGAGAATTTTAGAAAAGGAACATTAGAAAAATTAGGAGTTGGTTATGATGTTATGTCAGAAATAAATCCTAAAATCATTTTATGTGAAATATCTGGATATGGCAGAACAGGTCCTTACGCAGATAAAGGAGGATTTGATTTGGTTGCACAAGGAATGAGTGGATTAATGAGTATTACTGGCGAAAGCAAAGATAAACCACCTATGAAAGTTGGTGCACCTATTACTGATATAACAGCTGGTTTACTTGCGGCTAGTGGAATTTTAGCAGCATTAGTTCACAGAGAAAAAACTGGTGAAGGACAAAAAGTTGATACATCTTTATATGAAGCAGGTATTGTTCATACATACTGGCAGTCTGCTATTGCAGGTGCAACTGGAGAGTCGCCTGGACCCTTAGGTTCAGCACATCCTTTAACAGCTCCTTATCAAGCATTTAAAACAAAAGATAAATGGATTACTGTAGGTGCTTCAAATCAAAATACTTGGTTGATGTTACTTAAAGCAATTGGTCGTGAAGATTTGCAAGAAAATGAAAAATTTTCATCAAATTTAAATAGAAAACAAAATTTAAAAGAATTAGTTGATATTCTTAACGAAGAACTAATTAAAAAAACTTCTAGTGAGTGGTTAAAAATCTTTGATGATAATGGATTACCATGCGGACCAATTAACTCTATAACAGACATGTTTAAAGATCCTCAAACAATTGAAAGAGAAATGGTTATAGAAGTAGATAATAAAAAAGCAGGTAAAAGTACGGCTATTGGTATGCCAATTAAATTTTCAAAAAGTAAAACAGAAAAATCAAAAGGTGCTCCAAACTTAGGAGAACATACAAAAGAAGTTCTGCAAATCTTTGGTTACAAAGATGACCAAATTGAAGATTTTTATAATAGAAAAGTTATTCTTTAATTAACAGTTTCAAAAATTTTAAATAATAATTCTGAGACATGCTTACCTTTTTTCTGAGATAAATCAGATATTTGATGTCTACAGCTTGTACCATTTGCAACTATAAAATCTTTTTCACCACTATTATTGATTGCAGGTATTAAAGAAAGATTAGCCATTTTTTTAGAGACTTCATAAGTCTTACTGTCATATCCAAATGAACCAGCCATTCCACAACAACTAGAGTCTATCATTTTATTATTAATATTTAATTCTGATAAAAGACTAGTAAGACCTTTCATTCTATCTTGTGATTTTTGATGACAGTGACCATGAATTAATACATTTTGATCGAACTTATTAGCTTTAATATTATTGTTATTTCTTATTTGTTCTAAAATAAATTCCTCAAGCAGATAAAATTTATTTTTAATTTGTTCTCTATTATTCACATTTTTTAAAGTCTGATATTCATCGTTAAATGTTAATAAACAAGATGGTTCGATACCTACAACTGGCAAATCAATGTAATTATTTTGGATAACGTAATCATTAAATCTATTTAGCTCTTCAGAAGCTTTGTCTAATTGACCGTAAGATATATATGTTCTTCCACAACAAAGGGGTCTCTTTAATTTATCTTTACCAAAACTTGGTATAACTGCCTGATATCCAAATTTATTTAATACTTTAATTGCATAAACTAGATTTTCATTTTCAAAATTTATATTAAATGTATCTGCAAACAAAATTACTTTATTTTCTGATACTGTCTGACTGTCGTAAATCTCTCTTAAAGCGTTTTGGTTTTGAACTTCAGGCATAGATCTTGCTGTTGCAAAGCCAAACTTTTCAACAATTGTTGAGATTAATGGTATATTTTTGATCTTATTGAATATAGGAGCAACAATCTTTAATAACCAAATAAGTCTTGGCATGTCTGAGATAACTCTATCTTTAATACGCATACTAAATTTTTTATAATAATGAGAAAGAAACTCAGATTTCATCTTAGCCATATCAACCGACATAGGGCATTCTCTTTGACAAGCTTTACAGCTGACACATAACTCCATAGTTTCATACATTTCTTTTGATGCAAATGAACCTTCTGGAAGTTGATTAGATAAAGCTAATCTTAAAGTATTTGCTCTACCTCTGACTAAATCTTTTTCTTCTTTAGTTACTCTATATGATGGACACATCACACCAGAATCTAATTTTCTACAAGCTCCATTGTTATTACACATCTCAACAGCATCGGAGAATTGACCCCAATTAGACCAATCGTAATGTGTATCTATATTTTCTGCTTGATAGCCTGATTTGTATCTCATTAAAGATCTATCGTTTGATTTAAACGGTCGAACGATTTTACCAGGATTTAAAAGGTTTTTACTATCGAATGTATCTTTTATTTCTTCAAAGGCATTTGTGATTTTTTTTCCAAACATCATCTCATGAAATTCTGATCTAACAATTCCATCACCATGCTCACCAGAGTGAGAACCTTTATAATCTTTAACCATTTCAAAAGCCTCTTCAGATATAGATCTCATGTTTTGTATATCTTTATCAGATTTCATATTTAAAACTGGTCTTACGTGAAGAGTTCCAACAGATGCATGAGCATAAAACATTCCACTGGTTCCATATTTTTTAAATATTTCTTTTAATCTGGCAGTGTAGTCAGCTAAGTGTTCTAAAGAAACTGCACAATCTTCAATGAAGGCAACTGGTTTTCTATCACCTTTCATTGACATCAAAATATTTAATCCAGCTTTTCTTATTTCAAAAACTTCTTTCTGTTCTGATAAATCTGAATAATATGAAAACTGATTTTTTTTGTTTTGATTTAAAACTAAATATTCTAGATCCTTTATTTTTTTTTCATATACACTTTTCTCGGTATCTATAAATTCTACCATCAAAACAGCTTCAGGATTTCCTTTGATATATTTTTTTATACCCCCAGCATACATTGGGATTTCTTTTGCTAAATTTAATAAATTTTGGTCCATCAACTCAACGCAAGTTGGTTTTAATTTCACAATCTCTTTTGATAATTCCATTGCTTGATGGAAATTATCAAAGTAGCAGACACCCAAAATTTTATTCTTTGGTATTTCAGATAGTTTTAATTTTATTTTATTAAATAAAGATAATGTTCCTTCAGAACCAACAAGAAGATTTGATGAGTTGAAGCCTTCAGGATCAATTAAATCAATATTATATCCTCCAACCCTTCTTTGTGTTGTAGGCCAATTCGCATCAATTTCGCTTCCAACCTGTTGTCTTACATCGATAAATTTATCTATTATTTTATAAAGCCTGTCTTGGTTGTTCTTTGTAGCTAAATAATTTTTATTTATCTGGTCAAAATTAAATATTGAACCATCATCTAATATTGCTTCAATGGCTAATACGTTATGAACCATGTTCCCATAATATAATGATCTAGATCCACAGGAATTGTTAGCTGACATACCTCCAATTGTTGCTCTACTACTTGTTGAAACGTCTACTGGAAACCAAAGTCCATGAGGCCTCAAATAAGCATTTAGATGATCTAACACGACACCTGGTTGAACCCATACATATTTTTCTTCAACGTTAAGTTCTAAAATTTTATTTTGATGTTTGCTGTAATCTAATACAACACTCTCTCCAACAGTCTGACCACATTGAGAACTTCCACCACCTCTAGCTAATAAGGGAACAGAATTCTTTTGTGAATATTCCATTAAACTTAAAACATCATTAGTATCTTTTGGAAGAACTACACCAAGAGGTTTAATTTGATATACAGAGGCATCTGTACTGTATCTTCCACGTGAGAATTCGTCGAATAAAGTTTTACCATCAACTTGACTGCTAATTTCTTTACCAATTTTTTGTATCTGATCTGAATTAAACCGCATAAAACTTAATTAAAGGTTTATTTATTTTTGTAAACCAGTTTACCGAACTTTTTTAACGCGGCCTCTGAAATCTCTAAACCTAAACCAGGTTTTTCATTTAAATGTATCCATCCATCACTCATTTTATGTGGATTTTCAAATAATTGTGCTTGAAGAGGATCTCTCTCATCATCAAATGACTCAACAATTCTCCCAGCTGGAGTTGATGCCACTAATGGAGCATGAATATAACAATCATGATGTGGTGCTACATCTATATGATTTAATTCACACAATGCAGAAAGTTTTTTTCCATTGGTAAAACCACCAAACATTGTGCAATCAAATTGTAAAATTTGTATTGCCTCTTCTTCAATCATGGACCTGCATCCATAAATTGTTATTTCACTTTCACCACCTGATAATGGAATTTTAGTTTGTTTTGATAAAAGTTTTAAAGTCCTTCTATCATCTTCCCATCTAACAGGTTCTTCAATCCATGTAGGATTAAATCTCTCAAATTCTTTT
>CACGSX010000018.1 GCA_902575835.1 uncultured Pelagibacteraceae bacterium | reverse complement strand
AAATGAAAAATAAGTTTGGTTCTGAGATTTATGATAGTTGGTTAAAAAAAATTGATTTAGTTGATGAGTTTAAAAATTATGTTTTGTTATCCGTTTCAACAAGATTTATTAGAGACTGGATAACCTCAAGATATTTAGATCAAATATTACAAATAATTAAATTATATAAAAAAGATATTTCCAGAATAGAATTTGTGATTAACGAGAATATAAAGAACAAAAATAGTGATGAAATAAAACAAGACAATTCATCTCCTAATGAAAAGGTTTCATTTATTAAAGATTCATATCTTCAATATAATCGAATTGATCCAAATAAAAACTTTGAAAATTTCTTGCTAGGGAAAAGTAATAAACTAGCTTTTGAAGCTGCAAAAAAAGTCTCAGAGCAAATAGCTCACTATAACCCCCTATATATTTATGGAGGAGTTGGAATGGGTAAGACACATTTATTGAATGCAATTGGTTTAAGTTTAAAAGAAAAAAATAAAGTGATGTTTATTTCAGCTGAAAGATTTATGTATCAATTTGTTAAATCGATAAAATCCAATGACATGGTCAAGTTTAAAGAGTATTTTAGAAATACCGATATATTTTTGATAGATGATATACAATTTATGAATGGAAAAGAAGCTATGCAAGAAGAGTTTTTTCATACATTTAATGTTTTGCTAGAGAAAAATTCTCAAATTATCGTATCGGCAGATAGACCGCCAAATAAATTAACCAGAATACAAGAAAGAATTAAATCTAGATTTTCAGGAGGACTAGTAGTTGATATCCAAAATGCTGATTTTGAATTACGATACAATATAATAAAATCTAAAAATGATGATCTCAAAATTCATGATCCAAATAATATTAAAATTAGTGACGAAATTATAAAATTTATTAGCACAGAAGTTAATACTAGTATCAGAGAACTTGTAGGTGCATTTAATAGAATAGTATCTTTCTCAAGAATTTATGGAAAAACTCCTTCGATGTCAGAGGTAAAAGTAATATTAAAAGATCTCTTAAATTTAACTGAAAATAAAGTCGATATAGATAATATTCAAACGATAGTTTGTAAATATTTTAAAATAAGTAAAAATGAAATGCTTTCTCCAAGAAGGTCAAGATATCTTGTAAGACCAAGACAAACTGCTATTTATTTAGCGAAAATGCTGACATCTAAATCCTTACCAGAGATAGGTCGATCATTTGCTAATAGAGACCACACAACCGTTATTCATTCAGTTAAAACAATAGAAAAATTAAGAAAAGAAGATAATGAATTGAATTTAAGCATTGATAGTCTAAAGAATAAAATATTATACAAACAAGAAAATGAAATTTAGTGTTAATCAACAAGATTTGCAAAAATCTTTAGGTTACTGTCAGGGTGTAATAGAAAAAAGAAGCACTTTACCTATTCTTTCAAATATTTTGATAGAAGCAGTAAATTCAAAATTAAAAATTACAGCAACAGATTTAGATTTAATTTTTGTAAATGAAATCTCAAATATTAAAATTTTTGATGAGGGCAAAACAACCACTTCTTCATCAATTATGTTTGATATTGTAAGAAAAATACCCTCTGGTAGTCAGATAAATTTTGAAAACACTGGAGAGAGTAAATTGCAATTAGAGTCGAATAAATCTCTATTCAATTTAAATTCAATTAATGCATCTGAATTTCCGATTACAGATGAAAATTTTAATGAAAATGAATTTACTATAAATTCAAAAGATTTATTAAAACTTTTAAACAAATGTAAATTCTCGATTTCGAATGATGAAACAAGGCATTATCTTAGCGGTATTTTTTTCCATCAGACCCAAACAGATGATAAGAATTTTCTAACTGCAGCCGCAACAGATAGCCATAGAATGTCTATCTCAAAAATAAGACTAAAAAACAAAATTGAATTTGAACCAATAATACTTCCAAAAAAAACTATATTTCAATTATGCTCTCTTTTAGAAGATTATGATGGTGAGGTTAAAGTTTCAAATATTAAATCTAAAATTAAATTTGAACTTAACAATAGTATTTTGATATCAAAATTAATCGATGGAAAATTTCCTAATTATATACAAGTTATCCCTAGAGAAAATCAAAAAAAATTAGAGATTGATTTAAAATCATTTTTAAACTCTGTAGATAGAGTAGCATCAGTCTCTTTAGATAAAAAAGATGGTGTAAAATTTAATTTGACTAAGGATAATTTAGATTTATCCGTCAATAACACTAACAGTGGCGATGGTAAAGAAAGCCTATCTGTAAAATTTGAGACAGATTTAGATATAAGTTTTAACTCTAGATATTTGCTTGATATAGCATCCCAACTAAATGGTGATAACATTGAAATATATTTGAAAGATACTGGATCTCCAGCTTTAATAAAAGATCCTGCAGACTTTGATAGTATTTACGTTGTAATGCCTATGAAAGGTTAGTTAGCAAGACCAAGCTCGGAATATATTTCTTTTTGCAATAATTTTACAAATTCTGTTTCCTCGATACCAGTATTAATTGGTTTTAAAATGGAAATAGTAATTGTTTTATTGGGCATCATCTTTCCGGATTTTGGCCATACTCTTCCAGAGTCAATAGCTACGGGCTGACATTTTACATTTAATTCTCTGTAAATTCTTCCAACTCCCTTTTTAAAGGGAATAATTTCATCTGGTAGAACTCTAGTAGCTTGTGGAAAAATTATTACAGGTCTTTTTGTTCTCTCCATAACTTCTTTAATTTTTTCAGTAAAATTAAGGTTTTCTTTAGAAATTTTATTTCTATTCACAGAAATAGAATCAATCTTTCTTAAATACCAACCAAATATAGGAATATTTAATAGTTCTTTTTTAAGAATAAATATTGGTGAATTAAATATTGTTTGTAAAAAAAAAGTTTCAAACATAGATTGATGAGAGCATGCGATAAAGTAGTTCTCTTTATTAATTATGTTTTCTTGACCTTTTATTACTATGGTGGTTGAGTAAAAAATTTTCAAACAGAATGAGGACCAGTATCCAAAAAGTTTACCTCCAAAAAGAGTGATTTGCTTTGGCAGTAATAAAGATGGAAGAAAAATTATACATATTAAAATTAATCCAGAAAAAAATATACTTTTAAAGAGGATATTTCTCATTATAAGTTTTAAGTTAGATTATATCTGTTATTTTTTGTCTTTTTCTAATAATCTTTACTTTATTTCCTTTAATCAAAATTTCAGCAGGCCTTAATCTAAGATTATAATTGGATGATAATGAATAACCATATGCACCTGTATCGCAAATAATCATAATATCATTTTCTTTTATATTCTGAAATTTCTTTTCTGTTAAAAATTTATCAGTTGTTTCACATACTGGACCTACAAATTCTAATATTTCCTTTGATCGTGACATATTTCTTTGGGATGGAACTATCCTATGTTTTGCATTATACAAAGCTGGTCTTATCAAATCATTCATTGCTGCATCCAATATCACAAATGTTTTTGTTTTGTTATGTTTTAAATAAATTACTTTAGTTGCAAGTATACCAACATTTCCAATTATAGATCTTCCAGGTTCAAAAATTATTTTACAATTGTGTTTATTTTTAAATTTAATTATCGAATTTTTATATTTTGTATAATTAAGTTTTTTCGTTTTATTGTCGTAATTAATCCCCATTCCACCACCTAAGTCAATAAACTCAAATTTATAATCTAAACTTCTTAAAAGTTTATCAAGAACATTTAGCATTTTTTCGTAGGGTTTGTGGTTTAAGATTTGACTACCGATATGAACACTTAAGCATTTAATATTTATAAATTTTGAATGTTTCATCAAATTAATAATTTTTACAAAAGTCTTTTTATCTACACCAAATTTGTTTTCACTTTTACCAGTTGAAATTTGTTTCAATGTCCCAGCATCAGTATCTGGATTTAATCTTAGTCCTATATCAACAACTTTATTAAATTTTTTTGCAACTTTTTCAATTTCTAAAACTTCACTTAATGATTCAGAATTTATTAATAATATTTTCTGCTTAATTGCATACACAATTTCATCTTTTGTTTTACCAACTCCAGAGAAAACTATTTTGTTTTTATTAATACCAGCCTTAAGTGATGCATATAATTCACCTTTTGAAACCACATCTGCTCCAAGGCCAAGTTTTTTTATTTCTTTTAATAGTGAAATATTAGAATTAGATTTCACAGAAAAACAAATTAAAGGTCTAATTTCCTTAAAAGCTTTTTTAAAATTCTCTATATTCCCTCTTAAATTTTTATAAGAGTAGCAGTATAGAGGTGTATTAAATTTTTTTGTTAGACTCCTAATGTTTTTTCCTTCAATAAAAAATTTATTGTTTATATATTTCATAATACTTTTTGAATATTCTTAGTTAATTCAGATTTATATTCCGGATCACCTTTACGTCCACAAGCAGTTACAAAATATAAACAAAGTATAATAATTAAAATTTTTTTAATCATTTTTTGCTTTTTTTATCATTTTCTTGACGTTCTCAAAAGAAGTTCCGCCATAAGATTTTTTTGAATTAATTGAATTTTCTAGATTTAGTATTTTATAAACATTTAATGTAAGTTTTGGCTCAATTTGATTTATTTCTTTCAATTCTAGTTCGTGAAGTTTTTTGTTTTTTTTTTCAGCTAGATTAATTATTTTTGCTGTTTGTATGTATGCTTTTCTAAATGGATATCCAAGTTCTCTTACAATATAATCAGATAAATCTGTAGCTGTAGTAAAACCCTTTCCTGCAAGGGATAGCATACTTTTTTTATTTATTATCAAATTTTTTATTACATCATTCAACAATGACAGTGATATTTTTAATTGATCATTTGTTTTAAAAACAATTTCTTTGTCATCCTGTAAATCTTTAAAATATGATAAAGGCAACCCTTTTAATATTGAAATCATTGAATTGATATTTCCTATAAATATTCCAGTTTTACCTCTCAAATATTCCAATGGGTCAGGATTCTTTTTTTGTGGCATTATAGACGAACCGGTTACTAGTTTATCATTTAAAGTTATCATGTTAAATGCATCAGAATTCCAAATTATGAGTTCTTCGGCAATTCTAGAAATGTGTAAAGAGCAAGATAGAGAAGAATACAAAAAGTCTAATACAAAATCTCTATCAGAAACAGTATCCACAGAATTGTTTGTAGGTTTTTTAAATTTAAGTTTTTTTGTGGTGTAATTTCTGTCAATTTTAAAAGAAGTGCCAGATAATGCTCCTACGCCTAAAGGATTTTCATCTAAAAACTCTAAATTATTCTTAAATTTTTTCTTATCTCTCTTAAACATTTCAACATATGCTAGTAGATAATGCGCTAAAGATAATGGCTGTGCATTTTTTAAGTGTGTAAAGCCTGGCATAATTGTTCTGATATTTTTTTGTGCAACATTTAGAATATTTGAATTTGTATTATCTAATAAAATTATAATTTTTTTTGTCGCTTCTTTTAACCATAATTTAAGGTCGGTAATTACCTGATCATTTCTAGATCTAGCAGTATGAACATATCCAGCATCATCACCAATCAGTTCAAATAATCTGTTTTCTATATTCATATGAATATCTTCTAAATCATAGTTAAAATTGAACTTTTTTTTCACAATTTCATTTTTAATTCTTTTTAATCCCCAGATTATTTTATTTTTAATCTTGAAATTTATAATTTTCTGTTTGTGAAGCATTTCGACATGAGCAATTGATCCTTCAATATCTTCTTTAAATAGTCTTTTATCTATTGGTAATGAACCACCAACTTTTTTAAATAAAGTTGAGGCATTTTTCTTAATTCTTGTACCCCAAATTGGTTTATTGTTTTTATTTTTACTCATGTTATTCAATTACAAATCTATGAAATTTATATTTTTATCCATTAAAATAATATTTCTTTACTTCATATCATTTAGCTCTTCATATTCAATAGAAGCACCAGATATAAAAAATCTAATAATTTATGAGGAAAAACAAAAAATTAAGTTTTTTGACTTTTTAAATGAGGCTGGAAATAAAGTTAATTTGAAAGATTTTAAATCTGAATTAATTATTTTGAATTTTTGGGCAACATGGTGTGCCCCTTGTAGAGAGGAAATGCCATCACTAAACAACCTTCAAAAACTTAAGGGTGAAAAAAAAATAATGATTATCCCAATAAATATTGGTGGAGAGAATATCAGTACATCTAAGAGGTTTTTTGATGACCTGCAAATAGATGAATTACAAGTTTTTGTCGGTGATGGTGCTGGAATTGCAAAAAATTTAAAATTAAGAGGACTACCTACAACACTATTCATTGACAAAGATGGTTATGAGTTTGCAAGAATTGTTGGCTCAATAGATTTTAACAGTGATGAATTTTTAAATTGGTTAAATGAATTAAATTAATTCTTATAAAAGTAAGCTAATGCTACAAGCACAATTATAGCAACAAATTGTAGTAAAACTCTAAGCTGCATTAATTTGTTAGATGTTTTTTTATCTCCGTCTCCTTTAAAAAGAGTTCTAATTCCAAGAATTAAGACTACAGCTACAGCTGCAAGCAAAACAATTGCTACAATTTTAACAAATATTTCAGAAATCATACTTTGATTTTAGTTTCTTTTTAAAATAAAAAAACATAATTACTTATCTATGACATTTTGCCTTGAATCAACAATTATAAAACCTGAAAATGGGTCTGACATCAAAAATGCAGTAATTTTACTTCATGGATATGGTGGAGATGGAAAAGATATAAGCATGTTAACTCTGAATTGGAAAAGGTTTTTAACCAATACATTATTCTTGTGTCCGAATGGACATGAACCATGTAAAATTAATCCAATTGGTTATCAATGGTTTGATTTAGAAACAAATGATAAAAATTATATTTTAAACGAAGTAAAAAAAGCTGAAAATAAATTAAAAGAATACATTGAAGAAGTTAAAGCAGAATATAATTTGGAAAATTCAAAGATATGTTTATCTGGATTTAGTCAGGGGTGCATGATGTCAATAAACTTGGGCTTAACTTCTAAAGATCCCTTTAATTGTATCGTTGGATTTTCTGGAAAGATTATAGATAAAGAAGATCTTAGTTTAAGATTGGTTTCCAAAACAAAGACTTTATTAATTCATGGTGAAAAAGATGAAATAGTTCCACCATATAATTTGTTAGTGGCAAAAGATTTTTTTACTAGAAATAATATTAGCATAGAAACTTTAATGATTAAAGACTGCGACCATCATATACCAGTTGAAGCTTCAAGTAATGCATTAAAATTTATAAAAAATAATTTTAATTCTTAAAGATAATTTATTTTTTTTGTTACATTGATTAATATTAATATATAATATACTGAATAATTATGACTTTATTAATCAATGAAAATCTTTCACTTGAAAAATGTCCAGCCCTAGTTCTTAATGCAGATTATAGACCATTAAGCTATTATCCTTTATCGCTGTGGTCATGGCAAGATGCAATTAAATCAGTATTCTTAGATAGAGTTTCAATTGTAAGTCATTATGATAGAATGATAAGAAGCCCATCTTTTTCTATGCAGTTGCCTAGTGTTATAGCTTTAAAATCTTTTATAAAACCTCGTTCAAACCCAAATTTTACAAGGTTTAATGTTTTCTTAAGGGATAAGTTTAGTTGTCAATATTGTGGAAGTAATGAAGAACTAACTTTTGACCATCTTCTCCCTAGATCTAAAGGAGGGAAAACTGATTGGGAAAATGTTGTCACTGCTTGTTCAGCATGTAATGTAAAAAAAGGTGGAAGATTACTAAAAAATTCAGGAATGAAATTAAATCAATGGCCTTTTCAACCAACAACAGAAGATCTTCACAGAAACGGGAAGAATTTTCCTCCTAATTTTCTCCACAGTAGTTGGATGGATTATTTATATTGGGATGTGGAATTAGATCCTAGTTAAATTTTTTCTGAAATATTTATGGCAATTTTTGAGCCAGTTTTAATAATTTTATCCATTATTGAGTATAATCCTTTTTTTGTTGCTCCATGCTCATAGGCAATATCTTTATGTTCTAATTCATCAGCTCTAAATTTTTTAATTTTTTCTCTAAGTTTTTTCTCATCATCTTGTAATTGATCTATTTGACTTTGGTAATGTTTATCAATTATTTCCTCAACAGAGGCTGTACACAGCATTGCTGCTTTTTTTCCTAATAATGTTGAACCAAAACCTAAACCTACTCCCAAAAGATCCCATAGTGGTAAAAATTTAGTAGGTTTTATATTTCTTTCTCTGATTTCATTTTCAAAAAAATCACTATGTTCCTGCTCATGCTCTTTCATTTCTTCTACTAATTTTAATAGTTCAGGATCTTTTTTGAATGTTTTAAGTGCCAAAAGTTGACCTTCATATATTTTAATTGCACCTCTTTCTCCTGCGTGATCAACTCGAATAAATTCTTCTAATTTTCTCTTATTAGTTTTTTTCATAAACAAGAGCTCTTAGCGAAAATAATGCAATTAGTAAAGATGTTAAAAAATTCAATCCAGATAAAGAGATGCCTAAAATAGTAAACTCTACATCTTTACAATTTTTAATCATTCCAAGACTTTCGATTATTTTTTCTTTATTTGTGATATCTATATTTGTGTTTGTGCAACCAGCATATTCCTCAAAAATGCTATTTTCTATACCAAAATGATAACCTGATACAGCCGTGCTTAGTGTGAAAGTAATGATTAAAGCAATTAATATTCTATCGGATTTAAAATAATTATATCCCAAAAAACAAATGAAGATAGCTACTAAAAAAGGAATTCTTTGATAAATACATAATTTACATGGCAAATACCCCAGAACTTTTTCGATATAAATAGCAGAGAGTAAAGCAATAATTGAGTATATAAAAATTAATAAATAAATATTTTTTCTTTTTAAAATAAAATTCATTTTAGTTCATAAAGTTTTGTAAAAATTTATAAATTAAAAAAACAAAAATTATTAATACAATTGATATTATAATTGAAATTTTAAGCAGTTTTTTTTCAATTATCGTTTTCATTGCTGGACCAAAATTTCCAACCAAAAAAGCTATTATAAAAAATCTAGATCCTCTTGTTAGCAAAGAGACAATTATGAAATAAACAATATTAAACTGAACAAACCCACTAGTTATTGTAAGTAGTTTAAATGGGATGGGCGTAAAACCTGCTATAGCTAACAATGTTGCCCAGGCAAAAACCCCTCCGTCTGATGAAATTTTATCTTTTAAAAATGAAGTATTATCCACACCGTAAAGCTCAAAAATTCTAATTCCAATTTCATTGAAAAAAACATATCCTATGAGATATCCCAAACATGCCCCCAATACGGATCCTATTGTTGCAATGATTGCAATTTTTATCCATCTTTGTCTGTCTGCAATAGTCATTGGAATAATCAAAACATCTGGCGGAATAGGAAATATAAAACTCTCAACAAAAGATATAAATCCCAAAAATTTTTTAGAATTTTTATGTCCTGCAAGTTTAATTGTTTTATTAAATAGTGCCTTAAACATATTTTCTTTTAATATAAATAATGTTTTAATACTATTATTTATATTCTATGAAACTTAAAATAAATGGGCGAATGGCGGAACTGGTAGACGCGTTGGACTCAAAATCCAATAGTAGCAATACTGTGAGAGTTCGATTCTCTCTTTGCCCACCAAAAAAATGATGAATTTAAAAAAAATTAATAATTTAACTGAATTATTTTTTGATCAATTTAATAAACAAATTAATAAAGAAAAAATCTTATTATCAACTTTAGGTGATAAAAGAAAAAATTATTCTTGGCAGGAAACTCATGATTTAATTAATTTAGTTTCTAATGAATTAAGAAAAGTAATATCAAAAGGTGATAGATGTTTATTAATTTCTGAAAATAGACCTGAATGGTTTATTTCAGACTTATCAATCATGTTATCAGACGGAATAACTGTTCCGGCTTACACGACATATGTAGAAAATGACTACAATTATATCCTCAATGATTGTACACCAAGTATAATATTTGTCTCAAACATTGACCAATTCAATAAATTGAAAAACATTATTAAAGATAAAAAATTTATAAAAAAAATATTTTCTTTTGAAAACTTACCAAATGTAGAAATTGAATATATTAACTTGGAAGACTTAATACAAAATAGTAATAAAAACAACTTACGAATTCATAAATCTCTAGCTTCAAGAAAAGATCCGTCTTGTATAATTTATACTTCAGGCACACAAGGAAATCCTAAAGGAGTGATTTTAAGTCATGGTGGCATCCTAAATAATTGCGAGGGTGCAATAGATATTTTAAAACCATTATTATCTAAAGAACAGCCAAGGTTTCTTACATGGCTTCCACTTTCACATTCATACGAACACACTGTTCAATTTGTACAAATTACTGTAGCAGCTAGAATTTTTTATGCGGAGAGTATTGATAAATTAGTCAAAAATATGGGTGATTGCTCTCCAGAAATTATGACAGCTGTTCCAAGATTTTATCAAAATCTTTATCAAAAAATTAATGCAAGTTTTAAAAAAACTACAGGATTTAAAAAAAAATTAATATTTAAAATGTTAGAATTAGGTCTAAAAAAAATAAAAAAAGAAAACTTAACTATTTTTGAAAAAATACAAGATAGTATTTTGGATAAATTGGTAAGAAAAAAAATAAAATTACAATTTGGTGGATCTCTAAAAACCTTCGTCTCAGGAGGTGGTGCCCTAGATAAAGAAGTTGGATATTTTTTAAATGCTATTGGTTTACCAACTCTGCAAGGTTACGGCTTAACAGAAACTTCTCCGGTTGTAAGCTGTAATCCAATAGATGATATAAGAATAGATACTGTTGGTCCGCCATTCAAGGGAAATGAAGTAAAAATAGCTAAAGACGGTGAAATTTTAGTAAAAGGTGAAAATGTAATGTTAGGCTATTGGAATAATAAAGAAGAGACCGAAAAAGTCTTAAAAGACGGCTGGCTTCACACGGGAGATATTGGAGTATTAGAAAATAATTTTTTAAAAATTACTGATAGAAAGAAAGATATTCTGATTACTCCTGGAGGGGATAATATTTCTCCATTAAAAATTGAAAATGAATTAGTAAATCTAGAATTTATTGATCAAGCAGTGGTTTATGGAGATAATAAACCTTATTTAGTAGCTTTATTAGTTTTAAATGATGAATTTATTAATATTACAAATGAAGAGATTAATAATTCAATAAATAATTTAAATAATAATCTTTCAAAAATAGAAAATATTAAAAAGTTTTTTTTCATAAACGAAAAATTTTCAATTGAAAATGGAATGTTAACTCC
>CACGSX010000017.1 GCA_902575835.1 uncultured Pelagibacteraceae bacterium | reverse complement strand
TTTGTGAAAAACCTTTAGATTTAAATTTAAAAAAAATTAAAAATTACGAAAAAAAAATAAATAAATTTAATCATAAAATTCAAATTGGATTTAATAGGAGATACGATCCAGGTCACAGTTCTCTAAAAAGTAATTTAATAAAAGGCAAAATAGGAAAGCTAGAGAAAATTATTATTACTAGCAGAGATCCGGCTGCTCCATCTATAAATTATTTAAAGGCTTCAGGTGGTATTTTTAAAGATATGATGATCCATGATTTCGATCTAGCAAGATATTATGCAGGTAAAGATGAATTTGTTTCTATATTTGCTACTGGGAGTAATATTTCTAATAAATACTTCAATAAACTTAAAGATTTTGAGCTAGCTACTGCAATTTTGAAAACAAAAAATGGTGTTCAATGTATTATAAGTAATTCGAGACATTGTAGTTTTGGATATGATCAAAGAGTAGAGCTATTTGGAAGCAAAGGAATGATTATTTCTGATAATATCAAAGAAAATGAGATTAGTTTGTATTCTAATAAAAGTACAAATACACGTTCACGCTTTAAACATTTTTTTATAGAAAGATACGATCAAGCATACAAAGAACAATTAAATGATCTAGCCAAATTATTTAGATCAAATTCGAGACCTAAAAGTGGTTTTATTGATGGAAAGATTTCAATTCAAATTGCAGAAAGTGCTATCAGATCATTAAAATCAAAAAAGTTTGAAAAAATAAAATACTAGAAATCAACTTTAGGTTGAATACAACCTGCTTCTTTACAATCTAAATAAATTTATGTTAGCTTTAATGTTTAAAAGTTAACTTTTATTTAAGAGAGGAAATTAAAAATGAAAACAATAAAGAACTTTATATTAGCTGTTGCTGCATGGGCAATGATGTCTGTATCAGCATTAGCAACTGATATAATTGTTGTTTCACATGGACAAGCTAATGACCCTTTTTGGTCGGTAGCTAAAAATGGAGTTGATGCTGCTTGTAAAGATATGGGAGTATCTTGCAAATACACTGCGCCTGGAACTTTTGACATGGTTGAAATGGCAAAACTAATTGATAACGCTGTATCACAAAAACCAAAAGGTATTGTAATTACTTTGCCTGATGCAGCTGCATTAGGAAAATCTGTTAAAGCAGCAATAGCTGCTGGTATACCAGTAGTTTCTATGAACTCTGGTTCGGATGACTATGCATCATTAGGAATTAGTGCGCACGTAGGTCAAACTGAATTTGAAGCTGGCGTTGGTGGCGGACAAAAAATGAAAGCTGCTGGAGGAAAAAAAGCTTTATGCGTTAACCACGAAGTTGGAAACGTAGCGCTTGATAGAAGATGTGCAGGTTTCAAAAAAGGTTTTGGTGGATCTGTTGATATTCTTGGAACATCAAATGACCCAACTGAAATTCAAAAAGCTGTTGCTGCAAAATTAGGTGGTGGATATGACACTATTCTAACTTTAGGAGCTGGTTTATCTGGTGAAGCAGCACTAAAAGCTTTAGAAGCTGCTGGTAAAGTTGGAAATGTTAAATTAGGAACATTTGATATGTCACCTAATATGTTAAAAGCTGCTGCTGCAGGTAAAGTAGAGTTTTTAATTGACCAACAACAATATCTACAAGGTTATTTGCCAATAGCTATTTTTGCTCAGTACATGAGATGGGGAACAATGCCTGCTGGTGTAGTTATGACAGGACCAGGATTTGTCACTCCTGATAATGCTGCTAAAGTAATTAAATGGGCAGCTCAAGGTTATAGATAAAATCTATATTTAAGGCCTGACTAAATTTTATAGTCAGGCCTTTTTTCAAAATTTAAATGTCATTAAAATCAAAAAGTATTTCATCAAAAAGTAGTCTTAATGAAGACGAGCGTCTAAAAAAAATATCACCACTAAGAGTTTTATTGAATAGACCTGAGTTAGGTGCATTAGGTGGCTCAATACTTGTATTTATATTTTTTGGAATTGTAGCTGGTGATACTGGTATGTTTAGCGCCTATGGAATGCTTAATTTCCTCGATGTTTCAGCTAATTTAGGAATTATAGCAATAGCAGCAGCGATGTTAATGATTGGCGGTGAATTTGATTTGTCAATTGGATCAATGATTGGCTTTGCTGGAATTTGTATTGCAATTCCTGCGATTTATTGGGGTTGGCCTTTATGGATGAGTATAGTTTTTGCTTTCGCTATGGCAGTACTGGTTGGATACTTTAATGGCATAATGGTTGTCAAAACTGGTTTGCCATCTTTTATTGTAACACTTGCAATGCTTTTTATTTTAAGAGGTTTGACATTAGCAATAACAAGATTGATTACTGGTAGAACTCAAGTTCCAGGACTAAGAGTATTAATTGAAGATGATCCATTAGCTTGGTTATTTGCTACAGATACTTTTAAATGGCTTTTTACATGGTTGGGATCATTAAAATTAATTGAACTAAGAACTGATGGAACTCCTCTTGCAACTGGAATACCTCCATCAGTTATTTGGTTTATTGCATTAACATTGTTTGCAACATGGATATTGATGAAAACAAGATACGGTAATTGGATCTTTGCATCAGGAGGCGATAAGGTTGGAGCAACAAATGTGGGTGTGCCTGTTGGAAGGGTAAAAATAAGTCTATTTATCGGTACAGCAGTTGCTTCTACTATTTTTGCTTGTATTCAGGTATTAGATGCGGGTTCTGCAGATACTATGAGAGGTACTTTAAAAGAACTAGAAGCTATTGCAGCTGCTGTTGTTGGTGGGTGTCTCTTAACTGGAGGGTATGGATCTGCAATAGGCGCTGCTTTTGGTGCAATTATATTTGGCACTGTATCTATGGGGATATTTTATACAGATGTTGACACTGATTGGTTTAAAGTTTTCTTAGGAGCAATGATGTTGATAGCTGTAGTGTTTAATAACTATATCAGAAAGAAAGTGACTGAGAGTAAATAATGTCAGACTATCTCGTTCAATTTAATAATATTAGTAAATTTTTTGGGAAGGTAATAGCGCTTAAAGATGTCACTATGAGATTAAAAAAAGGTGAGATCATGTGCTTACTTGGAGATAATGGAGCAGGAAAGTCGACTTTAATTAAAACTTTAGCAGGTGTTCATAAGCCTGATGAAGGAGAAATTATATTTGAAGATAATAAAATTGTTTTTGACTCACCTAAAGATGCTTTAGATATTGGTATAGGAACAGTTTATCAAGATCTAGCATTAGTTCCTTTAATGAGTGTTACTAGAAATTTTTTTATGGGAAGAGAGCCTCAAAAAGGTATTCCTTTCCTTAAAACTTTTGATGTGGAGAAAGCAAATAAGATAGCAGCAGATAGAATGGGACAAATAGGTATCGATGTTAGAGATCCATCTCAGGCAGTTGGAACTATGTCCGGTGGTGAAAGACAATGCCTAGCAATATCACGAGCTATATATTTTGGAGCAAAAGTTTTAGTTTTAGATGAACCAACTTCTGCTTTAGGAGTTCATCAAGCATCAATGGTATTAAAATATATTGTAAAGGCTGCGTCTGAGGGATTGGCTGTAATTTTAATTACTCATAATGTACATCATGCTTACCCTGTTGGTAATAGTTTCACTGTACTTAACCGAGGAAAAAGCATGGGAACATTCCAAAAAAAAGATATATCTAGAGAAAAACTTCTTAGTATGATGGCTGGTGGTGAAGAATTAGACAAACTTGAAGTCGAACTTCAAGAAATGGATAGAATTCACAACAAAAATTAGATATTACGCCATATATCTTTACCATGACAAAATCGTTTCCTTTGCTCTTTATATTATTATGGTCTTCGGCATTCATATCTGGGAAAGAAATTGTTCAAAACGCTTCTCCATTTGCAGCTTTAGCATTTAGATTTGGGATTGTAACAATTGGTTTTCTCGTATTTGCTTATTTCAGTAATGATAAAATTTTTGGAAAATTAAAAAATATTATTGAAAGTCTTTCAACAGGTATCTTATTTCATGGGATTTATTTAGGTGGATGTTGGTATGCATTTTCAATTGGGATGCCAGCTGCAATTGTAGCTTTAATAGTTACACTTCAACCAATTTTAACAAATATTTTATCTGGTCCAATTTTTGGAGAAAAAATATCTTGGAAACAGTGGGTAGGTATCAGTTTAGGTTTCATTGGTTCTGCAACAGTCTTAGGTATTGATTTTGGAAAAGAAATTCCTCCTTTAGGATTGTTAGCTACAGTCTTAGCTTTATTTGCAATAACAGCTGGAACATTGTGGCAAAAAAAATTGAGTGGAAATTTAGCTTTATCAGTTAACAATGCGTATCAAGCAGTTGGTGGTTGCCTTTTTAATCTATTATTAATGTTTATATTTGAAAATGCTTACATAAATTTTACAACTAGTTTTATATTGGGTATGTCTCACCAAATTATATTAGTTTCATTTGGAGCTTTTACTATTCTTATGTTTTTAATCAAAAGAGGTACTGTAGGCAAAACTACTACTTTATTTTTTTTAGTACCTCCTACTTCAGCAGTGATGGCATGGATATTTTTAAACGAACAATTAACATTTACTGATATAATTGGTTTTTTAATAACAACCGCTGGAGTATTTATAGCTACAAGGGATAAAAAAAATGGATAACAATTTTTTCAAAAAAATAAGAATTTTAGATGGTGGTATGGGTCAATTATTACTTGAAAAAGGAATGATATCTATGGGGACTTTATGGTCTGCTAGCGCTTTACTAGATGAAAAATATCATCAAATGTTAGTTGATACTCATCTATCATATATCAACGCAGGCTCAGATGTTATTGTTACTAACACATTTAGTTGTAGAAAATTTAGATTAATAGAAAATAAAGTTGGTGATGAATTCAAAAAATTAAACGAAATTGCATGTAAGCTTGCAATCAAAGCTAAAGATTTATCAAAGAAAAATATATTAGTAGCTGGATCACTTCCAAGCCAAAGAGACACTTATATAACTGATGATCGCGATATCAAATTAATAGAGGAAGATATGTTTGAACAAGCTGATATTTTAAGTGAATTTACTGATTTTTTATACTTAGATGTTATTAGCAGCACTAATGAAGTTAAAGCCGCTCTTAATATATCTAAAAAATTAAACAAAAAAGTTTTAATTGGAATACATTTAAAAAAAAATGGTGACCTACCCTCAGAAGAAAAAATTGAGCAATTACTTGAAATTATTCAAGATGAAAATACACTTGGTGTAGTTTGTGCATGTATTTCTCCAGAAATATCTCTATCCGTATTAGATAAATTTTTAAATTGTGAAGTACCATTTGGATTTAAAATAAATTTGTGGGGAGTTGATGAACCAGGCCCAATACAGACATTTAATACAGCAAAACCTAATGAAATTGGAGTAAATCCTAATCAATCTTTAGGAAAAAGAGATAATTTTGATGCAAATGAATTTTACAATTTATCAAAAAAATTCATAGAAGGTGGGGCAACAATATTAGGCGGATGTTGCGAGACAAAACCAGAACATATTAGCTCTATATCTTCACTTAAATAATAATTTTCGTATCTGCTTTTCTAACAAAATAAATTCCTACAACTACAGCCAATAAAGATATTAATACCTTGTAAGTTATTAATTCACTTAAAAATATATAGCCTAAAATAATTCCAAAGATTGGGATTAAGTATGAGACTTGAGATTGAAAAATTAAACCATTCTTTTTCAAAATTTTAAACCTTAAAAGCCATGCAACTCCTGTTGGTACTATACCAAGATAAATTACTGACATAGTTGAATTTAATGATGGGGTATTTTCCCATGGAGTTTCTAATAAACACATCAAAGGAAATAAAATCAGAGTCGCCCAAATTAATATTGATCCAGTAACGTTTTCGTTTTTTTTCTTGCTAATTTTAAGTGTTAAAACTCCACCTATTACATAACATGTTGATCCTACTAAAATTAATATTGCTGAAAGAAAATTATTTTCATCTATTAAAATATTATCAGAAAATAAATAAACAATTCCTGCAAATCCAATTAATATCCCAACAGTTTTTGCAAAATTAAATTTTTCGTTTTTTGTATAAAAGTGACCTAATACGGTAGAGCTCAAAGGAGTAGTAGACATCAAAATTGCTGCCAAATTACTTTGCACTGATTTTACCCCGTAAGCAATTAAAAAGAATGGTATAACTAAATTGATTAGTCCTATTAACATGAACCAATGCCAATCTTTTGAAAATGCTTCAATTACAATTTTTTTATAAAAACATAAAATTAATACTGGTATAGATCCAAAAAATACTCTCAAAAAAGCAATTGTCATTGGACCGAACGATTCTGTTGCAATTTTTATATTAAAAAAAGCAGATGCCCAAATTATTGATAGTAATGTTAATAAAATATAATCTGTTAAATTAGCTTGCTTCATTCTGTAATATCTTTCACAACACCTTTTGTAATATGAATTAATTTTTCATAATTGATTTTAAAAATTACATTAGGATGTCCAGCTGCAGCAAAAATATCTTTAAATCTACTTAAAGAATCATCTATAAATATTTGAATTTTATTTATATGACCTACAGGAGATACACCTCCAATTGTATATCCTGTTTGAGACTTAACCTCTTCAGCAGAAGCCATTCTTACATTTTTTTTTTTAGAAATTTTTTTTAATTTATTTAACGAACATCTTTTGTCACCAGAAACTAAACAGAGTAAAAAATCATTTTCTATCTTAATAAGTAGACTTTTTACAATTGCTCCTACTTCACAATTTAATGAATTCGCTGCATCCAAAGCTGTTTTTGCTGAGTTTTGTAATTCAACAACTGATAGATTTTCGTCAAACTCTTTAAGACACTTCTCAGCTCTTTTAACTGGTTCTTTATTTAATAAAGTCATATTCAACTTATGATTGATTAAAAAGCACTGAAATTATTAGCAAAATTATATGTTTAAATTGCATAGGTGATATCCTCATTATATGTATTCTTTATTATAACAATATTGGTAATTAACCCAGATATTTAATTCTACAGGAGATAATATGAGCGCAAGCAAAGTTCTAAAAATGATGAAAGACAAGCAAATTGAGTTTGTCGATTTAAGATTTACAGACCCAAGGGGTAAATTACAGCACTTAACTATGGATGCATCGGTAGTTGATGGGGACATGTTAACAGATGGTGTATTTTTTGATGGATCGTCTATTGCTGGATGGAAGGCAATAAATGAATCTGACATGATATTAAAACCAGATTTAAACAGACAAATCGTTGATCCATTTACATCTCATAATACTCTTGTTTTATTTTGCGATATTTTAGATGCAATTAAAAGAAATCCTTATGAAAGAGATCCAAGAGGTATAGCGAAGAAAGCCGAAGCTTATTTAAAGAAGACTGGTATAGGTGATAAAGCTTACTTTGGTCCAGAGCCAGAATTTTTTGTTTTTGATGATGTAAAAATAAAAAACGATATGAACGAAACAAGTTTTTCGATAGATAGTACAGAAGGACCATATAATTCTGGAAAAAGTTATGAAAATGGAAATATGGGTCACAGACCTGGAGTTAAAGGTGGATATTTTCCAGTCCCTCCAGTGGATAGTGCTCAGGATATAAGAGGTGAATACCTAAAAGGTTTAAGAGACGTAGGTATTACAGTTGAAAAACATCACCATGAAGTTGCTCCAAGTCAGCATGAACTTGGAATGCTTTTTGGTACATTAGTTGATCAAGCAGATAATGTTCAATTATACAAATATGTAGTTCAAATGGTTTCACATTCATTTGGTAAAACTGCTACGTTTATGCCTAAACCTGTAAAAGGTGATAATGGATCAGGAATGCACGTTCACCAATCAGTTTGGAAAGGAAAAACTCCAGTTTTTTCTGGAAATAAATATTCAGGTTTGTCACAAACTGCGCTTTATTATATTGGTGGAATACTTAAACATGCTAAGGCGATTAATGCGTTTTCAAATGCCACAACAAATAGTTACAAAAGATTAATTCCAGGTTTTGAAGCTCCAGTATTGCTTGCTTATTCTGCAAGAAACAGATCAGCTTCTTGTAGGATTCCGATAACTCTAAGCAAAAAAGGAGCAAGATGTGAAATTAGATTCCCAGATGCATCTGGTAATCCGTATTTAACATTTGCATCGATGTTAATGGCAGGAATTGATGGTATCAAAAATAAAATTGATCCAGGCAAATCCTTTGATAAAGATCTTTATGCTTTATCAGAGAAGGAAGTTAAAAAAGTTCCAACTGTTTGCGGATCATTAAGAGAAGCAATGGAAAGTTTAGATAAAGATAGAAAGTTTTTAACTCAAGGTGGAGTATTTACTGACGATCAAATTGATGCTTATATTGCTCTTAAATTTGAGGAGATACACAACTTTGAACATACACCTCATCCTATTGAGTTTGATATGTACTATAGTTGTTAAATAGCTTTTTATTTTTTAGCTATTTTATTTTTTCCTAAACCTTTTTTAACCACGTAGTTAAGAGTGCCATTTGCGCCCGCTTCTACTGGCTTAATTAAACTTCTGAATAAAGATTTTCTTTTTTGAGTCTTAACTTCAGAGTTAATCAGGTTTTTATGCTCAAAAGTGTTCATATCAATGATTCTATCTTAGATATGCAATAAACGCAATGCTGATATGCGTATATTTAATACTATATTTTAAAGGACTCTCCGCATCCGCATCTCTCCGTTTCATTCGGGTTATTGAATACAAATTGTGAAGAAAATTTTTCTTTTTTAAAATCCATTTCTGTTCCAAGTAAATACATTACCGCTGCAGAGTCTATGAAAACTTTAACACCCTTATCTTCTATTACTTCATCATTTGGATTTGTCTCTTTTGTATACTCCATAACATAAGACATCCCTGCGCACCCACCTGACTTAACTCCAACTCTAACTCCTAAAGAGTCTTTTTCAGCTTTAGACATGATTTCTTTTATTCTTTGAGCAGCGTTATCGCTTAATGTTATAATTTGTTTTGTCATAAGTTTAATTCAAGTTTTGCAGCTTCAGACATCATTGATTTGTCCCATGGTGGCTCCCAGACTAAATCAAGATCTACTTTTGAAACTTCTTTAATTTCTAATATACTTTCTTTAACTTCTTTAGGCAAACTTTCAGCTACTGGACAATTTGGTGTAGTTAAAGTCATTTTAACCTTAACTTCAGAATTATTAACGATGATATCGTATATCAATCCTAATTCATATATATTAACAGGTATCTCTGGATCATAAATTTTTTTTATTTCAGCAATTACTTTTTCTTTAAGATCCATTTTCATTCCTCTGTTTTTACAATTTGATCTGAATTATCTAATGCTGATGTAAGAGTATGCCAAGATAAAGTTGCACACTTTACTCTCATAGGATATTGCTTAACACCCGATAAACTCATTAATTTAGTTTTTTCGTCATCTTTTAAAATATTATTTTCTAAAGAATCTTTTTCTTTTATCATTCCTAGAAAATCATTTACAATTTCTTTTACCTCTTTTTCTTCTTTGCCTCTAACCATATCAGTCATAATTGATGCCGATGCCATTGAAATAGCGCAGCCATGACCTTCAAATGCAATATCTTCAACTTTTTTATTTTCATTTAATCTGAGATAAACATGAACATTATCACCACATAAAGGATTATTTCCCTTTGCATCTTTATTATAATTATCAAACTTTCCTAAATTCCTTGGATTTTTTCCATGGTCTAATATTATTTCTTGATATAAATCTTTTAAGTCCATTATAAGTTAAAAATTTTTTTACATTTATTTATTGCTTCATCAAGCTTATCAATATCATCTTTCATATTATAAACTCCAAATGAAGCTCTTGCAGTTGCAGGCAAATTTAATTTATCATGTAATATTTGACAGCAGTGATGCCCTGCTCTAATAGCTACTCCGTCTTCATCAAGAATTGTTGCAATATCATGCGGATGAACACCTTCAATAGTAAATGATATAACTCCACCCTTTTCTTTTGGATTTCCTATTATATTAACTGAATTATTTTTTCTTAACTTTTCTAATCCATAGTCTAATAGTTCTTTTTCATGTTTCTCGATATTTTGAATACCAATTTTTTCCATAAATTTTATGGATTCATTAAAAGCTATAACTTGAGCTGTGGCCATTGTACCAGCCTCGTATTTGTTAGGTAATTCTCCATAAGTAATCCCTTCTTTTTTAACCTCATTTATCATTCCTCCTCCACCTTGATATGGAGGTAAATCTTCAAGCCATTTTTTTTTAGCATATAGAACACCAATTCCAGTTGGTCCGTACATTTTATGTCCAGATATTGCATAGAAATCACAATCAATGTCCTGCATATCTAATTTTAAGTGTGGAGCTCCTTGGCAACCATCAATTAGAACAGGTATATTTTTTGAATGTGCTAATTGCACAATTTCTTTGATTGGTAATATTGCACCTGTTACATTTGACAAATGACTTACGCTAATTATCTTTGTTTTGTTTGTAATTTTTTTTTCTATAGCTTCTAATGTTACTTCACCATCATCATTAATTTCAGCAAATTCTATTTTAATATTTTTTGCTTTTCTGAGAAAATGCCAAGGCACATAATTTGAATGATGTTCGAGTTCGGTTAATAATACCTCATCACCTTCAGACAAATACTTTTGACCAAAAGTATTCGCGACTAAATTAATTGCTTCTGTAGCACCTTTAGTAAATACGATTTCATCTTTATCTTTGGCATTAATATATTTTTGAACTGAAACTCTTGTTTGTTCATATAAATTAGTAGCAGCAACTGCCAAATAGTGAACACTTCTACCTACATTAGAAAACTCTTTTGTATAAAAATCATAAATTCTATCTACGACAACTCTTGGTTTTTGAGACGAATTAGCACTATCTAAATATACTAAATCATTATTTTGAATTTTATCGTCAAAAATTGGAAATTCTCTTTTTATATCATCTATATTCATTAATTTAATCCAATCATATTTTTTAATAATTTTTTAATTTGTTCATCTGTAATTTTTTCAACAACATCTAATAGAAACCCGTTAATTAATAATTTTTTTGCTGTTTTTTGGTCTAATCCTCTAGACATTAAATAAAAAATAGAATCTTCATCTAAACTACCTGATGCTGAACCATGTGAACATTTAACGTCATCAGCATAAATTTCTAGTTCAGGCTTTGCATTAAATTCTGCTTGTTCATTTAAAAGCACCGCTTTACTTAATTGATAACCATCAGTTTTTTGAGCTTTAGAATCCACATATATTTTTCCTTGATAGACAGACTTTGAACTGTCATCAATTACACTTTTTATTAACTGATAACTTTTTGTGTTTTCATACGAATGATTAGTATTAGTTCTTATTTCGTGGTGTTTATTATTAGACAATGAGTGTATTCCATTAATAAATGCTGACGAATATTGACCCTCAAGATTACAGCTGACTTCATTTTTGATGTAATCTGAACCGGATGAAAATATAAATGTTTCAGAAATACTATTTTCTTTTTGAGAAATACTAGAATAATCATACTTAATATTTGTATTATTTTTTTTATCTATTTTATAATTCTTAAGAATTGCATTTTTACCAAGATTAAAATTAAATAAATTGTTGATGAAATTCTTTTCTGAATTATCGTCAGAAAGATTAACTATTTTTATTGAACTGTTTTCTTCTAGCTCAAAATTTAATTGAAAATTAATGTTAGTATTACTCACTTTCTTATTTGTTATTTGATATATAATTAAAGGCTTTTTGAATGAATAATTTTTTTTAACTAAAATGT
>CACGSX010000016.1 GCA_902575835.1 uncultured Pelagibacteraceae bacterium | reverse complement strand
AACAAAGAGGAAATGAAGATGTTTTATTATTTAAAATTTTTGTTAATTATTTTTAATAAACTTTAATGACAAAAATATTTATAGATTGTTACAATTTAATTAAAATAATTTAATCCCAATCACACCTATTAAAATAAATAAAATTGATATGATTTTTTTTAAATTGATACTTTCATTTAATAAAAAATATCCAATAAATATTGATAATAAAATACTTGTTTCTCTTAAGGATGTAACAACAGGTATTGGAGCTTTTGTAAATGCCCATACAGCCAAGGCATAACTAGCATATGATAATGTTACACCGTAAAAAAATATCATTTTACCGTCTCTATAAACCCTTTTAATAATATCCTTTTGACCTCTTAAACTTAGAATAATTGGGAAAATCATAGCGTTTAATATGAAAGACCAGCTGACAAAAGATATTGCAGAATTACTCACTCTTGCTCCATATCCATCTATAAGTGAGTATGAGCCAATAAACAAACCTGTAATTATCGAAAATTTAATAACATTTAAGCTACTGTTTTTATAATCAGAAATACCAAGAAAAAAAATTCCAAAACATATTAAAAAAATAGAGACCAAAATAAACTTATTTAAAACAACACCTAAAAATAAAATTGAAACTACAGTTACAAATAAAGGGCCTGTGCCTCTTGCTATAGGGTAGACTTTTGTCAAATCTCCTATTTCATATGATTTAAGTAAGAACCATTGATAACCGATGTGAACAACAATGCTTGCAAAGATATAAGGAATACTTTCTATTGAGGGTGCTGGTAATAAGATTATTGCAACAATTGAAAAAGGTATATGACCTAAAATTATACCTGCTAGAGCAACTGCTTTATCCGAGTGCTTTTTGACCATGCCATTCCAAGTGGCATGAAGTAGTGCTGCCAATAAAACGACAGAAAATACTAATGTATCCATAAAGAGTATTAATTCACTCTACCGTAAATATCTTGATATCTAACTATATCTGTCTCTTTTAAAATAGGTCCAGTTTGTATTTCAATAATTTTTACTTTTTTCTTAAATTTATTTTCTATTCGATGAATTGCTTCTCTTGGTATAAATATTTTTTCTCCTGGTTTTTTAAAGAAATTTTTCTTGTTTAATGTAATTAGAGGTTTTCCATCAGTAATGGTCCAATATTCAGATCGATGAAAATGCTTTTGTAAGCTTAATTTAGACTTAGAATTGACTACTAATTCTTTTACCAAAAAGTTTTTACCCTCGTATAGGTTTGTATATATTCCCCATGGTCTATGAAAAACATTTTTTTTCTTAAAGTATTTATTTTTATTTTTTTTATATATTTTAGATATTTCAAACCAATTACCAAGATCTGACCACTGAATACTAAGTTTTACTGCGTTTATATCTTTTGATTTTTCAAGAATTGCATAATCAAAAGAAATTTCCTTACATTTATCGAAGAGTTTTTTATTCAAAAAATATGTATTATTTTTAATTTTAGATTTTTCCAAAGATTTTAGACATGCTTTATAAATACCAGGTTGATATTTTTTAAAGTTATTAATTATTGATGATTTTTTTAGGTAAAACATACCTGAATTCCAATAGCCTCCAGATCTGATTATCTTTTTGGCTTTTTGCTCTGTAGGTTTTTCAATAAATTTAGTTACTTTATTTAACTTATTTATACTTTTTGTTTGAAGATATCCGTACTCATTGGATGGTCTAGTTGGTTTAATCCCAAAAATAAAAATATTATTATCACTCAAGTTTTTTTTATTACTTTTTAAAGATCTCGTTAATACACTTGAATTTTCTATCAAATGATCTGAAGTAAAAAACATTATTGGTTGACTAGATGGAATTTCTTTAATTAAAGCACTTACTAAAATTGCTGGTGCTGTGTTTTTTTTTGCTGGTTCTAATATTATTTTATATTTTTTTATTTTTGATTTTTTTAATGTTTTCTTAACATCTTTTAAATATTTAAGATTTGTACTGATAATTGGGAAATCGTAAGAATTATTATTTATTCGTTCAAAAGCTTTTTGTAATAAAGTCCAACCACCAAAATCAATAAATTGTTTTGCTTGAGTATTTTTTAAATTGGGCCAAAGTCGTGTTCCTGCACCACCACAAAGTATTACAGGTCTAATTTTCATCAAATATCTGCGTAAGTTTTAACCTCGTTTTTACCACCTGGATGCGTAGGTGCTCCTAAGTAAGCTGGACCTACTGTTTGAGCATATTTCCAAAGAGTTCCGTTTCCAAAGTTCATTTTTCTTTGTTTCCATTTCTTTTTTCTCAAACTAAGCTCTTTTTTACTTAATCTAACGTTAATAGTCCCCTTTTTTGCATCTATATCAATTATATCTCCGTTCTTTAAAAGGGCTATTGGACCGCCTATAGAGGCCTCAGGACCCACATGACCGATACAGAAGCCTCTGGTAGCCCCAGAGAACCTACCGTCCGTTATAAGGGCTACTTTCTCCCCTTTTCCTTGTCCATAAATTGCAGCTGTTGTCTGCAACATTTCTCTCATTCCTGGACCACCTTTTGGACCTTCATATCTAATTATAATTATATCTCCGTCTTTGTATTTTCTATCTTTTACAGCTTTGTAAGCTTTTTCCTCAGAGTCAAAACATCTTGCTCTTCCAGTAAATTGTAATTTTTTCAAACCTGCAATTTTAACAATTCCACCTTCTGGAGCTAAATTACCTCTTAATCCAACAACACCACCAGTTGGCGTGATTGGATTTTTATAACTTCTCATTACTTTTTGTTTTGGATTAAATTTCACATTTTTTAAATTCTCTTTCATTGTCTTTCCAGTAACGGTCATACAATCTCCATGGATATATCCCCCATCGTAAAGAGTTTTTAAAAGCATTGGAACCCCACCTGCTTCCCACATATCTTTAGCAACATATTTTCCACCAGGTTTTAAATCAGCAAGATAAGGAGTTCTCTTAAAAATTTTTGCAACATCCATTAAATCAAATTTAATTCCAATTTCATTTGCAATCGCCGGCAAATGTAAACCTGCATTAGTTGATCCTCCAGTTGCAGCAACAACTGTAGCAGCATTTTCTAATGCTTTTCTTGTAACAATATCTCTTGGTCTGATATTTCTTTCTAAAAGTTTCATTACAGCTTTACCACTATTAATCGCATACTTATGTCTTTCTTTATAAGGAGCAGGAGTTCCTGCTGAATACGGTAGAGCTAATCCAATTGCTTCTGAAACACATGCCATAGTATTTGCAGTAAATTGACCACCACAAGCACCAGCACTTGGACAAGCTTTTAATTCTAATTTTCTAAGAGCATGAGCTGTCATTTTTTTTGATGTATATTTTCCAACACCCTCAAAAACATCAACAACAGTTACATCCTTACCTTCAAATCTTCCTGGAAGTATTGAACCACCATAAATAAATACGCTAGGAATATTTAATCTAACCATAGACATCATTAGACCTGGTAAAGATTTATCACAGCCAGCTAAACCAACTAAAGCATCATAACAATGGCCTCTTACAGTCAATTCAGTAGAGTCTGCAATTACATCTCTTGAAATCAATGAGGATTTCATTCCTTCATGACCCATAGCAATACCATCAGTAACAGTTATTGTGCAAAATTCTCTAGGTGTTCCTCCTGATGAATTTACACCTTGTTTTACAAATTGAGCTTGTTTCATTAAATTTATGTTACATGGAGCAGCCTCATTCCAAGTTGAAACAACACCTACAAAAGGTTTTGCTACATCTTTTTCCGTTAAATCCATTGCATAATAAAAGGATCTTTGAGGAGCTCTGTCAGGTCCTACAGTTGTATATCTACTTGGTAGTTTTTTTTTATTAAATTTCCGCATTATAGACTTTCTAAAGTATAATTTAATTTATTAACATCTTTTTCTAAATTAATAAAGTTAGACTTTTCTTGCTCAACAATATCATTTGGGGCTCTTTCAATAAAACTTTTATTATTTAGCCTTGTATTAATTTTTTCCATTTCTTTTTCAATTTTATTCTTTTTATTTAATAGTGTTTCTTTAATTTTTGACAAATCTACATCTTCATCAAAGTAAATTTTAAATATTTCGCCTTTAATGACCAAGTTTGCTGAAGGTTTTTTAATATCTTCAGTTACAAATTCATTAATTCTACCAATTTTTTTTAATGTATTGGAGTTATTTTCAATAAATTTCTTAATTTCAGGATTTATTTTACTAACTAATATTTTGACAAATGAACCAGGACTTATTTCTATTTCATTTTTAAAAGACCTTATAGATGAGACAAATTCTATTATTTCATTTACTTCATGAGAGTCTTTATCTTTATTGGAACTGGCTTCAGACCAGTTTTTTAACATAAGAAAATCGTTTCCATCTTTATCCAATTTATTCTTCAACCATATTTCCTCGGTTAAAAATGGAATGAATGGATGCAAAATAACTAGAATTTGAGTGAATATAAAACTAGCTACATTTCTTGTTTCTTCGATATTTTCATTATTTTCTGAATAAAAGACAGTTTTGGATAATTCTAAATACCAATCACAGAAAGAATGCCATACAAATTGATATGCAATTCTTGCAGCCTCATCAAATCGATAACTATCTATTGATTTTTTAATCTTTTCATTAGTGTTCGTGAATTCAACAAAAATCCATTTATTAATATTTAGTTTTAAATCATTAGGCGTTTCTATATTTTCAAATTTACAATCATTTTGAATTAGAAAATTGTTAGCGTTCCATATTTTATTTAAAAAATTTCTATAACCTTTAACTCTATCCTCAGATAACTTTACATCTCGTCCAGGAGATGCCATTGACAAAAGTGTAAATCTTAAAGCATCAGCACTATATTTTTCTATTAACTCTAATGGATCAATCACATTGCCTTTTGACTTTGACATTTTTTGACCCTTTTCATCTCTAACTAATGCATGAACATAAATATTTTTAAATGGTTCTTTATTTTGAAATTCCATTCCAAACATAATCATTCTTGCAACCCAAAAGAAAATAATATCAAATCCTGTTACTAATACTGAAGTTGGATAAAATTTTTCTAAATATTCATTTTTTTCTGGCCATCCTAGAGTTGCAAAAGGCCATAAGCCTGATGAAAACCATGTATCAAGAACATCTGGATCTCTAATTAATTTAACATCTTTTTTATAGTGTTCTTTAGCTAATTTATTTGCACCTTCTTCTGTTTCATCTACAAATATTTCTCCATCAGGTCCATACCATGCAGGTATTTGATGACCCCACCAAAGTTGTCTCGAAATACACCAAGGTTCTATATTATCCATCCATTGAAAATATGTTTTTGTCCAATTAACTGGAAAGAAATTAGTTGTTTTATTATTTACTATTTCTTTTGCTTTTATTGAAAGTTTCTTAGCATCTGCAAACCATTGCTCAGTTAAATAAGGTTCAATTATTGAATTAGATCTATCACCATAAGGAACTTTATTTTTAATTTTTTCTTCTTTAACAAATAAGTTTTTATCGGAAAGTTCTTTTAAAATTTTTTTTCTCGCTTCAAATCTATCAAGTCCAATATAATTATCTGGAGCATTTTCATTAATTTTACCATCTGGTGTAAAAACATTTATGATTTCTAAATTGTTTCTCTCCCCTACTTCATAATCATTGAAATCATGTGCAGGTGTTATTTTAACAGCTCCAGTCCCTTGTTCAGGATCAGCATAATCATCTTCTATAATTTTTATTTTTCTATCAACTATTGGAACTATTACATTTTTATTTACTAATGATTTATATCTTTCATCTGATGGATTAACTGCAACTGCTGTATCTCCTAACATTGTTTCCGGTCTAGTAGTTGCAATAGTAATAAATTTATCCGATCCCTCGATTGGATAATTGATGTGGTATAGCTTTGAGTTAACCTCTCTTTGATCAACTTCTAAATCTGATATAGCTGTTTTTAAAACGGTGTCCCAATTTACTAATTTTTTTGATTTGTAAATTAATCCATTTTTGTACATTTCTACAAAAACTTTTAAGACAGATTTTGATAGATTTTCGTCCATGGTGAAGGCATTTCTAGACCAGTCACATGAACAGCCTAATTTTTTTAATTGATTAATTATTATGTCCCCATATTGACCTTTCCATTCCCAAACTTTTTCGATGAATTTTTCTCTACCTAAATCATTTTTATCTATACCTTCAGATTTAAGTTTTTTTTCCACTAAAGCTTGTGTAGCAATACCTGCGTGGTCCGTTCCTGGTTGCCATAAAGTTTCAAAATTATTCATCCGATGATAACGAGTTAATAGGTCTTGAATAGAATTATTTAGCGCATGACCCATATGAAGACTACCTGTTACATTTGGTGGTGGGATGACTATCGAAAATTGTTTTTTATTAGATTTTGGTTTAAATAATTTTTTTTCTTCCCAATAAGAATAAATCTTATTTTCAACATTTTCGTGAATATATTTGTCTGAACTCATGGATAATTATTTTATAAATTAATCATATCAATAAACAACAATGAAATTATCCGTTAAATTTATAGACTAAATTATAAAATTAATTATATATGTCCTCATTGAATATTTAATTCATGGCAACGTGGCGGAATGGTTACGCAGAGGATTGCAAATCCTTGTATCCCGGTTCGATTCCGGGCGTTGCCTCCACAATATATTTTTGTTGAGATAATATAAAAAAAAAGTAAGTTGTGATTTTACATTCCTCGGTAGCTCAGTTGGTAGAGCAGTTGACTGTTAATCAATTGGTCGCAGGTTCGAGTCCTGCCCGAGGAGCCAATTTAAAATTATTTATCCTGTTTTAGAAATATTTACCTGATTGATCTGTATATTTTTACTAAACTTAATTTTTTGATCTTGAGTAAGTTCAGAATAAACTTTAACTAAAAAATTATAGTTAACGTTCATATGACCTTCTTTAGATTTTTCTAGATTTATTAAATATTGTGAAAAATCCTCAAAAAAATAGTTTATTGGCACTTTAAGATAGTTAGATAGTTGTAATAATCTAATAGAGCTTACGCCATTTGTTCCTTTTTCATATTTTTGTATTTGTTGAAATGTAACATTTATTGCTTTTGCGACTTTAGTTTGAGTTAAACCTAAAGCCAAACGTCTAAGTTTTAATTTATTACCTAGATGTTTATTGAAATTTTCTTCCATCAAAGACCCCTCTTTAATTAAAAATAATAAGTTGAGTTAATAGAAATCGAAAAGTTATTTCAAGTAAAATAATTTTAAAAAGAATAATAATTTTTAAGATTTTATAAAGCTGTCAAGCAACTTTTTAGCAATTTAGTTATAATTTTTATAATATTTGGCTCAAAAAAAGCTTTGTTCTGTTGCTTTTTGGGTTAGCAAAAAACTCTTTTGTTTCTGCTTGTTCTACAATCATACCTTCATCCATAAAAATAACTTCATCTGCAACTTCTTTTGCAAACCCCATCTCATGTGTTACAACAATCATAGTCATACCAGCCTTAGCTAAATTAACCATTGCATCTAAAACTTCTTTAATCATTTCAGGATCTAATGCTGATGTTGGTTCATCAAAAAGCATTATTTTTGGCTCCATACATAAAGCTCTTGCTATTGCACATCTTTGTTGTTGACCACCAGAAAGTTGGCCCGGATATTTATAAGCTTGATCAGCAATTTGAACTTTTTCTAAATGTTTTAAAGCTAATGCTTCTGCATCTTTTTTAGGCATCTTTTTAACCCATATAGGGGCTAACGTGCAATTATCTAATATTGATAAATGTGGAAACAAATTAAATTGTTGAAAAACCATTCCAACCTCAGCTCTTATTTGTTCAATATTTTTTGTCTCTTCAGTTAATTCAGTTCCATCAACAACAATTGATCCTTCTTGGTGTTCTTCAAGTCTGTTAATACATCTGATTAATGTAGATTTTCCTGAACCAGACGGTCCACAGACAACAATTTTTTTATTCTTCTCTACATCTAAATTAATATTTTTTAAGACCTGGAAATCTCCAAACCATTTGTTCATTTCTTTTATTTGTATTATTTTATCTGACATTATCTTTCAGTTTTATATTTTTGCTCTAAATTATAACTATATTTACTCATTGCATAGCAAATAATAAAAAATACTATTGATGCAAACACATACCCTTCCATTGCAAAACCTAACCATTCAGGATTTGTTTTTGCTAAATTAAGCATTCCTACGATTTCCAAGAGACCTACAACAAATATTAGAGGTGTATCTTTTACAAGTGCCAAAAAAGTATTTGCTATACCAGGAATAACTAGTTTAAGAGCTTGTGGTAAAATAACAAATATATGCATTTTCCAGTAACCCATTCCTAAGGATTTTGCAGCATCATATTGACCTCTAGGTAAAGCCTGTAGACCTCCTCTAATTACCTCAGCTACATAAGCAGCTTCAAATAATGATATGGCAATTATAACTCTTACTAGTTTATCTATAAACATATCTTCTGGTAAAAACATTGGAAACATAACAGACGACATAAATAAAACTGTTATTAAAGGTACCCCTCTCCAAAATTCTATAAATCCTATAGAAATATATTTAATTATTGGTAGATCAGATCTTCTACCTAAAGATAAGAATAATCCTATTGGAAAACAGAATATTAAACAGAAAAATGAAACAATAAAAGTTAATGATAAACCACCCCAAGCACCTGTCTCAACCCATTCGAATGCTTGTATTTTTCCTAACTCAATTAGTTCTTCATAAAAAAAGACATACTTTAATAATATGTATATCGTGATTGGTATTATTAAAAAATAATACATTTTAAATTTTGAAGGGATAAAAAAACCTATTACAATTGAAATTACTGCAGCAATAATTCCATATGAAAAATCAAAAAAAATTGGACCACCTGAAATAAAAAAGAATATAAATAAAAAAGCAATTATTGGATAAACAACAACATAATATAATGTCAGATATTTTTTGAATTTTTCTGATGCAAAAAATCCTACTCCACCAAGAAAAGCAAGAGCTATAAATGATAAATTTATCCTCCATTGTTCTGCATTTGGATACATTCCATACATAAATCTATTAAACCAAGTTTTTATATAGGCCCAACATGCTCCAGACCCAGAACAAGCATCTTTTGAGTCACCAGCAAAATTTGCATCAATTATAAACCAACTTAAAAGCGGTGGAATTGATTTTATAACTGCAAAAATAATTAATAACGACAAAAGAGCATTAAATTTATTTGTATTAATATTTTTGTTTACGATATCTAAAAATTTTATACCCGAATATTCAATTCTAATTAAATGCAAACCAATGAAGCCTATAAATAAAGGTAAAAAATAACTTATTATTCCTGGTAAAAAGCTAGTAAAATCCAAACTGAAAAAAGAGTTCAAGAATACAATTAAAATACTAAGAGAAAATAAACTAATACCTGAATACAAATATGCGTATAGATTATTTTTGTCTGGTGATAAAAAATTTAATTTATTCATTATTTTTCTTTAATAGCTATTTTTTTATTATACCAATTCATAAATATTGAGATTGTTATGCTTAAAGTTAAATAAGTTAACATTGTAATTGAAACAATCTCTATTGCTCTTCCTGTTTGCATCAAAGCAGTTCCTGCAAAAACAAGTACTAGGTCTGGATATGCAATAGCAGCAGCAAGTGAAGAATTTTTTGTTAAATTTAGATATTGATTTGTTGTAGGTGGAATTATAATCCTTAAAGCTTGAGGCATAACTACTAATTTAAGAACCTGATTAGGAGTTAAACCAATTGAAGCTGCAGCTTCTTTTTGGCCTTTGCTTACTCCTTGAACTCCAGCCCTTACGCATTCTGCTATAAAAGTCGCTGTATACAAAGATAAAGCTAGTGCTAATGAAATTAATTCAGGCGGTAATTTTAGACCACCTTCATATGTAAATGAAGTTTGAGATAGTTGTTTAATAACAGGTATTTCTACAGATGCATCTACTCCACCTAGTAAAAAACTTAATAGTGGTAAAATAATTAAAAGACCTATTGATATAGATAGAACAGGCGTTTGAATTCCTTGATTTTCTTGCTTTTTCTTTGCGTATATTCTTACAAAAACTATTGCGATTATTGCTGCGATTAATGAATAAATAAAAATATCTAAATTATTCCAAACAAAAGCTGGAACAAAAAAACCTTTTATAGTTAAAAAGAAAACCCCAAACATTGGTTCTGCTTTTTCTGGTAAAGGTAATGCTCTTAATGCAGCAAAATACCAAAAAAATATTTGCAGTAACAAAGGAATATTTCTAAAAAATTCAACATAAATTGCTGCAGTTCTTTCAATAAGATAATTGTTAGATAATCTTGCTATTCCAACAATAACGCCAATTATAGTTGCAAATACAATTCCGATAACTGAAACTAAAATTGTGTTTAATAATCCAACTAAATAAGCTCTAAAATAAGAATGTGATCCATCATATTCTATAAGGGAAAACTGAACATCAAATGATGATTCTTGAGATAAAAATCCATAACCAAATGTAATACCCCTATTTTCCATATTAACTTGGGCGTTATATGAAAAGAAACCGAACACTAGGATAACAACAACTAGTGTAAGTAACTGGGGTAATATTTTCTTAAAATTCACTGTTCAGTATGATTTATAAAAAAAAGGGCTAGAAAAATCTAGCCCTCTTTATATTCTTTTAAAAAGAATTATCTTGCTGGTGGTACGTAAAGTATTCCACCTTTTGTCCATAACTCATTTGGACCTCTATCAGGTAGAATTCCAGTATCAGCTATATTTCTTTTATAGCTTTCACCGTAGTTACCAACTTGCTTGATTATTCTTAAGCTCCACTCATTGTCTAAACCTAGAGCAGCTCCTAATTCACCTTCAGCACCAACTAATCTTTTTACAGCTGGATTATCTGAAGTTTTCATCATATCAGCATTTGCTGATGTTACGCCATACTCTTCAGCTTCGATCATAGTATTTAGTGACCATCTTACGATATCTTCCCAAACAGAATCACCTTGTCTAACAACTGGACCTAATGGCTCTTTTGAAATAGTTTCAGGTAATACCATATGGTCATCTGGATTACTCAATTTAATTCTTTGAGCGGCTAAACCAGATTTATCAGTAGTATATGTATCACATCTACCCGCGTCATAAGCAGCTACAACTTCGTCAGCTTTTTCAAAAGTGACTGGCTCATATTTAATTCCTTTTGAATTAAAGAAATCTCTCATATTAAGCTCTGTTGTAGTTCCAAGGTTAGTACATGCAGAAACACCAGCTTTAAAATCATTAACTGATGAAATTCCTGAATTTTTTCTAACCATAAAACCTTGACCGTCATAGAAGTTTACTCCTACGAAAGTAAGACCGATATCCGCATCCCTTGAAAGAGTCCAAGTAGTATTTCTAGATAGAATATCTATCTCGTTAGACGTTAATGCAGTAAATCTTTCTTTAGCACTTAGTGGAGTAAATTTAACTTTACTTGCATCACCTAGTACTGCAGCAGCTACCGCTCTACATACATCAACATCAACACCAGTCCAGTTTCCTGCAGCATCAGCATTAGAAAATCCTGGTAGACCTTGTGAAACACCACATCTCACAAAACCTTTTTTCTGAGTGTTTTTAAGAGTTTTTGACTTTTTAGCAGCCATAGTTTCTGTAGTAAAAGTAAACAGAACAGCAAACATAGCAACAACTGAAGTCAATCGTTTTACTAATTTAAACATTATATAATCCTCTTGTTTATTTATTTGTTAACAAATAATTCAAATTAATTTTTGAATTGGCTAAGTAAAGCAGAAACAAAGAAACTCATCAATACTAAATAAATCGCAAAATTTATGCTTTATTTGTATTTGGCGCGCTCTGAAGGATTCGAACCTTCGACCTACGGTTTAGAAAACCGTTGCTCTATCCAGCTGAGCTAAGAGCGCACAGTATATGTTTATAATACTAAATTAATTTTTGAAAAGAAATTTTTTTAATAAAATTATAACTGATAAAAGTTCAATTCTTCCAATAATCATAAAAATAATTAATGAAATTTTACCAAATAAATTAAAATTATAAAAATCTAGATCAGCCAAGTTATACATTTCAGAATTTACAGTATTCATTATTGTCAAAATACCCAATTTGAAAGATGATTCAAAGTCTAAATTAGAAACAGTTAGCAATATTGATATTAAAAATAAAGAAAATATAAAAATTATTATTGCAAAAAAATATTTATTAATGTCATTAATGTTAGCACTAATTTTATTTAGAGATAATTTATTTGAATAAATTTGGTTTGGTTTTGAATGAGATAGTAAGTTATTTATAGAAAATTTTATTAAAGTTAAAACTTTTATGACTCTCAAACCGGAACTTGTTGAAAAAAAAGAACCACCAAGTATTACTAATATAAGAAAAACAAATACAAGATTTTTAGGTACTTGTTCAAATGAAATTCCAATGTTTGAAACACTGCTTGAAATAGAAACAAGTACA
>CACGSX010000015.1 GCA_902575835.1 uncultured Pelagibacteraceae bacterium | reverse complement strand
TTATAATTTCTTGTGATGAAATATTAAAAAAAAATATTATAAATTATTTCGATAAAGCATACAATTTACATTGTTCAAATCTTCCAAAAAGTAGAGGATTATTTCCTCTTTTCTTTTCAATAATTAATAGAGATAAATTTTTTTATATTTCAATTCACGAAATAGATCAAAAAATTGATAATGGTGATATTGTGATTAAAAAGAAATATAAATTATATACAAATTCTTTAAGTAAATTGTATGAAGATGTATTTAAAAGGGTTCCAGATTTATTTAACGAACTGGTCATGAAAAAAAAATTTAATAAAATAAAGAATGATTCTGCTAAAAAAACTTATAACTCTTATCCTTCAATAAAAGATTTAATTAAATTTTTTTTTATAAAATTAATTTACTAATTCATTAATACATAATTTTTTTTAGAACTATATCATTTATTAGTAAATTGATATTCAAGTAAAATGTGTTGTTTATTAAAAATACTTGTTTATAAATGCAACCTATGAAAAAAAAATATTTAGTATGTGGTGCTGGAGGATTTATTGGAGGCCATCTTGTAAATCATTTAATGTCACAAGGGCATGAGGTAGTTTGTGCTGATATTAAACCTAAAGAATTATGGTTCCAGTTGTTTGAAAAAAATAAAAATTATTCACTTGATTTAAAAGAATATGAAAATTGTCTAAAAGTATCAAACGGGATCGACTTTGTTTATAATATGGCCTGTAACATGGGTGGTATGGGTTTTATAGAAAATAATAAAGCAGAATGCATGCTCTCAGTTTTAATAAATACTAATATGTTGAGAGCTTGCCTAAAAAATAAAATAAAAAAATATTTTTTTTCCTCTAGTGCATGTGTTTACAATGGACAAAAACAAGTGGAAACTTTTGTTCCAGGATTAAAAGAAATTGATGCATACCCTGCAGAACCTGAAGATGGTTATGGTTGGGAAAAATTGTTTAGCGAACGAATGTGTAGGCATTTTAGTGAAGACTTTAATTTAGATACCAGAGTTGTAAGATACCACAATGTTTATGGACCATTAGGAACCTATGATGGAGGAAGAGAAAAGGCCCCAGCAGCTTTATGCAGAAAAGTTATTGAAGCAAAAATAAATAAAAAAGATAAAATAGATGTATGGGGGGATGGAGAGCAAACAAGAAGTTTTCTATATATAACCGATTGTATAGAGGGTACTGAAAGAGTTTTTAATTCAAACAGTCAAAATGTTTACAATGTAGGTAGTGCAGAACAAGTATCCATAAATCAGATGATAGATATTATTGAGAATATTGCAGAGGTAAAACTTAGACGTAATTATTTACTAGACAAACCAAAAGGTGTTAGGGGCAGATCAAGCGATAACACTAAAGTTGGAGAGGAAATTAATTGGCAACCTAGCGTAAAGTTAACTAGTGGGTTAAAATTGACTTACGAGTGGATTTATAATCAAATTATCAGTGGCTCTAATACTCAAAAATTTGCAAAAAAATATTGATTTAATTGACTTTACATAAAATTTCATTTGTGTATATATCCACTTGCCTGGTGATTATTGCGAAAGTGTAATACCCGAAACCATTCCGAACTCGGAAGTCAAGCCTTTCTGCGCCGATGGTACTTTGTCTTAAGACATGGAAGAGTAGGACGTTGCCAGGCTTACTGCCTGCATGAAAAATCTAATTATAGTCACTGGTGGAGCTGGTTTTGTAGGTTCAAATTTAATTGAATTTATTTTAAAAAAAACAAACTATAATATTATCAGCCTAGATAACTATTCATCTGGAACTTCTAAAAATCATATTTCCTCAAAAAAAATTAAATATATTAATGGAAATACAAAAAACATAGAAAAAATTTTAAAATCATACAAAGATAATATTAAAACAATTTTTCACTTTGGTGAATTTTCAAGAATATATCAAAGTTTTAAAAAATTTAATGAGTGTCATGACTCTAATACAATTGGTAGTAAAGAAGTTTTTAAATTTTGTTTAGATAATAAAATAAAACTGATATATTCTGCAACTTCAGCAAGTTTAGGAAATTCGGGAAATGATAGAAATTTATCTCCTTATGCTTTTACAAAATCTAAAAATCTTGAACTTTTAGAAAACCTTAAAAATTGGTTTAATTTTAAGTTTGAGGTTATTTACTTTTACAATGTTTATGGGAAAAGACAAATTGAAACAGGAGATATGGCAACTGTAATAGGTATATTTCAAAAACAATTTAAAAATAATAAACCTTTAACTGTAGTAAGACCAGGTTCTCAAACTAGAAGATTTACACATATTTCAGATACAGTTGAAGTTTGCTACAAAGCCTGGAAAGCTAATAAATGCAAGCATTATAGTATAAGTCATAGACAAAGTTTATCAATTATACAGGTTGCAAAAATGTTCAATTCAAAAATCATTTTTTTACGTGCGAGAAAAGGTGAAAGATACGCCTCTGCTATGTCAAGTATATCGGTCAATAATAAAGTAATTAAAAAATTTGGAAAAATAAGTTTGAAAGATTACATTAGTTCGTTTATTAAGTTAAAAAAATAAATATGAAAATTGCAAGTTCTTTAAAATCATTAAAAAAAAGAGACCTTAACTCAAAACTAGTAAGAAGAAGAGGTAGAGTATATATAATTAATAAAAAAAATCCTAAATTTAAAGCTAGACAAAAATAATTTATGGATAATGAGAGTCATAAAAATACTTGGAATAACTTTACTAAATTTGTTTTGTGGGGCTCTATTACTGTAGTAGTTGTTCTAATTTTAATGGCAATATTTTTATTATAAATGATAATTGGATCGATATCAGAAAATATAAATCTTGAAAAGAGAGTTGCCATCACTCCTGAAATTATAAAAAAATATAAATCTCTGGGATTTGAAATATATTTGGGAAAAAATTATGCTTCACATTTGGGGATAAAAGACGAAATATTCGAATTAGAGGGTGCTAAAATAAAAAGCGATAATGAGGTTCTCTCAAATGCAAATGCTATTTTGCAAATGAATATTTTAGATGACCAAAATTTAAATAAATTGAAAGAGGGACAAATTTTAGTAGGAGTATTAAACCCTTACTTAAATGAAAAAAAACTAAAAGATATAGTATCAAAAAATATTAACTGTTTTTCTTTAGAACTTTTGCCCAGAATTACAAGAGCTCAATCTATGGATATACTATCTTCTCAAGCAAATTTAGCTGGGTATAAAGCAGTGGTAGACTCATTTGCTTATTTTCAAAAAGCAATTCCAATGATGATGACAGCAGCAGGCACAATTTCAGCGGCTAAAGTTTTAGTTGTTGGTGCAGGAGTTGCTGGCTTACAAGCAATCGCAACCGCAAAAAGGATGGGAGCAGTTGTTTTTGCCACTGATGTTCGATTAGCTTCTAAAGAACAAGTTGAAAGTTTAGGAGGTAAATTTTTAACAGTTGAGGGTGCAGAAAATCTTGAAACAGAAGGGGGATATGCAAAAGAGGCATCACATGAATTTAAAAAAAAACAAGAAGATTTATTAAAAGAGACATTAAAAAAAATTGATATAGTTATTTGTACAGCCTTAATACCAGGAAAAAAAGCACCAATAATTATAAAAAAAGATATGATTGATGTAATGCCCAGTGGTTCAGTTATATATGATTTGGCAGCAATACAAGGTGGCAATTCAGAGTTAACAAAAGTAAATGAAACTATAATAAGCAATGATGTAAATATTATGGGAGAAGCAAATATTTTGAATAAACTACCAGTTTCAGCCTCAAATCTTTACGCAAAAAATGTATTTAATTTTATAAATAATTTATTTGATAAAGACAAAAAAGCTTTTGAAATAAATTTAGAAGATGAAATAATTGAAAAGACAAAATTAAAATAATGGAAATTGATCCTTTTATATTTAGATTAAGCATATTTATCTTATCGATATTTGTAGGTTATTATGTTGTTTGGAGTGTCACTCCCTCTTTACATACGCCACTAATGTCTGTTACCAATGCAATCTCCTCTGTGATAATTGTCGGAGCAATCATTGCAGCTTTAGCAGGGGCATCTGAAACTACCTTCGAAACTTCAAATATTTTTGGTTTTCTTGCAATAACTTTAGCTGCTGTAAATATTTTTGGAGGTTTTTTAGTTACGCAGAGAATGTTGCAAATGTATAAAAAGAAGAAAAAATAATTATGTCAGCTAATCTTTCAGCATTTTTTTATTTAATATCAGGAATATTATTTATACTGGCCTTAAGAGGTTTATCATCTCCAGAAACTTCGAGACAAGGAAATTATTTTGGTATTGCAGGAATGATAATATCAATAATAGTCACATTTTTATCGGTAGGAAATTTTGGACAAGGCTTTGTTTACGTTTTAATTTTTCTTTTAATTGGAGGAGCTATAGGTGCAGTAATAGCTTTTAAAATACCAATGACAGCTATGCCAGAATTAGTTGCGGGGTTCCATAGTCTTGTAGGGTTAGCAGCGGTATTTGTTGCAATTTCTGCTTTTTTAAAACCTGAAGCATTTAATCTGGGCGTGGTAGGAAATATTAAGCTTGCGAGTTTAATTGAAATGTCGCTTGGTGCAGCAATTGGAGCGATAACTTTTTCTGGATCAATTATTGCCTTTTTAAAATTAAGAGGGATAATGTCTGGGGCTCCTATCACTTTTAAAGGTCAGCATATACTTAATTTAATTTTAGGATTAACAATAATTTTTTTAATTTATTATTTATGCTTATCTCAATCAGCTAATATATTTTGGACAACTGTTTTAATATCATTTCTTGTTGGAGTTTTGTTAATAATCCCAATTGGAGGAGCTGATATGCCAGTTGTTATATCGATGTTGAATTCATATTCAGGGTGGGCAGCTGCTGGAATTGGGTTTACATTAGAGAATACTGCATTAATAATTACAGGTGCTTTAGTTGGATCATCAGGAGCAATTCTTTCATATATAATGTGTAAAGGTATGAATAGATCTTTTTTCAATGTAATTCTTGGTGGATGGGGTGTAACGGATCAAAGCGCTGGATCAGCAGTTAAAGAACAAAAACCTGTAAAGAACGGAAATGCTGATGACGCAGCATTCTTAATGAAAAACGCATCTTCTGTAATAATAGTACCAGGCTATGGTATGGCAGTAGCTCAAGCCCAACATGCTTTAAGAGAAATGGTGGATGCTCTAAAAAAAAATGGAGTGAAAGTCTCATATGCAATTCATCCAGTTGCAGGCAGAATGCCAGGCCACATGAATGTGCTATTAGCGGAAGCTAACGTACCTTATGATGAAGTATTTGAATTAGAGGAAATAAATAATGATTTTGCTAATTGCGATGTTGCCTATGTAATTGGAGCAAATGATGTAACAAATCCAGTAGCAAAGTCAGATCCACAAAGCCCAATTTATGGAATGCCGGTTTTAGATGTTGAGAAAAGTAAATCAGTTTTATTTGTTAAAAGAAGTTTGTCACCTGGATATGCGGGTATTGATAATGATTTATTTTATAGAGATAATACCTTGATGCTATTTGCGGATGCAAAAAAAATGACAGAAGAAATTGTTAAGAGCTTATAATTGACCAAAATTTATTGTGACATAGCAGATATTAATCAAATTAAAATATTCAATAAAAAAAAAATTGTTAAAGGTTTTACTACTAATCCTAGCTTAATGAGAAAAGCTGGAGCTAATAATTATGCTAATTATTCTAGAAAAATACTTAAAATAACTAAAAAACCAGTTTCTTGTGAAGTTTTTGCTGATGACATTGAAGAAATGATTTCACAAGGAAAAAAGATTAATAAATGGGGAAAAAATGTATTTGTTAAAGTCCCAATAACAAATTCAAAGGGTAAATTTACAGGAGAGGTAATTGAAAAATTAAACAAAGAAAAAATTAAATTAAATATAACTGCAGTGTATACGTCAAAACAAACGAAACAGATTTTAGGGAAAATTGACAAAAAAACTAAAGTAATAATTTCTATATTTGCTGGAAGAATGGGAGATGCAGGAAAAGATCCAATACCTCAGTTTAAGGAGAGTATAAAGCTTTCTAAAAATTTTAAAAATGTAAATATACTCTGGGCAAGTACAAGAGAACCTTATAATTATCTAGAGGCAAAAAAACTAGGTTGTCATATAATTACCGCTCCTCCTAATATAATTGAAAAAATAGAGAATTTTGGTAAGACTTTTCAAAAATTAACAACCGATACTGTAAAAGGTTTTTTAATTGACACAAAAAAATCGAAATTTTACTTATAAAATTGGTTGCGGGGGACGGATTTGAACCGTCGACCTCAAGGTTATGAGCCTTGCGAGCTACCAGGCTGCTCCACCCCGCGATAATTAAATTCTGTTTTTGAGTTTGTTAAGTTTTTTTACTCTTTTAATGTTTTCCTGAAGAATTCTCTTCTTTTTTTCTGATGGCTTTTCATAGTTATTTTTTAATTTAATGATTTTAAAAAAACCATCCCTCTGGAGTTTTCTTTTTAAAACCCTCAGTGCCTGTTCAACATTATTGTCTTTAACTTCTATTTTAATAACAACCTCCAAAAAGTGTGATTAGTTAACATTTTAAATAATATTTGTCTATGTTTTAAACTTAACTTTCATTTAAAAGTTTCATTTTTTCTCTATCTTTTTTTTCTTTAGTCAATCTTCTTTCAGCTTTTTCTATTGCGTTGAGTAACTCTTTTTGAGCAAATAATCCCATTGCCACAGGATCTTTTGCATTTAAATTATTATAATTCCAATAACTTTTATTTCTTATTGAAGTTACAGAGTTTTTAGTTATTCCAACTAATTTAGCAATTTGCGAATCTTTCAGCGTTGAGTGATTTTTCAATAACCACAGAGCTGAGTCTGGCTTATCTTGACGTTTTGATAGAGGTACATATTTTTTTACTTTAGTTTCATTACTTTTTATTTCTACCTCAATGTCTGTAATATTAAGTGGCCTATTTTTATCTGCAGATGATTTATCAATTTCATCTCTTGTCAATTGTCCAGAAATTATCGGATTATATCCTACAATACCTTTCGCAACTTCTCCATCTGCAATACCTTGTACTTCAACTTCATGTAGATTACAAAAATTAGCTATCTGATTAAACGTTAATGATGTATTTTCAACAAGCCAAACAGCAGTAGCCATTGGCATAAGTGGCGCTTTTGTCATTATTTTTTATTCTCAGATCTAAAGTTTTGAAATTTTTTGTTAAATTTACTAATTCTGCCTTTATCTAAAATTTTCTGTTTTCCACCCGTCCAAGCTGAATGAGATAAGGGATCAATTTCTAATTTTAAAACATCATTCTCATTGCCCCAAGTTGATCTCGTCTCGAAATGAGAACTATCTGTCATTTCAACTTTTATTGTGTGATATTTTGGATGTATATTTTTTTTCATGGGCAGCCTTATAACAAAAAAAATCTTAAAAACAATTAAAAGTTATTTAATTTTTTTAGCATTTTATCGTAAATATTTGGATTTCCTGCTCTTATATTTATTTTATTAATATTAAATTTATTGATATCGTTAACTCTCCCACCTGCTTCTTCTATAATAATTTTCCCTGCTGCTATATCCCATATATTTATATTGTTATGAAAATATCCGTCAAATCTACCACATCCTACATAAGCCAAATCAAGAGCCGCACATCCAGTATTTCTTGTATTAAGTCTAGGGTAAATTGATTTTACACCATCATTGTTCGATGCAAACAAACATTCGTCTATATTTGATTTTTTTGACACTCTAATCCTGTTATTATTTATATACGAACCATTGTTTTTTTCTGCATAAAAAATTTCATTTTTTATAGGGTCAAAAATTAGACCAATAATAATTTCTTCATTTATCTGTAGGGCAACTGAAATTGCAAAATGTGGTATTCCATGTAAAAAATTTATAGTACCATCTATAGGGTCTATTAACCAAAATATATCCCTATTTTTATTTAAAATTTTTCCTGTTTCTTCTGTTATAAACGAATAATTTTTTTTTGACTTACTTAATTCTTCTACAAGAATTTTTTCTACTCTTTTATCTGTTTTAGTTACAAAATCTTTTGGTCCTTTTTTTGATACTTGTAAGTTCTCAACTTCTCCAAAGTCTCTAATTATTACTTTTGAGGCTTTTTCACATGCTTTTATCATCAAATTCAAATTGGGAGAAATTGAATTCATTTATATTTTTTTTATATATTCCATTGTTCTAGTGTCAAATATAATTGTATCTCCAGTCTCTATAAATGGAGGCACTTGTATATTAATTCCATTATCAAGTGTTGCTGGTTTATAAGATGATGAAACTGTTTGACCTTTTAAAGCAGCTTCTGTTGTATCTATTTTGCAAGTAATTTGATTTGGAAGATTAATACTTAATGGTTCATCATTATGAAAATTAATCATAACCTCCAAATTTTCTGTCAACATTTTACCTTTCTCGCCCAAAACGTTTTTTTTTATACTAATTTGATCAAAACTTTTAGGATTCATAAAATAAAAGTCATTTTCATCACTATACAAAAAATTATGTTTTATTTCCTCAAGAGATGCTTTTTCTATAGTTTCACTTGATCTAAATCTTTCGTTTAGTTTTGTATTTTTTATTAAACTTTTCATTTCAACCTGAGCAAATGCACCGCCTTTTCCAGGCTTAACATGATTTGTTTTTAATACTTCCCATAAATCATCTTTATATTCCAAAATCATACCCACTCTTATTTCTGTTGCATTTATTTTCATATTAAATTCTTTATCGCTTGGTGTGGTTTAAATTTTTTATTATTCCAAATGTAGCCTGAAATAGCTAAAAAATCTGCTTTATTCAATAATAGTTTTTTATAATTTTTATGATTGATTCCACCAATAGCAACAACAGGTATTTTAATTGACTTTTTAATTTTACTTAAAGTTCTAATATCTGCTTTATGTATAACTTTCTTAGTTCTAGTTTTATAGAATGCTCCTAATGCGATATAATGTGCACCATTTGATGAAGCATATTTAGCCAATTTAATTGAATTATGACATGTAACTCCAATGATTTTATTTTTTAAAATTTTTTTTGCTTTCGAAATATCCATATCTTTTTGACCTAAATGACAACCATCAGCATTCACTTTCTTTGCAAGAAAAGGATTATCATTAATAATTAATTTTACATTATTTTTTTTGCAAATTTTTAATATTCTTTTTGCAATTAAAAATTTTTCTTTAATGTTTTCTTTTTTAAGCCTTAATTGAAAAAACTTTACTTTTTTTGATTTCAAAACTAAATTTAAGCTATTATAAAATAAATTATTTATTATTTTATTTGGTGATATTAAATAAATAAATTTTTTATTGCGAATTTTCAAGATTTTCTGACCATTTTCCTTGCGCAGCTAGAGTACACATTTTAGCCCTGTGATCGAATATTTTCTGAGTTCCAATTATGTTTTTTATGTCTTTAGACCAAAATTTTAGAGCACTTTGCTGAAGAGCCCTTCCGTAAGAATAAGTCATTATAAAATTCGTGTCATTTTTTATGTTTATTTGATTTAAGTTTGCTGTAGCTTCTATCTCTGTTTGACCTCCTGATAGAAAAGCTATGCCTGGGACTGATGAAGGTACATTATTTTTTAAACAATCTATAGTTAGTTCTGCTATTTCTTCACTAGAAATTTTTTCACCAGAATTATTTCCTGGTAAAATCATATTTGGTTTTAATATTGTTCCCTTCAAATCAACATTATTTAATTCTAACTCTTCATAACATTTATTTATTACTTCAGATGTCTTTATCAAACAATCTTTAGCAGAATGATCGCCATCCATTAATACTTCGGGTTCAATTATTGGAACCATTCCTGCTTCTTGAACTAAAGCAGCGTATCTAGCCAATGCGTGAGCATTTGCCGAAATAGATAATTTGCTAGGATATTTATCAGAAATTAAGTAAACACCTCTCCATTTTGTAAATCTTGCTCCCAGTTCATAATAATCATTAAGTCTTTCTCTTAAACCATCTAAACCTTCTGTAATTTTTTCTTCTTTAGATCCTGCCAATATTTTGGCTCCTGTATCAACTTTAATCCCTGCTAATGAACCACTTGAGTTTATTAGTTCAGGTATAGTTTTTCCATTAGATGTTCTTTGCCTTATTGTTTCGTCATATAGTATTACTCCACCTATACATTCACTCATTGATGAAGATGAAAAAAGAGTTTGTCTAAAAAGGAGTCTATTATTTTCGTCAGAATGTACTTTTACTGAGGCTAATCTTTTTGTCATAGTGGCTGTACTTTCATCAGCTGCAAGTATACCTTTGCCATTTGACAATATTTGAAGAGCTATTTTGTTTAATTCAGACATTTAATTTAATGCTTTTATACCAGGGAGAACTTTGCCTTCAAGATATTCTAAAAATGCTCCACCTGCAGTTGAAACAAAATTAAATTTATCTTTCATATTTAGTGAATTAATTACCGCAACCGTATCGCCTCCACCAACAACGGAAAATATTTTGTTCCCTCTATTTGCTATATATTTTGCAACTTCTAAACTTCCTGATGAAAAATTCTCATTTTCAAAGTAACCTAATGGTCCGTTCCATAATATTGTCGAGGAATCGTCAATAATCTTTTTTATTTCAACTAATGTTTTTGATCCTACATCAAGTATCATATCATCATCTTCAATGTCTTTAAAATCTTTTTCGAAAGATTTATCGTTCAATTTTTTTCCAATTTTAACATCTTTAGGAAAATATATTTTACATTTATTTTTTTCAGCATAAGTGAAAATTTCTTGAATTATGTTATCAATATTTTTTTCATATACAGAGCTACCAATTTTTAAACCTTTGAATTTCAGTATATTATTTGCCATAGCACCAACTATTATAATACTATTAAATTTTGGTATTAAATTTTTTATTATATTTATTTTCGAAGATATTTTAGATCCACCAATTATACATGTTATAGGCTTTTTTATTTCAGAAGTTATCTTGTTGAGAGCATTTACCTCTGCATTAATTTGAATTCCACTGTACGATGGAATATACTTTGTTATTTTTGATACAGAAGCATGATCTCTGTGTGAACACGAAAATGCATCATTAACATATATTTCACCTAAGCTTGCTAACTTCTTTGAAAATTTATCATCGTTGGCTTCTTCTTCAGGATAAAATCTAATATTTTCAAGTAGTACCAACTCATGATTTGAATTCTTAAAAATGTTTTCTTTTTTTAAATTAAAAATGTTTTCTTTAAGTAACGATACTTCTTTTTTAATTTTACTTTTAATATACAACGATACCAATTCTAGAGAAAGTTCCTTAACTATTTTACCTTTAGGCCTTCCTACGTGAGAAATTATTATAATCTTTGCTTTTTTTTTTAATAGAAATTCTAGTGTAGGCATAACCTTATCAATTCGGTTACAGTCTGTTATTTTTCCATTTTTGATTGGAACATTTAAATCAAGTCTAAGAATTACTCTTTTATTTTCAATATTCTCTATATTTTCAATGGATTTCATTATTTGATCTTGCTTACATACTCAGCAATATCACACATTCTATTCGAGAAACCCCATTCATTATCATACCAAGCTGAAACTTTACCCATTTTATTGCCAACTACATTAGTAAGTGATGAGTCTATGATAGCAGATGCACTATTATGATTAAAATCAACTGAGACTAGCTTCTCATCTGTAACATTTAGAATATTTTTAAGCTTCGTTTTAGAAGCTGAAAATAAAGAGTTATTTAATTTTTTTACGGTAATATTTTTTTTTACATTAAATATAAATTCTATTAATGAAACATTTGGTGTTGGCACTCTCATTGCTACTCCCTCTAGCTTACCTTTCAATGAGGGTATAATCTCACCAATAGCTTTTGATGCTCCAGTAGATGTGGGTACAATTGATTGACTTGCAGATCTCGCTCTTCTTGGATCTTTGTGAGAATTATCTAGTATTCTTTGATCACTTGTAAAAGCATGTATGGTTGTCATAAAACCATTAAGAATTGTAAAATTTTTATTAATTACGTCTGCAACAGGAGCTAAACAATTTGTTGTGCAAGAAGCTGCTGAAATAATACTATCATTCTTCTTGATCTTGTTATGATTTATGCCAAAAACTATAGTTTTATCTGCCATTTTACATGGGGCTGATACAATAACTTTTTTTACCCCATTTTCTATATGTGGCATTAATTGATCTTTAGAATTAAAATTACCTGTGCACTCAAAAACATAATCTACACCATATTTTTTCCACTTTATGTCATTAATTATAGAGTGTTGCGTGTAAGATATTTTCTCTTTATTTATTTTTATGTAATTTCCTCCAGATTTTACCAGAGAACTAAAGTTACCATGAATTGAATCATGTTTTAATAAATTTGCACAAATTTCAGAGCTCGATCTATTATTAATATGTTTGATAATTATTTTACCTTTGTAATTTTCATAAATTGACCTCACAATCATTCTGCCAATTCTTCCCATACCATTAATGCCAACTTTTATTGTCATTTTTTTAAATAAAATTTAATTTTTTTACTAATTTTTTCACTACTTAAACCAAAATGATCATAGACTTTTTTATAAGGAGCGCTTTTACCAAAGTCTTCTATTGAAAAAGACAAGCCTTTTTCAATATATTTTTCCCAAGGCATTTTTGATCCTGCCTCAATTGAAAAAGTGTTTTTGCTTTCTTTTAAGATTTTATCTTTATAGCTCTTGTTTTGTTTGTCAAAAATTTCTTGGCAAGGCATTGATATTACTTTTGAATAAATTTTTTGTTTGGCCAATTTATGACTAGTCTCAATTGCAAGATTAACCTCTGATCCTGAGGCTAAAATAGTTAAATTTATGTTTTTTCCGGTCCTTATAACTTCGTAAGCTCCCATAGAGCATTGATTTTTTTCGCTAAATTTATTTCTTATGGGTTTTAAGTTTTGTCTGGTTAAGGCTAATATGCTAGGTGTTTTGTTGCTATTTAGAGCAATATCCCAACATTCAATTGTTTCAGTTTGATCCGCTGGCCTTAAAACATTTAAGTTTGGAATAGATCTTAATGCAGCAAGTTGCTCTACAGGTTGATGCGTAGGACCATCTTCTCCTAGTCCTATCGAGTCATGTGTCATTATATAAATTACCTTCTGTTTCATTATAGCAGACAGTCTTATTGAAGGTTTGCAATAGTCTGAAAATATTAAAAAAGTACCTCCATAAGGAGTAAAATTACTATGAAGAGCTAATCCATTCATTATTCCACTCATAGCGTGTTCTCTAACACCATAGTGAATATAATTACCATCAAAGTTACTTGAATTAATAATTTTATGTAACTTAGTTTTTGTATTGTTTGATCCTGCTAAATCAGCAGAGCCACCAATTAAAGTATTTCTCTCTTTTAATATAGCTGATAAAAACTCTTCTGAGGATTTTCTTGTAGCTATAGTCTTAGAATTTTTTATCGCATCTTTTTTTTGTTTTATAATTGAACTTGAGAATTTATTTTTTATAATATTTTTAAATTTTATTTTGTGTTTGCTAAAAGTTTTATTCCATATTTTTTCCTTTTTAATACCTTTTTCTCCAATTTTCCTCCAATCAATTAAAATTTTTTGAGGTATTTTAAATGGTTTATAATCCCAATCTAATTTTTTTCTAACTAACTTAATTTCATCTATTCCAAGAGGACTTCCATGAGAAGAGGCCTTTCCACTTTTATTTGGAGATCCAAATCCTATTTTAGTTTTACACGAAATCACAGTTGGTTTTTTTGATGTTTGCGCTTTTTTTAACGCATTATAAATTTCTCTGTAATTATGCCCATTGATTAAAATATAATTCCATCCATAGCTTTTAAATCTGTTTTTATAATCATCTGAGACTGCTAAACTAGTAGGACCATCTATTGAAATAGAATTATTATCAAAAAGCATAATAAGATTCCTAAGTTTAAGGTGACCGGCTAGACTCATTGCTTCGTGACTTATTCCTTCCATAAGGCATCCATCACCAGCTAAGACATAGGTTTTGTGATTTATTAAATTACTTCCTAATTTTTTCTTTAAGATTTCTTCTGCAATTGCAAAACCCACAGAATTTGCAATTCCTTGACCTAAAGGACCAGTTGTTGTTTCAATACCTGAGTTTGCGTGATACTCTGGGTGTCCAGCACAAATTGAATTTATTTGTCTAAATTTCTTGATGTCGTTTAGTGATACACTTTTATACCCAGTTAAGTACAAAAGCGAGTAAAGCAACATTGATCCATGTCCAGCTGATAAAATAAATCTATCTCTATTAAGCCAGTTTGGATTTTTTGGATTAAATTTTAGAAAATATTTAAATAAAATTGTTGCAACGTCAGCCATACCCATTGGCATACCTGGGTGACCAGAATTCGCGTTTTGAACCGCATCCATTGATAAAAAACGAATAGCATTTGATAAATTTTTTTCTATATTTTTCAAAAAGTATCCTATCTAGACTTAGGTGATTCAATTTATTAATATAGATATATATATGAAAAACATTGATGAAAAAGAAAAAAAACTAAAGGATACTTTAAAAAAATTAGGAGAGATAAACATTCAACATAATGAAGAAATAGATAAAGTTGAAATTTTAAAAGATCAAAAAAATCAATTAGAAATTGAAAAAAAACAGATAACCACATCTCTCCAAAGCTTAGAAGAAGAAAACTTAAAACTTAGAAGTCAAATAATTGAATTAAAAAAGGATTACGAAACTTCAAAAAGAAAAGAAAATCAATTTAATGAAAAAATTGATGAATTAAATCAAGAAACGGATAATTTATTGGAAGAAATAGATAAATGGCAAATGTAAATATAAAATTTAATGGTAAAGAATATTTATTATCTTGTGAAGATGGTCAAGAGGAACATTTGGAAGAATTATCCTTAAGTTTAAATAAAAAATTTAATGATCTAAAATTTGATCTTGGAAATATTGGAGAGAATAAATTATTACTAATATCTTCTATAAAAGTCATGGATGAGTATTTTGAAACCAAAAAAAAAGTAGATGCGCAAAAAAAAGAGCTTCAAGAATTAAAAGAAAAATTTAAAGAATTAAAATCTTTAGTTTATCAGTACAAAGATAACAAAGAAAATGAAATTAAAAATTTAAGCTCATCACAAGAAGAACTTGAAAATGATATTGAAAACTACAAAATAAGTTACGAAAATTTAATAGACA
>CACGSX010000014.1 GCA_902575835.1 uncultured Pelagibacteraceae bacterium | reverse complement strand
AGCTTAATTAGATTAACACAACTAAAAAAAATAATTCTTGTCCCAACATAAATTTCTTTCTTCATTCTTAATGGGAGTAAATAAAGACTTGTTGGCGTTCCACCAGCATGTACACAAAAACTTGAAAAACCAGCGATAGATGAGCAAATTGCACCTTTTAAAAAATTTTTCTTAGCAGGTATTGTTTTTTCTTTTTTAAATAAAAAATAATGACCAGAAAATAAGAAACCCATTATTCCAACAATTAGTTTAAGTAAATCCTCTGAAAAATAAGTAAAGGTAAATGAGCCTATTATTATTCCAATAGCAGCAAATGGAACTATTAACTTTAGTGTTCCAAAATCAAATTCCCTTCTAAATCTATAAACAGCAATAATGTCTGAAAAAATCAGTATGGGTAAAATTATAGCAAGCGCTTGATTTAATGGCATAACCACTGTCATTAATGGAACCGAAATTAATGATATCGATCCACCCAAACCTGATTTAGCAATTCCATATAAAACAATTGCTGGAACAACACTAATAAAGAATAATAAGTTAATCTCCATTATAAATTAGAAATATAGCAATAAGGATAAAACTACTAATATTAAAACTAATATGATGATGGCTATATAATTGAGTTTAATTTTAAATTTGCTTAATAAAAATTCGTTAATTTTTTCCCAAAAAATTATAATTAAAATTAATATAACTGCTGGAAGAATAAATTTAATCATAAATCTATTTACATCAAAAAATACATCAATCCAAATATTACTAGTATTATTATTATCCAGATAGAGAAATTTGATACTAATTGTTTAATATTTGAATTTGATCTCAAAAAATTTGGTAATACTAATATTAAGACCAGAATTAAAAATATTGCAGGAATTATTTGATCAACTGTCAAATTAGTTTTTTATATTATAACCCTTTTTTAATATAGCTGCCACCAGTGTTACACAAACAATTAAAAATAAAATCATTGTTGATATACTTATCCATATATTAAAATCTGATACTCCATAAAATGAAAACCTTAGTCCATTAACTAAATATACAACAGGATTAAAATATGTGACTGTCTGCCAAAAACTTGGGAGCATGTCTAGAGAGTACAAACTACCACCAAGGAAAACCATTGGCGTTATAACTATTGTAGGAATTATAGACATTTGCTCGAAATTTTTGCTTAATAGTCCAATCAAAAATCCAAACAATGCAAAAGTAAAAGCTACTAAGATTAATAGAAAAACCATTAGTAAAGGAAACTTTACATTTACCTCAGCAAAAAAAAGTGATGTAAAAAAAATCACTGCTGCTACTAATAATGTTTTTGTTGCCCCTGCTCCAACATAAGCTATAACAATCTCAGTTGTTGAAATTGGTGCAGCTAGTATTTCATAAATCGTTCCATTAAACTTTGGAAAAAATATTCCAAAAGAAGTGTTACTTATTGATTGAGTTAATAAGGTTAACATCAATAAACCAGGTACAATATAAGAACCGTAACTAATTCCATCAATGTTTTCGACATAATCACCAATTACTGAACCAAATACTATAAAATATAATGATGTAGACAAAACTGGCGAAAGAAGAGATTGTATTAGTGTCCTTCTAAATCTATCCATTTCATGAAAATAAATTGCTTTTAACGCATGAAAGTTAATCGTCATTGTTTTCCTTTACCAATGTAACAAAAATTTTCTCAAGGTTATTTTGCTCTGTCTTTAAATCTCTCATTCGTAAACCTGCATTTTTTAGATCCTGAAGCATTTTAGTAATACCTGTTCTTTCTGCATGTAAATTATAATTATATATTAAAGAATATTTATCATTTGAAATTGAGAGATTATACTCATCAAGCTCACTCGGAATACATTCAACTTTATCTTGTAATTCAATTGTTAATTTTTTATGTCCCATTTTTTTCAATAAATCAATTTTATTATCTACGACGATAATTTCACCTTGATTGATAACTGCTACTCTATCAGCAATAGCTTCTGCTTCTTCGATATAGTGTGTTGTTAAAATTATAGTTACACCAGTTTTTCTTAATCCCTCTACGACCTTCCACATATCTTTTCTTAACTCAACATCTACACCAGCTGTTGGTTCATCAAGAAATAAGATTGAAGGTTCGTGTGATAAGGCTTTGGCAATCATCACTCTTCTTTTCATACCACCAGATAATTGGTTTAATCTTAAATCTTTCTTATCCCATAGACTGAAATCTTTTAATATTTTTTCTATATGCTTAGGATTAGGTCCTTTGCCATATAATCCTCTTGAGTAAGAAACATTATTAAAAACTGTTTCAAATTGCTCAAGTGAAATTTCCTGTGGAACCAAACCTATTCTAGATCTTGTCTCTCTATAATCTTTTATTATATCATATCCATCTACAGTTATTTCACCAGAACTAGGTTTTACAATTCCACAAACAATACTAATTAATGTAGTTTTGCCAGCACCATTAGGTCCTAGCATTGCAATTATTTCACCTTGTTTTATTTTTAAATCTACAGATTTTAAAGCATTAAAACCATTGTCATATACTTTAGATAAATTGTTTATTGTGATTAAATCTTTTGACATTTTTGAAAATCAAATTTGATATAGTGATATTTTTAGTGACAAGCAATGTTATATTTTTTTAATCTCCAGTAATTGTAAGGCCATGGAGTTAAAAAACCAGCAATAAGCATTATTGGAACTACCCACCAATTTAAAATAGCTCCACCTGTTAAAATTACATCTGTGAGGTTCATGGCTATTTCCATACTGACCATTGATATAAAGCTCATACCAAGTGCAGTCTTAAATGCTTTAGAGAAGTTAAGATTTTGTCTTAGTAAGATTATTGTTTCTAAAATTATACTAGTAATCAATCCATTTATAATTGCTAAAGTCATAATACCTAAAACAGGAAAAGGAATTTTAGTAATTTGAAAAAATAAAATTGTTCCCAAATCTCCAATTGCGCATCCCAGTAGACACCAGCCAGTATTTTTAGCACTTCTTTTCCATGTATGTTTACATGACCAATGAAACTTTATTGTCTCTGAACTCATTGCTTGCTCATTTCTAAATGATATTCGTAAATATCATCTTTCCAATAGGACTTTATATAAGATAAAATATTGTCTATTCCTTCATCACTTATTTCATCTCCAAATCCCATCATTTTTCCTTCATAATTTTTTATTAATTTTGCAAATCCATATTTAATCATTCTATGTAATAATTCATCGGTATGATGCCAAGTATGACCAGTACCATTCAATGGAGGTGCTTTTCTATGCCCATCTTCATCTAATCCTTGCCAATTTGTTGCTCCTGCTAAATTTGCTTGATGACAAGATACACAATACTGATTATATAATCTTTCCCCATTTTTAATTGCTTCGATAGAGTCTCTAGTTATTGGGTAATGAGAGTGAGAAAGTGCAACTTTGGAGTAAAGTAAAGTTATTATGATAAAAAAAAATATTCTCATATAATTAGTGTGGCTTTCTAAATTTACTGTGACAAGCATTGCAATTTTTCCACATATACTGTTTTAAAGTAGCTCTTATATCATCACTTTCCTCTATAACACTTGCAAGCTTAATCATGTCATCTGAGGATTTTTGCATCAATGCATTAAATTCATCTTTATTTTCCCAGATGCTAAGTAATGCCTCTGTTCCATGTCCTTCTTTAGTATTTTCAGGAAAAAGGTTTAACAATTCTAAATAGTTTTCACTTACTTCTTTCATAAATTTACTAGCTTTCTCAAATTCTAAATCTTTTGATAAAATATCAACTCTTTTTGCTGTCTTATAATTTGCGCTAAATAATGATTTCCTTTTCTTAATTATATCTTTTACACTTTCTTCAGCATAAATATTAGTATTAACTGAGAAGATAAGTGTTACAAAAAATAGTATTTTTAAATGTCTCATAATATTTATAAAATAAAGTATGAAAGATAATACAATACATCAATATAATTGGTTAGCTAAATTTTTTCATTGGTTCAGTTTTTTGATTTTAATTTTTCAAATACCAATGGGATTTATATTAGTCAGACTTGACTTTTCAGAATTAAGAATAACAATTGAAAACATGCATGTTATTGTTGGTATAACTGTATTTTACTTAACAATATTTAGACTGATTTTTAAATTTTTTAGTAAATCTCCAAAATTAATGCCTGCGTCATTTGTGGGACAAAAATTAATTGCCAAATTAAATCATATATTTCTTTATGTCGCACTATTGACGATAACTACCTCAGGCATTTTTAAAAAGTTATTTAACGGAGAAAAATTAAACTTTTTTTTCTTCAAAGTAAGAATTGAGGACAACTTTGCCTTAGCAGATCAATTTTACAATATACATATAATTTCAAATTATACTTTAATTGTATTGATATCCTTACATATTTTTGCGGTTATATTTCATAAAATTTTCTTAAAAGAAAATATATTGAAAAGAATGACATAATAACTAAATAAGCAACATGAAAAAAATTTTAATTATATTTATTTTAATAATCATCCCAAAAATATCTATGGGGTCAGAAAAAACTACAAATTTTGATCTAAAAAAATTATTTGAAATTCAAAAATCTGGTAAAACAATTGTTATTAATTCATGGAATAAATATTGTTCAACTTGTGCGGCTCAAACAAAAGTTTTTGATCAGGCTATGAAAGACTTTAAAGATGTAGAGTTTTTGTTTTACGAGCAAGATAAAAATAAAGATATAGCCAAAACTCTTGGGATAAATTATTGGACTACAATTGTAGTTTTCAAAGGTCAAAATGAAGTTGGAAGAGAAATGGGCTTAACCGACAAAGATCAAATATACAATCTTATAAAAAAAGGTATATAATTCCTTTTTACCTCCCCTTTCGAGGAGGTGAATTCAACAAAAAAGAGAGAAATAAATGAATGTTAAATTCAGGAATAATTTTTTAAATTATGACTGCTATATAGAATTAATTTTTTTTTTGTCAATTTACGAAAAAGTAAGAGAAATTAGTGATTTTAGTTAAGCAAAGCTTTGTGAGCTGGTAAATAATCGTGGCCAAACACATCTGCTACAGCTTTATGAGTAACACCTCCTTTAAATACATTTAATCCTGATTGAAAATTTTGATCATCATTTAAAGCTTTTAAGTACCCATCTTTTGCTAATTTAGATAAAAAAGGAAGCGTTGCTTTATTCAATGCAATTGTTGATGTTCTAGGAACACCACCAGGCATGTTTGCAACGCAATAATGAATTATATCATCTATTATAAAAGTTGGTTCTGCAAAAGTAGTTGGTTTGCTGGTTTCAACACATCCTCCTTGATCAATTGCAACATCTACAATTACCGAACCTCTTTTCATTTTTTTTAACATATTCTTTGTAACTAATTTTGGTGCCTCAGCACCTGGTATCAAAACACCACCTACTAACAAATCACATTCGGAAATTAATTTTTCTAAATCAGTTTTATCACTTAAATTAGGTATTATTTTATCTCCAAACATTTGTGTAAGTTCGTTTAATCTTTTTTCAGATTTATCTACAATATTAACTTTGGCTTTCATGCCTGTTGCAATTATAGCAGCATTTTCTCCTACTACTCCACCTCCAAGTATAACTACATTTCCAGGCTCTACACCAGGAGCTCCTCCTAACAAAAGACCACGACCTTTTTGATTTTTTTCTAAACAATGTGCACCTGCTTGTACTGACATTCTTCCAGCTACTGCACTCATTGGTGCTAACAAAGGAAGTCTTCCATTATTATCTGTAACTGTTTCATAAGCGATACATATTGATTTGCTGTCTATTAAACCTTGTGTCAGTTTCTTAGCTGCAGCAAGATGAAGATAAGTAAAGACAACTTGATTTTCTCTTATCATTTTTACTTCGCTAGATTGTGGCTCTTTAACTTTAACAATGATGTCAGAGTCATTAAATATATCTTCAGCTGTATTAACTATTTTTGCTCCACTTGATACGTAATGATCGTTTTCAAATCCTGCTTCAAACCCTCCATTGTTTTCAATTAAAACTTCGTGGCCGTTTGAAGTCAATGTCTTAACACTTTCGGGAGTGAGTCCAATTCTATTTTCCTGAGGCTTTATTTCTTTTGGAACCCCTATTTTCATAGAATTAAATTAATTTTTTTTGCTTTTTGAATAGTTGGTTATACCAGTTCTTAGTTTCTCGATAATTTCATCAATATGTTTTTTTTCACAGATAAACATTGGAGCAATAATTAAACAATCTCCAGTCGCTTTGAAGTTAACCCCAGCATCATAACAGTGTTTGAAACATGTAAATCCTGCTGCTCCTAATTTTTTATGCATTTTAATATCAATACCACCCATCATTCCATATCCTCTTATGTTATCAACAACATCAATATCTTTTAAAGACATTAAACCTTCTTGGAAATATGGAGATAAATTTTTTGCTCTATTAAAGATATCATCTTTTTCAAAAATATCTTGAACCGCTAAGCCTGCAGCTACTGAGACAGGAATTCCAGAGTAAGTGTAACCATGAAATAATTCTATTGTTCCTTTTGGAGATCCATCCATAACTGTGTCATAAATTTCTTCTTTACTCGCAACTGCACCTAAGGGACTTATTCCATTTGTTGTTGCTTTAGCCATTGTTATAATATCAGGTGTAACTCCGTATTCTTGCGATGCAAAAGGCGAACCTGTTCTTCCCCATCCTGTAATAACTTCGTCAAAAACTAATAAAATACCGTGCTTATCACAAATTTCTCTTAGTCTTTGCAAATATCCTTTTGGTGGAACTAAGGTTCCTGTTGATCCAGCAATTGGTTCAACAATACAAGCTGCTATATTTTCTGAACCAAAATTTGTACAAATTCTCTCTAGATCTTCTGCCATTTCTGCACCAGTTTCAGGTTGACCTGAAACAAATTTATGTTCAGGTAAATGCGTATGTCTCATGTGAAGAACACCTGGCATCAAAACATTGGCAAATGTTTTCACGTTGTTAATCATTCCGCCAACAGAAGTAGCTCCGATATTCATCCCGTGATAACCTCTTTCTCTTCCAACAAACCTAAATCTATGTCCTTCACCTCTTGCTTTATGATATGCAACTGCAATTTTTATTGCAGTCTCAACAGCAGTAGATCCACAAATTGTATAAAAAATTCTATTTAAATTTCCTGGTGTATGTTTTGAAATTTTTGTTGCAAGTTCAAATGAACCTCCAAAACCTTGTTGAAATGGTTGAGCATAGTCTAATTTTTTTAATTGATTTGTAATTGCATTAATAATTTCCTCTCTTCCATGACCTAAAGGATTACAAAATAATCCCGAGCTTGCATCTATCTGAGTTTGACCTTGATGATTTTTTAAATAAACACCTTTTGCTTCTACAATCAATCTAGGAGACTCTTTAAAATCTCTATTAGATGTAAATGGCATCCAATGTTCATTTAAAGAATTTGGTATTTGAGGTTTTTCTGAACTCATAAATATGTTCGATTCATAGACTAATTATATAAATTAACCAGTAAATTTTAGTCATACTTGCTATGTTAAATGACCGCAACTATAGGTTGTAACTTATGACTTTTGAAGCCTGTGTAATTTATTCATCATTTACTTAAAAGAAAATTTAAACTTAAATATCGATAATTAAATTTAATTAACAGGAGATGAAATGAAAAAAATAGTTAGTTTCATTTTAGGAAGTTTATTTGCTCTAAACTTAACAATCACAGCAGCAAACTCTGCTGCGAACGAAGTTAGAGTTGCATACTTTCTAGAGTGGCCAAGTCCAAATTTAGAGGACATGCAAAAAAAGAATTTTGCTAAAGCTTTAGGAGTTCCAGTAAAATGGACAAACTTCACAAATGGTGGAGCAATGACAGATGCAATGTTAGCAGGAGATATTGATATTTCTTACTCACAAGGTTTGGTACCATTTATTAATGCTGTAAAATCAAATGCACCTATCAAATTAGTTGATATTGCAATGGAGTATGGAATGGGTGGAACAACTTGTGTAACATCTAATTCATCAGGAATAACAAAAGCAAATGCAACTGAATTAGAAGGTAAAAAAGTTGCTGTTCCATTAGGTACTATGGCTGAGTACGTTTTCGACGAAAGTATGAAAGTTGTCGGAGCTGACAGAAGCAAAATGGATATTATTCAAATGGACCCTGAAGAAGGTGCGGCTGCATTAGTAAGTGGAGATGTAGTAATGGCATGTCTATTTGGTGGTAATTCTATCAAAGCTGCAGTTGCTGTAGGATCAAGACTTTTAACTGTTCAAGAAGCAAGAGATGCAGGTATTTTGGGAATAGATATTACTTCTGTAACAGACAAGTTTATGAAGGAAAATCCTGGAATGTTGAGAACTTTTATTGAAGTAACTCATGAAGCAAATGAAAGATATAGAAATGGAAAAAGTGATATGAATTCTATGTCGAAAGCTTCAGAGATGAAAGTCGCTGATATGAAAGAAACTTTAAGTGGTTTCAAATTCTTAACTCCAGAAGAAACTAAAAAATCTATGGAAAGCGGAAACTTAGACGCATTCTTAAAAGGAATGGGAACTCCAGGTGGAGCGGTAGACACTAGTTTCTTACCTTTATAATTTAAAGATTAGAATAATTTAATAGGCGCCAATTTTATTGGTGCCTATTTTTTTAAGTAAATATTTTATATAAAGTCAACTAATGAGTGATTTAATATCTCAAAATCTAAACATGATTTTCAAAACTCCAAAAGGAGAGACTGTTCATGCTTTAAAAGATTTAAATTTCAAATTAAAAAAAGGAGAACTATTAACTGTTCTTGGGCCTTCTGGTTGTGGAAAAACAACTTTGTTAAATATTGCAGCTGGTTTCTTGAGACCGACATCTGGAAATATAACTTTGAACGGTAAAGAAATTGATGGACCTGGAGTTGAAAGAGGCATGGTTTTTCAACAAGGTGCATTATTTGAATGGTTGACTGTTGCAGAGAATGTAAACTTTGGTCTTAGAATGAAAAAAAAAGATCCTATAGAAACTTCAAAAAAAGTTGATGAGTGGTTGGAAATTGTTGGCTTAAAAGGATTTGGAAATACCCCAACATATCAATTATCTGGAGGAATGCAGCAAAGAGTTGCTCTTGCAAGGTGTTTAATCAATGATCCTGATTTGATTTTAATGGATGAGCCTTTAGGTGCTCTTGATGCTCTTACAAGAGAAAAAATGCAATCTTTAGTTTTGAAAATTTGGAAGGAAACTGGAAAAACAATTATTTTAATTACGCATTCAGTTGAAGAAGCACTACTGCTTGGTGAAAGGTTATACGTAATGGCACCAAGACCAGGCAGGATACATAAAGAATATAATCTTCCATTTGCAGAGATGGGATTGAAAGAAGATTTAAGAGAAATAAAAAAAAATAAAGATTTTTCATCAAAAAGAGAAGAAATTTTATCCATGATTTGGAACATGGAGGAAGAAATTATGGGAAAAGAAAATTAAATGTTTACTCAAATAATAACAATATTAATTCTAGTATCAATTATCGGGTGCATACTTTATGGAAGACGTTTGATAAAAACTGAAAAAGTTGATGCAGTTTTTGGAAATCCAGAAAGAGCAAAAGGTGGAACTCATTGGATAATTGTTGGAAGCAGTGCAATATTGTTAGTTTGGCTTTATTATTCTTGGGATATTGCGAAAGGATTTTATCCAAAATCAGCAAATGAATTATGTCAGGTCGCAAAAATAAATGAGTCTTTATTAGGATTAAAGTATCAATTTCCAATTGAAGAAAGAGAATTTAAAAGTACTTCAATAATAAAAATAGAAAATAAAAATCTTAAAAAAATAAGTTTAGAAATTCAAAATTCGCCAGATTTAAGCAACATACAGAAAACTGCATTAGTTGGTTTTGTTAATAAAACAAATAATTTAATTCCATTACTTACTAACGATAATCTAATGGAGATTAACACAAAAATTAAAATAGATGAGATGACTGATGAAATTAGATTGTTAAGCACTAATTTTCAAAAGAAAGATTATCCATTTGAAACACCAGAGCAAAAAAATGAAAGACAAAAAGCAATTGCTGAGCAAGGAAGCTGGGGTATAGTAACTGTAAGTGCCGGTACAGGATCAATAGAAAACACTATTGAAGTGCCTTTAGTACCTGAAACTGATAGAGGGTTAAAATTTCACACTGCAGCTGAACAATTAAAAAAAATTAATGATAAATTTTTTAAATTAAGAAACCATAATCCTCAATTCAAAAATGCAATAAAAGAACTTAAATCAGAGATAAAATTATATAGAAAAAATTTAGATGATACTGAGGAAGTGGCATCTACTTACGCAAAAAACATTGTAAAAATTGCAAGAAGAATTGAATTTGCAAGTATTTATCCACCAAATGCTCTTAATGAAATGCAAAATGCAATTATTGAATTTGATAATCTTCAAAAAACTGAGCAAGGGGGTTTAAGATTAATTGACATTCTTTTATTCCCGGCAGGAACTATCGTTGCAAGTGGACCTAGTTGTTCTGAGCAGGGTTCAGGTAGATGGTTACCAAAACCCTCAGATACACTTAATAAATTTATTTTAATGTCTAAGCCAAGTGTAGGTTACAAAAATATCCCACTTCTTTGGATTGATATGATGGATGTAAGCCAGATAATTGGCTTTATATTGCCAGATTGGATAGCTGATGTTTTGCCTGGAGAATATCCGGTTCACACTAAAGACGGTGTGGTTAAGCAAAATTTTAAAGGTAAAGTTTTAAAAATTGTTACTGGTGATTTTAAATTATTTAAAATCCCTGTTCCTTATGGTCATATTTGGGATTCATTTTTAAGAGTTTTTCTTGGGTTAGTTTTTGGAATATTGATTGGTGTACCATTAGGACTTTTCATGGGCTTAAATAGATTTGCTAAAGGTTTCTTTGATCCATTAATTGAACTTTATAGACCAGTACCTCCTCTTGCGTGGGCTCCTTTAATAATCTCGGTTTTAGGGATTGATAATACAGGAAAAGTATTTTTATTATTTATGGTTTCATTATCTATAATGATTATTTCAGCCAGAGCTGGAGCATCAGGTACACAGTTATCTAAAATACATGCAGCGCATTCTCTTGGTGCTTCTAAAAGACAAATACTTAGATATGTTATTTTTCCAAATTCTTTACCTGAAATTTTAACAGGTATTAGAGTAGCTGTTGGTATGTGCTGGGGCACTTTAGTTGCAGCAGAATTTTTAGCAGGTACTACTGGAATTGGATTTGTTGAAAATGTTGCCAAAAAGTATTTTCAATATGAAGTAATTTGGATCACAATTTTTATAATGGGCATGTTGGGTCTTCTTTTTGACGTAACTTTGAGAAAAATTATAGATAAGACGATACCTTGGAGAGGTAAAGGTTAATCCTTAATCGTCGAGTAACCGTAATTCTTTTTCGTCGAATTTTAAATAAACGTTTTCTCCAACATTAAATATTTCATTTGTATCACTAGAAACTACGTAAATCTTACCGACTTTTGAATTGACTATATACTGATAACTATTTCCAACGAATGACGCATTATTAACAGATGCATGTATTGAATTTTCTTCAGGACTTTTTGAAATAGTTATTTTTTCTGGTCTTAAAGAAACGGAAACTGAACTTTCTAATTTTTGATCACTTTCTATATTAATTTTCATTTCTGCTAATTGAATCTCGTAAATATTATTATTTTGATTAATTATTTCAGCTTTAACAACATTTGCGTCTCCTATAAAGTTAGCTACAAATTTAGTTTTAGGAAAGTTATATAATTCTTTTGGACTACCTTGTTGAGCAATAATAGCATTGTTCATCACAATTACTTTGTCAGAAATTGCTAATGCTTCCTCTTGATCATGAGTTACATAAATTGTAGTTACTCCAAGTTTCTGTTGAATTTCTCTTATATCCTCTCTTACTTGTCTTCTTAATTTTGCATCTAAATTAGATAAAGGCTCATCAAAAAGTAGAACCTTTGGTTTCAGCACAATTGCTCTTGCAACAGCTACCCTTTGTTGCTGACCTCCGGATAGCTCTGAGGGCATCCTATTTTCATAACCTTCTAAATTAACTAACTTAAGAGTTTCTAAAGACTTTTCTGTAAATTCTTCTTTTGGAACATTTATCATTTTTAAACCATACGATACATTTTCAAGTACACTCATATGTGGAAACAAAGCATAAGATTGAAATACCATAGATACATCTCTATCTGTCGCTGGTAATAATGTTACATCTTCATTTTCTACTAAAATTTTACCACTAGTAGCTCTTTCTAGACCAGCAATAATTCTTAAAGAAGTAGTTTTTCCGCATCCAGAGGGGCCTAGCAATGTAGTTAGTGTTCCTGCTTCAAAAGTACAACTCACATTATCAACAGCAACAGTCTGATTAAATTTTTTTGTAATATTTTCAAATTTTACTTCTGCTTTTTTCATTATCCAAAATTTCCTTGTAATATTCCTGCTGTTTCTTCTCTTCTTCCTAATTTTCGTTTACCTATTATTAATTGCATTAATGTTATTGTAAATAACATAACAACAATTAATGCAGAAGAATAAACAATTGCTAGACCATAATCATTGTTTTCTAATCTTCCTAATATATATGAGACAGCTAAATCATAATTAGCACTAACAAGGAATATAACAGCACTAATTGCTGTCATTGCTCTAACAAAACTAAAAACTAAAGAAGCGGTAATTGCAGGTTTAAGTAATGGAAGAATTACATTCCTAAATGTTTGAGAACTAGATGCATTTAATGTTGATGATGCTTCATCTAAATGAGGATCTAATTGATTCATTGAAGCTATACCTGCCCTAACCCCAACAGGCATATTTCTAAATACAAAAGCGATTACCAAAATAATTCCTGTTCCTGTAAGTTCAAGTGGCGGAACATTAAACGCAAAAACGTAACTTACACCAATAACACTTCCAGGTATTGCAAAACTTAACATTGTGCCGAATTCGAAAGCATTTTTTCCTTTAAATTTGTGTCTTGTAAGAAGATAAGCTGTTAAAATACCTATTGCAGCAGTAGGAAATGATGAAATTAATGCTATCGCAAAAGTAGTGTTAAAAGAATTCCACGCGGTACCAGTCCACAAAATTCCTCTTTCTTTAACCCATTCAACACTAAATGCTTCAACATAATGTCTTAACGTAAAACTGTGATCGACACCCCACATCTCTACAAATCCACCAAACATAATCATAATATAAATTATAAATGTAAGGAGCGCCCAAGGTAGAACAGTTGAGTAAATTATCCATTTAGTTTTATTTGGTAATTCAGGGTGAACTCCGCTATCCCCTTTGCCAGAAATTGAAATATAGGATTTTTTCCCCAACCATTGGTTCTGAAGATAAAACACTACTAGAACAACAGTTAATAAAATCATTGCTAGTATTGCGGCTTTAGTTTCATCATACTGTGCACCCACAATTGCAAAGAATATTTCAGTAGATAAAACGTCATATTCAGCACCTAAAACTAATGGATTTCCAAAGTCGGCTAAGCTTTCTATAAACCCAAGTAAAAACGCATTTGCTATTCCAGGTCTCATTAAAGGTAATGTAACAGTTTTAAAAACTTGCCATTTTGAAGCTCTCAATGTTTGTGAAGCCTCTTCCATTGCGGGACTTACACTTTCAACAACTCCTATTAAAACTAAAAATGCTATTGGTGTAAATGCAAGTGTTTGAGCAAACCATATTCCTGGTAAACCGTAAATCCATCTTGAGGGCTCAATCTCAAATGCCCACTCCAAAAAAGAACTTACGACTCCCGTTCTACCAAATAAAATTATTATCGCTAAACCGATTACAAATGGAGGAGTTATTATTGGTAAAACAGATAAGACTCTAATCGTTTTTTTAAATTTAAAGCTTGTTCTTGCAATTAATAAAGCAAAACCTAAACCCAAAACTGTTGATGAGAAAGCTGTGAGCGTTCCCATAGTAACAGTGTTCCAAAAAACACCACATGCATAGTCACTATATAGACAATCAAGACCCCAAATTCCTTTATTAAAAATTTTGGTTGAAAAGTTACTGATTTCATATCCTCCTTCTGTACCTTTAAAGGCAACAGCAAACATTCTAAAAATAGGAAAAAAAACAAAAGTTGAAACTAAAATAATAATACTTCCAATGCTTCCCACAATAAAATTATCTCCATTCAACCACCCACGTGAGGATAGCCCATGTGTAATATAAAAAATAAATGTAGAGCATAAAAGAACTGCACCAGACCCTACTCCAAATTGATTTTCTACATCGCCAAAAATCGATTGAAAGATTTCAAAATTCCACCCTCTTATACCAATTGAAAACCCTTGAAGAATAAAATAAAAAATACCAAATAATCCGGAGTACAAGAAAATTTTGGAGTAAATGGGATTATTCTGATTTAATTTTAAAGTTGTTAAAGGAAAAAATAAAGGAACAATTAAAGGAAGGAGCCAATATTTTTTATTTATGAATACCTGTGGTAATACAGAACCGTAATCTTCTAAAGAATATTCTAATATCCAGTTTATTGAGAAAAACCCGTCACCTGTTACATACCATGGAAATATTAGGAAACCCAATACTCCGATGAGCATCCAACAGATAACGAGCCCTCTCATTATAATTCCTTATCTAGGAATTACAGAAACATCGTTATCCCATTTGGATAACAAACTCGCTCTAGTACTTTTATCTCCATAAACTTTAAAATTATAATCAATTAAGTTTATTGTTGATAAGTCTGGAGCATCAGGATCAGCTTTTGCTTTGGTATTAGATGGCACTTGCAAAGATTTTCCTGAGGTGAAGACCATAGTTTGAATAGCAGGACTTAAAGCCCAGTCATAAAACTTTTTAGCTTCCTTCATATTTCTTGCACCTGCAATAATACTCATAGATCCGACTTCATATCCAGTTCCTTCAGCTGGAGAGACCGTAACAACCGGCAAACCTTTTTTTGTTTGTTTCACACCATCATGTTGGAAACAAATACCGATTAAGTTTTCACCTCTACCAGTTGCCTTAATTGGTGCAGAACCAGATTTAGTATATGTATTTATGTTTGCATGAAGTTTTTTCATGTAATCCCAACCTTTATCTTCTCCAAATATTTGAAGAATAGTAGCTAAGGTTGTGTAAGCAGTACCAGATGAGTTTGGATTTGCTACTTGTATTTCACCTTTATATATTGGTTTTGTTAAATCCATCCATGATTTTGGAGCTGGAAGACCTTTTTTTGCTAAAAGATCTTTGTTGTATCCAAAACCTAATGCACCAACATAAATTCCTACTGATTTAAAATCAGCATTTTTTGCTTGGTTCTGAGCTGCAGGTAATAAATCATTAAAATGAACAGATTTATATTTCTCAGTTAAATTTTCTTGTGCTGCAGTTAAATGTGGATCACCTGTTCCACCAAACCAAACATCTCCTTTTGGATTTGATGCTTCTGCTTTTATTTTTGCAAAAGTTTCACCACTACTTGCTCTTGTCATAGCAACTTTTGTTCCAGTTTCTTTTTCATAAGCTTGTTCAAGCATTTCACAAACGTCTATTTCAACACTGCAATATAATGTTAGTTTTGC
>CACGSX010000013.1 GCA_902575835.1 uncultured Pelagibacteraceae bacterium | reverse complement strand
ATTTTCAAAAATCTCTGAACCTAAATAATTAATTTTATTAAGTTTGCTATTTGATATTTTATAATTATGATTTTTTAAAAATACTTTTTCCATCTGATCAATATTCTTAACTTCTGAAGACATTTTTAAACTTTTTAATTCTTTATATATTTCTTTAAAATTATTTACTCTTTTACCATGCATCACGTAATTACCCATTCTTACAGCTTCTAATGGGTTTTGTCCTCCATGGTTTATTATAGATCCACCAATAAATGTTACATTTGAAAGTCTTAAAAATTTTGACATTTCTCCGTATGTATTAACAATATAAACGTCACAATTATCAGATGGTTTATGTCTGCTTGATCTTTCGGTAACTATCAGTTTTAATTTTCTAAGTTCTTGCTTTATATCCTCTGATCTATTTATGTGACGCGGAACCAATATTGTAATTAAATTTTTAAACTTTTTCTTTAATTTTAAGTGTAATTTTCCAATGATTTTCTCTTCATTATAATGAGTGCTGGCTGCACAGAATACTTTTTTATTTTTAAAATATTTTTGAACATTTTTCTTCAAACTTTGTTTATCATTTTTGAAATACTTTAAATTTCCTACAAATTTAATTTTTTTAACGCCCAATCTTTTTAAATAATTTTGAGTTTCTTGATTTTGAGGTAAGGCTATAGTTATTTTACTAAAAACATTCTTTGCAAAAGATGAAAAGATTTGCCATCTTCTGAAACTTTTATTCGTAATTCTGGCATTAATTAAAATAAGAGGAATTTTTTTTGAATTTATCTTTTCATACATATTGGGCCAGATTTCAGAGTCTACAAATATCGCGATTTTTGGTTCCCAATAATTTAAAAATTTATTGCATATAAATCCAATATCGAATGGATAGTAAATATGAGTTGTTTTCTTTAATGGTTTCTTTGCAATTATTGATGCAGAACTTAAAGTAGATGAAGTAAGTAAAATTTTTTTTATAGATTTGTCTTTTTCAAACTTATTTACTAAAGGGAGAATACTCATGATTTCCCCTACACTTGCACCATGAAACCATACGGTTGTATCAGTCTTTTTTAAATTATAATAAGCGTATTTTTCTAAGACTCTTTTCCAATCTTCCTTTCCATTAATCATTCTTAAAAATAATATAAATGGAGAGATTAAAAAAAAAATAATTCCTAATATATTATACAAAAAATACATTAGTTATTTTTTATTTGTCTCTCATAGAAGTTTTTATAAAGCAATGAATTTTTGATTAGATCGTCGTGTTTCCCTGATGATTCTATAGAACCTTTATCAACAACATAAATTTTTTCTGAATTAAGAATAGTTGATAGTCTATGAGCAATAACAACTGTTGTTTTATTTTTAGTTAATTCCTCAATAGCTTTTTGTATTTTTTCCTCTGTTTCAGAGTCAAGAGATGAAGTTGCTTCGTCTAGAAGAATTATTTTGCTATCCTTTAACAAAGCTCTCGCTATCGAAAGTCTTTGCTTTTCACCACCTGATAATTTTACTCCATTTTCTCCTATAACAGTCTGAAATTTATTTTCTAATTTTTCTATAAAATCTGTACACATCGATATTTTTGCAGCTGTAAAAATTTCTTCGTCACTCGCCTCTGGTTTGGCATATTTGATATTATTAAAAATAGTATCATCAAAAAGTGTTGTGTTTTGATCAACAATAGATATTTCTTTTCTTAATGATTTAAGATTTAGGTTTTGTGCTTTTTGATTATCAATTAGAATTTCTCCTGAGTCTGCATCATAAATTCTTGGTATTAAATTTAATATTGTAGATTTTCCCGATCCGCTGTGGCCTACCAAAGCTGTCATTTTTCTGCCAGCTATATCAATATTAATATCTTTAAGTACTATATTGTTAAGATTTGATTTGTAACTAAAATTAATATTTTGAAATTTTATTGATGCATTACTTATATCTAATATTTTTCCATTTTCATTTGTTGAAATTTTATTTTGTTGATCAATAATAGGTAATATTCTTTTTCCTGCCGATAGTCCTTGGCCAAAAGAAACATTTACATTCGCGAGGGATTTTACGGGTTGATAGGCAAGCATCATTGCCGCTAAGAAAGAAAAAAAGTTATTTATACTTAGTTGATCACTCATAATTAGTTTTCCAGAGTAAAAAATTAATATTGCAATCATAATTCCTGTAACAACTTCCATAATGGGTGTAGATCTTATAAAGACGCTATGAATTTTAATATTTTTTTCTTTAAGGTCATTTACAAATTTTTCTGATCTTTCATGCTCATAATTTTCTCTTTGAAAAATTTTTATAATTTTATGGTTTTTAAAAAGATCAATTAAATATTTATTTAAATCACCTGATTTCTCTTGAGCTTCTGTAGCAACTTTAATAATACGTTTTCCTAATTTTTTTGCCGTAATTGTTGCTATAGGAAGCATAATTAAAGCTATAAGAGAAAGTCTCCAATTTTGAAAGAACATCACAAATAATAAGCCAATAAGTGTCAAGCCATCTTTGAATAAATTTAAAACTGCATTACTTAGCATCCCAGTTATTTGATTTACATCAAAGTTGAGATTTGAAATATATTTACCTGAATGTTTATCTTCAATTTTTTCAGTATCAGCTTTTATGAAAGAAGATAACATATCTATTTGAATATTTTTTTTCACTTCCTCTGCAGTTTTTATCATTAAAACTTTTGCTAAATATAGAGATATACCTTTAGTAGCAAAAGCTATTATGATTAAAAGTGGAATAATGAAAATTAAACTTTGATCTTTATTTATAAAAATTTTTTCTATCGCAGGGTCAAGTAACCATGCTGTTGCTGATGTTGCGCCAGCAACTAAAATGGAAAATACTATAGCAAGTATTATTTTGTTAAGATGTTTTGTTGTATAATCATTGTATAATCTTTTTATAATATCAATATTTTTCATTAAGTTAATTTTCCTATTAACAAAATTATTAAAATAATAAGACCCAAAAGATTGTTGCTTTTAAATTTTCTTAAGCAGTCATTCCCACTTTCAGTATTTAATTTAAGAGATTGAAAAATTAACAAATGAGTTAAAGGCACTATTAAAGCAATGTAATATAAATAATTAAAATTCATTTTATAACCAATAAGAAACAATGATATTAAAAATATAATGTAACAAAACGATATAAATTTTTTTGGGTTATTTTTAAATTTAATCGATGTTGATTTAACTCCAATTATTTCATCATCATTAATATCTTGATATCCATATATTGTGTCGTAACCTAATGTCCAAAATGTGGCTCCTAAATAAAATATTATTGGTATTATAGAAACTTCATTTTGAACGGATATCCATGCCAAAACTAAACCGTAATTAAAAGTAATACCTAAAAAAAGTTGAGGCCAGTAAGTAAATCTTTTCATCAATGGATATGTAAAAGCTAATGGCATTGAAAGAAGAGCCATATAAATAGTAAATTTATTAAAATTTATCAAAACTAAAAACGCAATTAAACATAAAATTGCAGCATATATTGCAGCATTAAATACTGAAATTTTTTCTGACGCGATTGGTCTATTTCTTGTTCTTTCGACTAACTTATCAATTTTTCTATCACTTATATCGTTAACAATACATCCTGCTGATCTCATTAGAACAGATCCAGAAAAAAATAAAAAAGCATAAATAAAATAAGTATTTAAAGAAAGAGAAAAATCATATGAAATTGTTAAACCCCAAACACATGGCCAAAATAGAAGCATGAAACCAATTGGTTTATTAAGTCTTGTTAATTCAATAAAAATTTTAACCTTTTCAGACATAATTTACTTGTAAATAACAAAGCGTAGATTCATAATCAAACTGATTCGCATGAATATTGATTACACTGTTACCGCATTAATGTTTCCCGCCATTCCTCTTATTATGGCTGTCTATAGTAACAGATTTCATACATTAAGTGGTTTGATTAGAAAAATACACGACGAATATGTTTTTGAAAAGCATACTCCTCCAGAGTGGAAGCAGCAGCTAATTAATTTAAATGATAGGGTAAAAAATTTAAGGATTACTATACTTTTTGCAGCATTTGGTTTCTTATTTAATATGCTTACAGTTTTCGCTCTTTATTTAGAGACATATTTTTTAGCTAGAATAATATTTGGCTCTTGTTGTTTATCGATGATGGTATCAATAATATTTTTTATAAGAGAAATACAAATCTCGACTAGAGCGTTAAAACTTCATCTTTCAGATATGGATGATCAATTTAAGGAATAATAACTGCTGGTCCAGTTAAAATTCTATTCTCTAAATCTATGTGAGCTTGTTTTGCTTCACTTAATTTATATTTTTTAGAAACTTCAATTTTTATTTTCCCTGAGAGAACTGCATCAAAAACCAATTTAGCAGATTTCTCTAATTCATCTCTTGTAATTGTATAATGCATTATTGACGGTCTTGTAAAAAAAAGACCTTTTGTATTTATATGTTTTTTGACATCTATAGTGTGAACATATCCAGATGCATTTCCAAATGCTACCATCATCCCTCTAATTTTTAAACATTCTATTGATCCCTCAAAAGTTTTTGCTCCAACACCATCATAGACAACATCTATTCCGTTTTTACCTACTATTTTTTCAACTTCTTCCACAAAATTATGATCTGTATAATTGATGACATGATGACACCCATTTTTTTTTGCTATTTCAACTTTTTCTTTAGATCCAACTGTTCCAATGACTTCACATCCTAATGCATTAGCCCACTGGCACAATATTTGACCAACACCACCAGCTGCAGCATGAAATAAAACTTTATCTCCTTTTTTTACAGCATATGACCTGTGTAATAAATATTCTGATGTTATTCCTTTCAATAAAATGCATGAAGCTATTTCATCTGAAATACCTTCTGGCACCGTGACTAATTTTTCTTCTGGCATAATTTGTTTTTCTGAGTATCCACTTATTGGAGCAGATGCGTGACTTACTCGATCTCCAACTTTAAAAAGACTTACTTCAGAGCCAATTTCTTCAACTACTCCAGATGCTTCTAGTCCCAGTCCACTTGGTAATTCAATCGGATACAAACCTGTTCGATGGTAAACATCAATATAATTAAGTCCAACTGACAAATTTTTAACGAGAACTTCCTTTGGACCAGGTTTACCGATTTCAATATCCTTGTATTCCAAGACTTCTGGGCCTCCAAACTTTTCAAATCTTATAGCTTTCATATTTACTTTACAAAATTACCATTATGATAATCATCAATTGCTTGAAGTATTTCTTGTTTGGTATTCATGACGAATGGGCCACCTCTTGCAATCTGTTCTCCTATCGGTTTTCCAGATATTAATAAAAATTTAGCTTTTGTTAAAGCAGTTACTTTCAAATTTTCACCTTTAGATAACAAAATTAAAGTAGAGTCTTTAACACTTTCATGTTTATTGTTTCCAATTATTATCTCACCTTCAATTAAATATATGAATGAATTGTGTGTGGATGGAACTTGATGATTAAAAATTTTACTTTCATTTAATTCGACATCAAAATAAATTGGATCGACATTGTGTTTTTTTATTGGACCTTCTGAATTTTCAAATTTTCCAGCTATTATTTTTATAAATTTATCTTCGTCCTTATGTGTGCTCATTTTATCAGAGTCTATATAATGGTACTCTGGTTTGCTCATCTTTTCGCTAGCTGGCATATTAATCCATAATTGAAAACCATGAAGTTTTCCATCGTTCATAGCTGGCATTTCAGAATGAATAATTCCACTTCCAGTTTTCATCCATTGCACATCTCCTGCAGTCATTTTTCCTTGACCACCTGTGCTATCTTTATGTTCGAAACTCCCAGCCAACATGTATGTAACTGTTTCAATTCCTCTGTGTGGATGAGGAGGAAAGCCTGCAATATAATCATCTTTATTTTCTGATCCAAATTCATCTAACATTAAAAATGGATCATAATAATTTGGTTCAACACCAATACTTCTTTTTAATTTAACTCCTGCACCATCTGACGCTGGTGTTGGATCTATAATTTTTTCAACTTCGATATTTGTCATATTTTTCATATAAGATATATCTAAATTAAATCAAGCAATTCTGATAACTTACTTATTTGTTGGTTAGGTTCAAAATCTAATTTATCAAAAATATTATTATTTCTATTCACCCAAACTGTGTTGTATCCATAATTCCCCGCACCAGAAACATCCCATGTATTAGCACTTAAGAATAAAACTTCATTCTTTTCAATATTATATTTATTTATTGGAAGATCATATACTTTTGAGTCTGGTTTAAAAATACCAGCTTCTTCTACAGAAAAAATATCATCAAAAATATCTTTTAATTGATTGCTAACTACAAGTTCATTTAAAAGGTCAGGTGTACCATTTGATAGAATAGCTAATTTATAATTTGATTGTTTTAATTTTTTTAAAGCATCCCTTACTTCTGTAAATGGTGAAAGCACTTTATATAAATTTAATAGTTCTGATCTCATTGAATTATCGATATTGTAAAAATTCATAGATTTATCCAAACTATCTTCAGTGATTTGCCAAAAATCTTTGTGTCTTCTCATTAAACTTCTAAGCCAAGTGTATTCAAGCTGTGTAGTTCTCCAATAATTAGCAAATCCTTCCCATTTATCTCCTAATTTTTCCTTACATTTTTCAGCTGCAGAATTAACATCAAATAGGGTGCCATATGCATCAAATATGATTGCTTTAATTTTTTTCATAAATTAATTTAAATATAATGAGCAATATTAGAATATTTTATCCAGAAAAATTATCAATTAATTTAGAAATTAATTTAACTAGGTCCCAGTCACATTATTTATTGAAAGTAATGAGGATTAAACAAGGAGAGACCTTTTCAGTTTTTAATAAATCTGGGGAATGGAAGTCAATTGTAACTGAAATTTCAAAAAGCAGCTTAAATTTCAAGGTTGTTGAGCAATTAAGACAAAAAGATAAAGAACAAGCAATATGGTTAGCCTTCTCACCCATTAAATCAAATTATTTTAACTTCATGATACAAAAAGCAACTGAGCTTGGAGTAACAAAATTTGTACCAATTATTTCTGAAAGGACAATTGTTAGAAAAGTAAATAATGAGAGATTAAATAAAATAATTATAGAGTCGTGTGAGCAAAGTAATAGAATAAATATTCCTCCAATTGAAAAACCTCAATCATTAGATAAATTCCTGTCTAACAATTCAGATATAAATTTAATTTTTGGAGATTTAAATACGAATAATAAAAAAATTAAAATTTCTAATTCAAAACCAAATTGTCTTTTAATTGGTCCTGAAGGGGATTATTCAGCCGGTGAAATTAAAAAGATTCTAAACTTTAAAGGGTCTCAATCGATAAAACTAAGTGATAACATTTTAAGGTCCGAAACTGCGGTTATATCCGCGTTATCTGTGATTAATTATTTGCAAAATTGATAAATTGTCGCGAATTCTCTAGTATTTTTTATAATATTTTCGATCTATATAGAAAACAAATGAAGAAACTATTTTTTGTTTTTATAGCATTAATTTACTCTGTTGAGGCGTTTGCAAACCAGCCAAAAAATTGGCAATTAGGTTTCCAAGAGCCTGCATCGCAAACTATGAGAGATATAGTTTGGTTTCATGACTATATGTTAGTACCAATCATAGTTGCTATAAGTGCGTTTGTTTTATTTTTAATGCTTTATGTGATGGTAAGATTTAGAGCATCGAGAAATCCTAATCCATCAAAAAGAACACATAATGTTTTAGTTGAAATTGTTTGGACATTAGTTCCTTGTTTAATCTTGATCGTGATGGCAGTTCCGTCATTTAAAGTTTTATATTCACAAGATGCAATTCCTAAAGCTGATGTAACTATAAAAGCAATTGGATATCAATGGTATTGGGGATACGAATACCCAGATGAAAATATAATTTTTGATGCTTATATGATCGAAGAGAAGGATTTAAAAGAAGGTCAGCCAAGATTGTTAGCAACAGATAATGTAGTCGTTGTTCCTGTAAATAAAGTAGTTAAAGTTTTAATTACAGCAAATGATGTGCTTCATGCATGGGCATTACCAGCATTTGGAGTTAAAAGGGATGCGATGCCAGGAAGAGTAAATGAAACTTGGTTCAAAGCTGAAAAAGTTGGGACTTATTACGGACAATGTTCTGAGTTATGTGGAATTAAACATGCTTTTATGCCAATTGAAGTTAAAGTAGTTTCAGAAGAAGATTACCAAATTTGGCTTTCAGAGGCGAAGATAAAATTTGCAAAAGATGAAAATTTAATTAATAAAAAACTAGTAGCGAGTAAATAAAAATGAGTTCAGAAGCAGCACATATTCACGATCATCATACTCCAACAGGTTGGAAGAGATGGGCATATTCTACAAATCACAAAGATATTGGAACAATGTATTTAATTTTTGCAATTATTGCAGGAGTTATTGGAACAGCTTTCTCAGTTTTGATGAGAATGGAATTAATGCATCCTGGTGATGATGTTTTAGGTGGTAACTACCATCTTTATAATGTTTTGGTTACAGGTCATGGATTAATAATGATTTTCTTTATGGTGATGCCAGCAATGATTGGTGGCTTTGGAAACTGGTTCGTGCCGATAATGATTGGAGCGCCAGATATGGCATTTCCAAGAATGAATAATATTTCTTTTTGGTTATTGCCTGTTGCATTTATTTTATTACTTTCATCAATTTTTGTAGATGGACCTCCAGGTGCACAAGGTGTCGGTGGTGGCTGGACGATTTATCCACCTCTATCTTCTACTGCAGGCCAACCAGGTCCAGCAATGGATTTAGCAATTTTAAGTTTACACGTTGCAGGAGCTTCTTCAATTTTAGGAGCAGTAAATTTTATTACAACTATTTTAAATATGAGAACGCCTGGAATGACTTTGCATAAGATGCCATTATTTGCATGGTCAATATTAGTTACAGCTTTTTTATTATTACTTTCGTTACCAGTATTAGCAGGAGCAATTACTATGCTTCTAACAGATAGAAATTTCGGTACAGCATTTTTTGATGCACAAACAGGTGGTGACCCAACATTATTCCAGCATTTATTTTGGTTTTTTGGTCATCCAGAAGTTTACATTCTAATCTTACCAGGATTTGGAATGATCAGCCATATCGTATCTACTTTTTCAAAGAAGCCAGTTTTTGGATATTTAGGAATGGCTTACGCGATGGTAGCAATTGGAATTGTAGGTTTTGTTGTTTGGGCTCACCACATGTACACAGTTGGTTTAGATACTGATACTAAAGCGTATTTCTTAGCTGCAACAATGATCATCGCTGTTCCAACAGGAATTAAAATATTTTCATGGATAGCTACAATGTGGGGAGGATCTATATCATTTAAAACCCCAATGGTTTGGGCTTTAGGATTTATATTTTTATTTACAGTTGGAGGTGTAACTGGTGTTGTTCTAGCAAACGCTGGAGTAGATACTGCATTGCATGATACTTATTATGTTGTAGCTCACTTTCACTATGTATTATCTTTGGGAGCTGTTTTTGCAATATTTGCAGGCTTCTATTATTGGTTTGGTAAAATGTCAGGGTATGAATATTCTGAGTGGATGGGTCAACTTCATTTTTGGTTAACTTTCATAGGTGTAAATTTAGTTTTCTTTCCACAACATTTCTTAGGACTGGCTGGAATGCCGAGAAGATACGCTGATTATCCAGATGCATTTGCTGATTGGAATTATATCTCTTCAATCGGTTCATATATTTCTGTAGTTGGCTTAGTGGTATTTTTCGCTAATTTAATCTATGCTTTTGCAAAAAAGAAAAAAGCAGCACAAAACCCATGGGGAGAAGGGGCCACAACATTAGAGTGGACAGTTCCATCACCACCAAATTTTCATACTTTTGATGAATTACCAAAGTTTGAAGATTATGAAGGCACTGAAAAATCTAGTAGTTAGTAACGTCTTAAGATATAAAAATTAAAATGGCTACGACGTATTCTAAAGTAAAAAAACCATATTACGAACTAGGTATTATTACTGAATTATTAAAGTTAATGAAACCAAGGGTAATGTCTCTAGTTATCTTTACTTGTGCAGTTGGTCTATTAACAGCTCCTACTTCAGTTTCGTTTCAACAATCAGTGCTTGGGATATTAATTGTAGCCTTTGGTGCTGGAGCAGCAGGAGCACTTAACATGTGGTATGAAGCTGACTTAGATAAATTAATGTCTAGAACTTGCTTACGTCCAATTCCAAGAGGAAAGCTGAACAGAAACCAAGCATTATATTTTGGAACATCTCTGTCAATTGTTTCAGTTATAAGCTTATACTTTGTTACTAATGCTTTATCAGCGTTTCTATTATTATTTACGATATTATTTTACGTATTTGTTTATACAATTTGGTTAAAAAGAAAAACTCCACAAAATATTGTTATAGGCGGAGCTTCAGGAGCTTTACCACCAGTAATTGGATGGGCAATAGCAACAAATTCTATTTCGTTGGAATCGATTGCTTTTTTCTTAATAATTTTCTTTTGGACACCATCACACTTTTGGGCATTAAGCTTGTACAAAGCTGATGATTATAAAAAAGCAGGCATTCCAATGCTCCCAGTAACTAATGGAATTCAGGATACTAAAAAGAACATTCTAATTTATTCTTTGCTAATGATACCAACAATTGTTTTCCCGTATTACATTGGATTTGTCGGTGAAGTATTCTTGATACTTAGCTTGCTACTTACATTTTATTATAATTTAATTTGTTTCCAGCTTTATAACTATAAAGTTGGAAAATTTAATATAAAGAAAGCTAGACATATTTTCAGCTATTCAATTATTTACTTATTTTTAATATTTGTTTTTTTCTTAGTGGATAAAGTTTTATGATAGTCAAAGATCAAAAATTAAAAAAGAAAAATTTATGGACAGCAGTTGGTTTGGTTGCATTTATAGTTTTCTTATTCATTTTCACACTATTTAATATTGGAGTATTTGAAAGACCTCTATGATTAAAAAAAATACTTTAACTCCACTAATTCTAGCAGGAATTTTTGTCTTTATGTTGGGATTATCTTTTGCAGCTGTGCCTTTGTATGATTTATTTTGCAGAGTAACTGGCTTTGGCGGAACAACACAAATATCCAAAGAGGCTCCTAATATAGTTTTAGATAAAAAAATAAATGTAAGATTAGATACCAACGTTAACAGTGCTCTTGATTGGAATTTTGATGTTGATCAAAAAACAATGGATGTTCAGCCAGGCAAGGTATACAGAATTAAATTTGAAGTGGAAAACACGGGAGATGAAATTTCATCTGCTGTAGCTACATATAATGTTTCTCCATCATCATTTGGAGCATATTTTAATAAATTAGGCTGTTTTTGCTTTGAAAAACAAACATTAGATCCGGGGGAAAAGGCAAGTTACACCCTAGTTTTTTACCTAGATCCAGAATTAGTAAATGATCCAAAAACATCTAGAGTTGAAGATGTTACTATGTCATATACTTTTTTCTCATCTGAATATTATAAAAACGAAAAAAAAGAGAGTTAAAATAAATGTCTGCATCAGGTCAAAAACATGATTATCATTTAGTTGACCCTAGTCCTTGGCCTTTAGCTACATCTATAGCAACACTAGTTACAGCTGTTGGATCTGTTTATTATTTTCACAGTAAAGTTATGTGGGCAATGGTTTTAGGTTTTTTACTTATAATTTATTGTGCCTTTATGTGGTTCAGAGATGTTGTAATTGAAGCTGAGCACAAAGGTCATCACACACCAGTCGTTCAAATTCATCACAGATATGGAATGACATTGTTTATTGCTTCTGAAGTAATGTTTTTTGTTGCGTGGTTTTGGGCATACTTTGATGCAAGTTTATTTCCAAATGAATTCATGGGAAATGTATGGCCACCAAAAGACATTGAAACTTTTGATCCATGGGATATCCCACTTATAAATACTCTTGTCCTGCTTTTATCTGGCACAACAGTAACTTGGGCACACCATTCTTTATTAGAAGACGACAGAAAAGGATTTATAAATGGTCTAATCTGTACAGTTATTTTAGGAGCATTCTTTACGCTATTGCAAATATATGAATATCAACACGCTACGTTTAGTTTTTCAGGTCATATTTATGGAGCTACATTCTATATGGCCACAGGGTTTCATGGTTTCCATGTTTTAGTGGGGACTATTTTCCTAGCGGTTTGCTTATGGAGAGGTAAATTAGGACATTTTACTAAGGAACATCACTTTGGTTTCGAAGCAGCTGCTTGGTACTGGCACTTTGTTGACGTTGTCTGGTTGTTCTTATTTGCAGCTATTTACATTTGGGGAAGTTAATAGTTCTTGAAAAATAAGCTATCTTTTTCAATCTTTGTATACTTTTTTATTTTAGTTTTTTTGGCATTAGGTACTTGGCAAATTATAAGACTAAACTGGAAGCTTGATTTAATAAATTCAATTGACCAATCTTTAAAAAGTGATCCAGTAGATTTTAATGGAAGCAATCCAATAAACTTTAAAAAAATCAAATTTGAAGGAATATTAGATAATTCAAAAATAATTTATTTATATTCCTTAAATGAAAAAGGAGAGCCAGGATTTGATATCGTAAATCCAGTTAGTATTAACAATAAAAGCTATTTAATAAATCGGGGTTGGGTTCCAAGAGACCTTAAATCTAAAAAGTATGTTTCAAATGAAAGTAAATTCGAGGGAGTTTTAAAATTAAAAAGCAAATTTAATTATTTTAAGCCGGATAATGACGTTAATAAGAATTACTGGTTCACCCTTAAAGATGAAGACTTATTGACTTATACAGGCAAAGAATTTTCTCCATTTATTATCAATAATATTAGCAAGCAGGAAGGAATTTATCCTAAGTCAAAACAAATAGGAGCCAATATTTCAAACAACCACTTAAAGTATGCTCTTACATGGTTTTCATTAGCTGTTTCCATTTTTTTAATATATTTATATTTTAGAAAAAAAAATTACTGATGGAATATATAAGCACTAGAAATAATTCAGATCATTTTTCATTTAAAAACGTATTTCTTAAAGGTTTAGCTGATGATGGAGGTCTTTTTGTACCAAAATCAATCAAACCATTTAGTAAAGATGAATTAAAAAAACTAAGTAGTCTTAATTACAATGAATTAGCAGCAGAAATAATTTTTCCGTTTATTGGTGATTTTATGACTAAAGAAGAGTTAATTTCTATAGTATTAAAATCTTATTCAAATTTTAGAGCAGAGGATACTGTAAAAATCTCTAATTTAGGAAATTTAAAAATTTTAGAGCTCTATCATGGCCCAACACTTGCTTTTAAAGATATTGCAATGCAATTGATAGGAAATTTTTATCAATATCATTTAGGAAATGAGCAAGAAAAAATTAATATTATTGTAGCAACTTCAGGAGATACAGGTGCAGCTGCTATTGATGCTTTAAAAGGCAAAAAGAATTTAAATGTTTTTGTATTACATCCAAATAACAGAATTTCACCAGTGCAAAGAAGACTGATGACAATCCATGAAGAAAAAAATGTATATAATATTGCTATTGAGGGAAACTTTGATGACTGTCAAAATCTAGTTAAAGCAATGTTTAATGATGAAAAATTCTCAAACTCTATTAATATGTCGGGTGTTAATTCGATTAATTGGGCAAGAATTGTTGCTCAAGCTGTTTATTATTTTTATGCATATTTTAAAATAGGTAAGGGGCAGCCACTGTCTTTTTCTGTTCCGACTGGAAATTTTGGAGATATTTATGCTGGTTATCTAGCAAAAAAACTTGGTCTTCCAATTGATAAACTTATTGTAGCTACTAACAAAAATGACATCCTTCATAGAGCAATTTCTGGCGGGGATTATACTCAAAAGAAAGTTGAGGAAACAAATACTCCTAGCATGGATATCCAGATAGCAAGTAACTTTGAGAGACTTTTATACGATGTAAAAGACTGTAATTCAGAGGTTACAAAAGATATAATGGGTAAAATAAAAAATAATACTTATCAAATCGATAATAGTGATTTAGATGAAATAAAAAAGAATTTTACATCTGAAATGTTAGATGAAAACGAAACTATCCAAATGATAAAAGATATAAATGAAGAATATAAAGTTGTAGTGGATCCACATACTGCAGTTGGAATTGGTGCTGCAAAAAAACTTGGACTAGAAGAAAATTGTGTTGTTTTATCTACAGCACACCCATGTAAGTTCCCTAAAGCAATAGAAGATGCAATCTCAAAAACTGAGGAATTACCAGATAGTCTTAAATATGTTTATGATAGAGAAGAAAAATTTGAGGTTATCTCAAATGATTTAAATAAAGTTAAAGAATACGTAATAAACTCAATATGAAATTAAAAATAAAAGATCAAATTCCAGACATAGAAATTTTTCATCTATTAGATGGTGAACCACAAACTAGCAAAATTAGAGATATCTTAGGAAATGGTAAAGTTGTTTTATTTGGGCTGCCTGGCGCCTTTACCTCAACTTGTTCAAAACTCCATCTTCCCGGATATGTTGCTAATGCCGGTAAAATAAAAGCTAAAGGAATTGAGAATATATTTTGTTTATCTGTTAATGATCCTTTTGTTATGAATGCTTGGGGAGAAGCAAACAATTCAGCTGGTAAAATTACAATGTTATCAGATCCGTATCTATTATTTACAAAAGCCATCGGTGCTGAAGTAGATAGAAATTCAAAAGGAATGGGTATTCGTTCAAATCGTTATGCAATGGTTATTGAGAAATTAGAAGTGATTAATGTTCAAGTTGAGAAAGAGACTAAGCAATGTGGTTTATCTTCAGCAGAGGGTGTTTTAGATTTATTATAATTAGTATGGCAGTTCTGTTGTCTGTCCCAATTCAACTTATAACAGAATATAACACTTTTTGAATAGGTACTTACCAGGTTACATTGTTAAACTAACATTTTTTTGTGACGACTTTGTAATTGAGATTTTTTTCTGATATGTAATTCAAGTGAAATTACATTGGATTATTTTTGTAACTGGATGGATGTCATTCAGAGCAGTTGGGTCAGGTTTGTTTTTGTTTTGGATCTTTACTGAAAATGAGCGTTCGGCGCCATCTGAATGGATAGTTCCTTTTGTGGGCGACTTTTTTATTGGGATAACTGCTTTTTTCTTAGTTTACCACATTATAAAAAAACCAAGCACTATACTATGGGGTCTTTTGCTGTTTTGGAATGTGATTGGTTTGTTAGATTTAATCCACGCAATAAATGTAAGTTTTGCTGCTCCTTATGGACCTATACCAGAAATAGGATTTAATGAATTGACAGTAAGATCTATTTTAATTTTAAATACTTTATTACAGATTTCTTGTATTTATCTATTGTTTCAAAAAGACATAAAAGAATATTTTAAAAAAAGTAAATTTTGAGTTTTGAAAGTATGGTACATAGTCAGTACATGGTAGGTACATAGTCTTTTAAAAAATAATTATTATTATTGATAGAGAAAAATAATAAATTATTTAAGGGGCGTTATGTTGCCGGGTGCACCTATATTGCGACAGAGGACCTTGCCAATAAGTCTACTTCATTATTAATTTTATCTGTTGAATGTGCCTTTACCCAGCTCCATTTAATCTCAAATGTATTTGAAAGATTATCTAATTCGGTCCAAAGTTCTTTATTCTTAACTTTTTTTTTATTTGCTGTTTTCCAACCATTTTTTTTCCAATTATGTATCCATTCAGTTATCCCAGATTTTACATATTTAGAATCTGTAAATATTTGAACTTTTCTACCTTTTGGAATTTTTTTTAAAGCTTTAATGGGGGCAAGTAATTCCATTTGATTATTTGTTGTATCTTTTTTGCTTCCTTTAATTCGAGTTTTCTTTCCATTTTCAATAATAATTGCAGCCCAACCACCATTTCCCGGATTTCCAATGCATGAACCATCTGTGTAAATTTTAATCATCAAGAATAATCCTTAAATGAGCTCAGATTTCTATGAAAATTTAAC
>CACGSX010000012.1 GCA_902575835.1 uncultured Pelagibacteraceae bacterium | reverse complement strand
GCAGGTAAAATGTTGAGTATGGCAGCAAAAAAGTTTGGACTTAAATGTAAAATTTTCATGGGCGCAAAAGATATTGCGAGACAACAACCAAATGTAAAAGCGATGAAAAAAAATGGCGCTGAGGTAGTTCCGGTTTATTCAGGAAGTCAAACACTTGTGGATGCTGTTTCAGAGTGTATGAGGTTCTGGGTTGCTAATTGTGATACAAGTGCGATGTGTGTGGGCAGTACGGTAGGCCCAGCTGTATTTGTACGTATTTGTGGTTGGAGCACTAGTCAAATTTCTAGAGAACTTAAAGTTCAATTAATTGATGAGTTTGGATCAATTCCAAAAAAACTTAAACTTTACAATTGTGTGGGTGGTGGAAGTTCAAGTTTTGGTTTTTGGAATGAGTTTATGGATTATGATAAAAAGCAGTGTGAATTTATTGGTGTGGAAGCTGGGGGGCCTGCAAAAAGTAAAAAGCATGCAGCACCTTTAACTTATGGTTCAAAAATTGGAATTCTACATGGTGCAGCCCAGTATGTTAATCAAAACTCAGATGGACAAATAGAAGAGACAGAGTCTATATCTGCAGGTTTGGATTACCCTGGAATCTCACCGCTTCATTGTTTTTTAAAAGACGCAAAGAGAGCTAGATATACTGCTGCTAGTGACGAACAAGCATTAGAAGCTTACAAACTTGTTACAAGATTTGAAAAATTAAAACCATCTCTTGAACCCAGCCATGCATTCGCTGTTGCAATAGCAGAGTCTAAAAAATTGAGCAAAGATACGATCGTGGTAGTTAATAGTTGTGGTGATGCTTACAAGGATCGGGGAATTTTAGAGAAACGATTAGGAAAAAAATATGTTAAATCCAATTAGTGCAGCATTTATAAAAGCAAAACAAGAAAATAGACCCGCTCTACTAACTTATACTGTTGCCGGTGATAACTCAAAAAAACAATCTTTAAACATATTAAAATCAATTTCTAAAAATGCTGATATTTTAGAAGTAGGGGTGCCCCACAATACCCCTGTGGCAGATGGAAGTCAAATTCAAACAAGTGCGTATAGAGCAATCAAAAATGGAATTAAAGTAAATGATATTTTCAAAATTGTAAAAGACTTTAAAAAGTTTGAAAAGAATAAACCTATTATCTTAATGGGTTATTATAATATGATCTTTCAATATGGTGAAAATAAATTCCTAAATAAATGTAAGTTATCTGGTGTTAATGGATTGATAGTTGTAGATTTACCTTGGCCAGAAAATAAGAATTTCGCAAAAAAATGTAAAAAAAAATCAATCTATTTTATTCAGCTTTTATCACCAACAACAACAAAAATTAGGCTAAAAAAAATTTTAAAAGACTCTCATCCGATGAGTTATTTTATTTCAATGTTGAGTACAACTGGTGGTAAGCTAAAAGTATCACCTAAAGAAATAATAAAGAATTACTTCAAAATAAAAAAAATCAATCCAAAAAAAAAGGTAGTTATTGGTTTTGGAATCACAGAAAAAACAATTGGTAAACTAAAATCTGCAGATGGATTAGTTGTTGGAAGTGCTATTTGCAAGGAAATTAGCAAGAGTTTAAAGCATAGACAAAATCCTGTCACAAATGTAAGTAAGCTAGTAAAAAAATTAAAATATAAAATTGTATGAACTGGATTACAAAAGCTTTAAGTTTTGGTGAAAAAATTAAAAAAGTATTAAAAAAAAGACCATCAAAAGAGGATATTGCAAATTCAGACTGGACTAGTTGTTGCACAGGCCCGATATTAAAAAAAGATCTTGAAGAAAATTTATGGGTTTGTAATTCCTGTGGAAAACATCATAGAATTAATTGTCGACAAAGATTTGATATTATTTTTGGAAGAAATGCTTACGAAATACTTGATACACCAATTCCTGCAGAAGATCCTCTAGGATGGGTAGATACCAAATCTTATAAAGATAGATTAAAATCTGCACGAAAGAAAACTAATCAAAATTCAGCTGTGATGATTGCTAAAGGCAGAATAAATGGTATCGAGGTCACAGCAGGAGCTATTAATTTCGAGTTTATTGGTGGCTCTGTTGGTGCGGCTGAGGGTGAAGCAATTATTTATGGTGTTCAACACGCTATTGACAATCAAACACCTTTTGTTTTCTTTCCTTGTGGTGGAGGACAAAGAATGTTTGAGTCTCCAATTGCACTTGCAAATATGACAAGAACTACCCTTGCTATTAATGAGCTAAAAAAAAATAATCTTCCTTATTTAGTTTGTTTTACAGATCCAACGGCTGGTGGAATTACTGCATCTTTTGCGATGTTAGGAGATATTCACTTTGCGGAACCTGGTTGTTTAATAGCCTTTGCGGGAAAAAGAGTTATACAGGCAACTGTAAAAGAAGAACTTAGTTCAGACTTTCAAACATCTGAGTTTGTCGAAAAGCATGGATTTGTAGACAGAATCGTTGAACGAAAAGATTTAAAAACCGAAATAAGCTTACTATTATCAATATTGTTAAAAAAAGATAACGCGGTAAATGAAAAGCAAATAAATGAAACTTCAGACAATATTGAACCGCTTGCAAAAGCTGCATCCTAAAGAAATTGACCTAAGTCTAGATAGAGTTAAAATTCTTTGTAAAAAATTGGGTAATCCACAGAATAAATTAAAATATATATCTGTAGTTGGCACGAACGGTAAATATTCAACTATACAGGCAGTAAGATCAATTTTAAAAACTGCTAATATATTCTGTAATATTTATACTAGCCCACATATTCAAAAAATTAATGAGAGATTTATTTTTAACGATATTGAAATATCTGACAATAACTTATCTGATTTATTAATAGAAGTTGAAAATGTTAATAATGGTGAACCAATAACTTATTTTGAAATATTAACTGCAGCGTTTTTTTATCATGCAAGTAAATTCAAAGACAAAATAAATATTATAGAAAGTGGGCTTTTTCATAAATTTGATGCAACAAATATTATTGATAATAATTTATCTAGTATTGTTACTTCAATAGGTTTAGATCATTTAGATTGGTTACCGAAAAATGAGCAAAATATTGAAAAAATAGTTTATGAAAAAACCTCATCCCTTCTAAATTCTACTATTGTAGTTAGCAAACAAAGCTCAGATGAAACCTTAAATTTAATAAAAAAAACAATTAATAGTAATCAATCAAAAAAAATTGTTTATAAAGATGATTTTAATTATTCATTTAATGAGGATGGTTTTATTTATTATGAAGATGAATATGGTGGTTTAAAATTACCAAAACCAAATCTATTGGGTAATTTTCAAATTGATAATTGTGCGACAGCTATTGCTACAGTAAGAAATTTACAACTAGGTGTAAAAGATGAAAATATTAAAGAAGGTATTACTAGGATAAAAAGTATTGCAAGACTTCAAGAAATTAAATCTGGAAAACTTAAAAATATTTGTAAGGATAATAGATTATATTTAGATGGCTCACATAATCCTTTAGGTGCAAAAGCTCTTAATGAATATTTAAACACTCTTAATTGTAAAAAGCATTTAATTCTTGGAATGATGTATAACAAAGATCATGAAGAATATGTAAGCCACTTTAATGATATATCTTCCATAACAACAATTGATATTCCTAACCAACCGAATGCTATGAAAGGAATAGATTTAAAGGAAAAATTAAATAAATATCCAAATGTTAGTTACAAAAATTCTATTGAAGAGGCTCTTAATTCTCTAAATCCAGAGAAAGGTGATTTGATAATGATTACTGGGTCTCTATATCTTGCTGGAGAGCTACTTAATTTAAATTAAATATTTTCTTTTATAAAAGCTACTATATCGCTTTTTGGTGTAGCCCCAACTTTAGTAGCTTTTAATTCACCACCTTTAAATAAAAGCATTGTAGGAATTCCACGAACACCGTACTTAGTAGGCATGTTAGGCTCTGAATCTATGTCATGTTTTGCAATGACTATATCGCTCGCCATCTCCTCTGAAATTTCCTCTAAAATTGGTCCAACCATTTTACAAGGTCCACACCATTCGGCCCAAAAATCTACTAAAACTGGTTTTTCGTTTTTTAAAACTTGTTCTTCGAATTTTTCGTCTGTTACTTTTAATGTAGCCATCAGCTTTATATATAAATAAAAATTTTTTTATCAATAGTTAAAAGAGAAATGTTTAAATTATCCACATTAAACATTTTCATACTTTTTCTGTATTGACATTGCATATTCATTAAATTCATCTAGTAATGCGAGTTTTTCATTATCATTCTCATTAGTATATTTTTCTCTTAGTGTATCAATTTCTGTATAGAGCGTAGGAATTGTCCACCATTTTTCTTTTTTTTCACTCAAAATTCGCTTTGCGATTTCTCGTTTTATTGTTTTAAGCATGCTCTCTGGAAGAACTTCGGGAGCCTCTTGAAAAATAATTTTTTTTCCAAATCCCACTAAACGATCATCATCAAATTTATCTAGTAATTTAAGTTTATCTTTCCATGATGCTGCATGCCAAGCAGGAAATAAGGCAGTATCTTTGTTTGATGTAAATTTAGTATAAATGCTCTCTTCAGCATATATATCTTCTTGTGTTTTAGATTGTTCTTTCTCTTCAGCTACTTCTCTTAATGCATGAAGTATATTTTGAGAAAATTTTTCGTTATTTTTAATTATATCCGCTCTTTTATTAATTAACGATTTATCCATCACATTGTAAGGTTCTGCTTGCATACCGTATTTAGCATCTACAATAATCGGAGCCTTGTTAGATCTAATAGTTCTTAAAAATTTAGGAGACTTTTTCATTTCAACTTTTAGCTCATTTATCGATAAATTTAATAGAGGCTCTACATCAATCCTTAAGTCGAATGCATAATACCAGCCGGCATATATTGGATGCATACAATATTTTTGATGAAGAGGTGCAACAAGATGAAGTCTAGATTTACCATAATAATACTCATTTAAGGTAATAATTTCCCCTTTCTTTATAATGGTTTCAGTGTCAGATTTATTTGCAGTTTTAAAGAAAGACTCCCAAGTGCTCGGTTGTTTTTTTTTGACAATATTTAAGACTTTGGCAGTCATAATACTATCACTTAAAGCGCTATGAGCATCGGTTGAATCTATGCCCTGCATTCTTGCTAATGATTCTAGTTTAAATACTGCGTTATTTTTTTCATTAAATTCTACTTCTAAAATTGATGGATCTATCGCATAAGCTGCACGAGCAATATTAATACCATCGTGTCTTTTATTTGGAGCGGCATTTGTAAGATATGGATATCTAATCCCTTTAAAAAACTCTTTTCTTATCATTTCGTCGTCAAACCCAATATTACTCCATCCCAGAAAAATAGAGGGTGACCATCTTTTAAAAATTTTCTCTACCTCAGCTAACAATTGGTAATGCGAAAGATTTGTTTGGGTTAATTGTTTTATTGATGTCTTGTTTACAATTAATGCCATCGCTTGAAAGACCTCGCCTTCAGGCAAACGGCATCTTAAATTAAATCTGTCTTTTTCTTTAAAATTTTCATCAACTAAAATTCCACCGATTTCTATGATGCTCCCGAAGTCTGTAGAGGCAGATGAACTTTCTATATCCCAGATTGCTAAATTCATAATATTACTATCAAATTGGCTAATATTTAATGGGTTTTTGGAAAGCTTATTAAAGACTTAACCATTAGCATATAAACGATTAGCTCAGGTGTTAATGTCTCTTTTATGGATAGGTTAAATAAAGTCAAGATATATTATTCATCTCATAAAATTTTTTAACTCTTCCTAAGAATAAATTTTGATACATTTCTAACTCGGCTCCTTGAATTTTAAATTCCTGAAATAAAATATCTTTAGTACAAAGTAAAATTATTCCTGCTTTCATTTTAGTTCCATGGACAACATCATGCGCTAAAGTATAAGCGCCAAGTTGTAAAAAATAATCCTGAATATAATCTGATTTTTTTGGCTTATTGGCCTGTTTGAAGTCAACTATTACATCCCTGCCCTCATACAAAGCTATCATATCAGCTGTCCCAGCATATTGTTCTGGATAATATAAGGTTTCTTCCATCCCATATACTTCATCAAGACGTCCAGTAATTCCTTTTTTTATTATTTCTTTAGCCATATTTTTATATTGTTCATTACTTTCAAAAAAACTTTCATTAATTCTTCCTCTTAAGTAATCTTCAATATAAGAATGCATTGATGTACCCCTTGATGATGCTTCTGTTTTAATTCTATTTGCTTCTTTAACTCCTACTCTTTCTTTCCAGTTAGCTAAAGCTGCTTTTTCTTCATCTGATTTGGTGGCACTTAAAATTGTGGTAACGCTTGGTAATTTATTTTCTCCTAGTAAATATTTTCTATATCCATCTTCAATTGATCTTGATGATTTTGGATAGTTAAATTTATTGTTCCACTTCATTCAAGTGTTTGTAAAGATTAATTTAATTTTTTGCCTGTCTTGGAATATCTTCAAATTTTTCTACATATTCGGTTTCAATAGCTTTTTCAATTTGCTCTGGATCTTTTATATTTTCTAGTGTTCTTTTAATAGATCTTGCATCAGTTCCAAATTTATCAACCGCTGTCATAGCTTCTTCTAGTTTTTTTCTAAGATTAATAATTCCATCAAAATGTTTTGTAAATCTTGTACTTATTGTTTTTAAATGATCATAGATTTCAGTTGCATGTTTTTGAACTTTTAATGTTTGAAAACCCATATGTAATGACTGTAAATATCCAGATAAATTATTTGGTCCCATAATAGTTACTTTATATTTTTTCATTAATTCCTGGGTCAATAATTCTTTAGTAGTAGGGTCTTGATAATTGGCTAGCTCTAAAAACAAACTCTCTGTTGGTGCATACACAATTGCAAAATCAGTAGTTTTAGGCGGTACAATATATTTTTCATTTACACTTTTAGCTTTTTCTTTAAAAACTTTTGCAAGTTTAGTTCTTGCATCTGCTATAGCTTTTTTATCGTCTTCTTGATGAGCATCTTGAATAGCTTTAAATCTTTCAACAGGAAAGTGGCTATCTACAGGGACTAACACACCCTCTTGAAGTTTAATTGCAAATTCAACATTTTCACCTGTTTCTTCTTTCATTTTAACGTTAGAAAAATACTGAGATGAAGGTAGCAGGTCTTTAATAAGTGATCCCAAGCTAAATTCAGCTAAAGTTCCATACTTTTTAACTCCAGCTAAAATTTTATTAATACCCTTTTGACTTTCGTTTAAATTTTCAACTTGAGAATTAAAAGCTGCAACTTTCTCATCGACTTTTGTAAGAGCTGCTGTCATATCTTTTGTAACACCAGTTGAAAGATTATTAAAAGATGAAGACATCGAACTTAAAGAAGTATTAATAGTAGTATTTAAACTATCTTTTAATTTAACTATTTCAGCATTTAGATTTGCAATCTCTTCAGACTCTTGATTTTCATCTTCTTTTTTAATATTTGATTTAATATTTAAATAAAGAATAGCTGAAGTTGCTATTAGTATTAAAGCCAAAATTATTATTAAAATCGTATCCATGATTCGTATGATACACCTCCCTGATGATATTTAAAGTTTATTTAAAATATTTTTAACAATTTTTGAACTTCTACTTTTTTTTGATGTCATCAAGCAAGCTTGAGAATTAAGGATTATTCCATCTTTTAATATCCTTAATTTATTAGCTTTCAAAGTTGCTCCTGTTGAAGTTATATCTGTTATAATTTCTGATGATCCAGTAAATGGGTATATCTCTGTTGCTCCAAGACTTTTAACTAACTTAAATTGTGTAACACCTCTCGAAAACATAAACTCTGTAGTTAATTTTGGGTATTTTGTTGCTATACGCAATCTATTTCTTTTTTTATCTTTAAATTCAAATGCTATCTCTTCAAGGTCAGGCATTGTCTGTACATCTATCCAATCATCAGGAATTGCAACTACCAGCGTGGCTTTGCCAAAATTATATCTTTTTTTAACAATTACTTTTCTTTGGACATTAATTTCACTCTCCATTAATAAATCATATCCAGAAAAACCAATATCTAGAGATCCATCTGCAAGACGTTCTATTATTTCTCTAGCATGCAGATAATTGATAATAATATTTTTTTTTCCTCTAATAAATCCAAATAAATCTCGCTCACCTCTTTCAGAACGAATTTTTAGTTTCTTCTTTTTGAAAATTTTTAAAACTCCAGATCGTAATCGACCTTTGCTTGGAATTCCAATTTTAATGATGTTGTTACTCATATTTATATTTTACTAATTCTTCCTGAAATAAATTGTTCATTTTATTTATTAAATTCTCATTAAGTAATTTCCTATAATCATTATCTTTTCCTAAATTGAAAAATTTTATTTTTTCGTCAGAACCTTTTTTTGTAATTGCTTCTGCAAAACCTTTTTCATCCTCTAGTTTTTTCAAATTGTTAAAATTGCAATTTCTTATACATTTTAATGCTTTTTCTTTATTAAATTTTTCATCTGATTTAGAAAGTTTTTGAATAAAGTTAACAACTTGTTTAAAAGTATTTAGTGCATCATTTTGTAGATCTTCATACCTTACAGTTAAAACTGGATATAGTTTATTATCTACCCATGATTTCTGATTTAACTTCCATGAAAAAAGTGCTTGAAATCCTAAAAATCTCTCTTTTTCTTTAGAGACAATTCCTCTTTTTTCATCTGTCATAAATTGAAAGGCTTCATCAACAGAAATTTGATAATGGTTTGATAATGAAGAGATTACGTTTCTTGGATCTCTAACTATATAAATAACACCTACTGTATTTTCTTTATTAGTAAATTGATTACCATCTATTTTACAAAGTGCATTATGGGTTTTAAAAAATTTCAAACCTTTGGATTGATTAATTTTTTCTTGCTCCTTTATCCAATACTTTGAAGTATCGTGAGGCTGGGCGAATTTATCTAAATACTTTCTAAAATATTTATTGCTTGGAAAAGAGTCTATTTTTTCTAAAAGTTCAAAATTAAAATCACCTGTTCCTGAAAAATAGTAATTTGCTATTAAAGATCTCAACCAAGTATTTCCACTTTTAGGATATGAAGCTAACCAAATTATCATATTTTTTCTAAATTTATAGCAGCTCCAACAGCTGGTATATTTTTTTTAAAGCCAAGATCTTTAATTAAAGAATCGTATCTACCACCTCTAATATTTAACTTCTCAGACTTAGATTTAATATCGATCTTAAATACCAAACCAGTGTAATATTCGAGATGCCTTCCAAAAGAAGAATTAAATCTAACATTTAATTTATTAATTTTATTTTTAGTTATTGGAAAATAATCATCTTGAACTCTAAGATTAATTTTATTTTTTTTAAAAAATAAATTTAATTTTTTAGATGCTTGATTAATAGGACATTTAATTTTTAAGTACTCTTTTAAAATTTTTACAACATTACTACCTTTTTTTGTTCTTCTTGGGTCTTTAATTTTGCTGTCAAATCTTAATAATATTTCTTCTATTGATCTTCCAGCAACTTCTTTTTTTTGATTTCCATTAATCATTTTAGAATATTTTTTTTTATCTATTTCGACAATTGTAGGGTCGATATCAGAGTTGGTCTCCAATCTTTTTAACAAATCATTAAAATATTTTTCTCTCCAGAAATGACGTTGTAATCTCAATTTCCATCTTGCTGGACAATCCAATTTATCTAACAAAAGCCTAAAAATTTCTATGTTACCTATTACTAAATTTCCGCTTTTATATTTAATTTTTGATAATGCTTTAAGTGAAGTTTCTATTATTCTTTTATCATCTTTTTTTTCAGTAAAAGATCCCAATATTTCAAAGCCAATTTGATTTCTGATAACAGAATCTTTTTTATTTAATCCTTTCCTAAATGCTTGACCACTATAGAAAATTTTTTCACTAGTTTTCTTGTTTTGATTTAAATATCTAACACAAGATGCGATTGTTAAATCAGGCCTTAAACAAATTTCATTTCCTAATTGATCATTAAAAGAAAATATAAATCTTTTGAAATTTTCTCCTGACCTTTCCAATATTAAATTGGTATCAATAACTGTATCAAGATCAATATATTTATATCCATTTGATTTAATTACTTTTAAAATATTTTCAGATAAGTTTTTTGATTTCATCAATAAGATTCTCCTTGTCAAATGTAATTTGAGTATTTTCAGATTTTTTCCATTCTTCTCTAGATAAATCTCTAGATATTTCATCTAAATTTGGGACTAATTTTTTTATAGTAATTTTATTATTTTTAAATTCATTATCTCCACAAAGAATTACAGCTGGCGAACTTCTTTTATCAGCATATTTTAATTGAGATTTCAAACCTGAGTCTCCTAGATAAACCTCAGATCTTATATTTTGATTTCTAAGTTGTGATAACAATTCATAATAATTAGAGAGATATTTTTCATCTAAAACACATATTATTATTGGTGAATTATTTTTTACCTCAATTTTGTTTAACTGAACTAAAGCGTACAACAAACGATCGAGACCTATAGATACACCTGTTGCAGATAGGTCTACTTTTTTAAACCGTGAAACTAAAGAATTATATCTTCCACCGCCGCCAACTGATCCAAACTCCACTTCTTGGTTTTTTTGATTTTTGACTTTAAATGTTAAATTTGCCTCAAATATTGGGCCATCATAATATTCAAGTCCTCTGATAACTTCAGGAGAAAAAATTATTTGATCAAAATTAGATGAATAACTTATTCCATCTAATACTTTATTTAATTCATCAACACCATCTTCAACTAATTTGTTTGGTATAGCTGATTTAATTTCATCTAAAGATTTCATATTTATAAAACTGACTAATTCTTCAGCTTGATTATCAGAAAGGTTTGCTCCAATTGTTTTATCACCAGATTTATCTTTACGTCCTGTTGTAAGTAATTCTTTAACACCATTAGTTCCAACTCTATCAAGCTTATCTATAGCTCTCAAAACAGTAAGTTGTTGTTTGCTCTCTGAAATTTTTAAATTTTCAATAAGTCCTTGAATTAGTTTTCTATTACTTAATTTGATTTGATATTGATTTTTTTCTAAGCCACAGAAATATAATGTGTCAGCTAAAAGATTGCACATCTCAGCATCTGCTAAAGGATTACTAGATCCAACAATATCACAATCAGCTTGTGTAAACTCTCTAAATCTACCAGGACCGGGTTTCTCATTTCGCCATACATTACCAATCTGATATCTTTTAAAAGGATTTGAGATATTTAAATAATTTTGAGATACGTATCTTGCTAATGGAGCAGTTAAATCATAACGTAATGATATCCAACTGTTATTTTCCTCTTGAAAACCAAATACACCGGAGCTCGGCCTATCTTCATCTGGTAAAAATTTTCCTATATTCTCTGATATTTCAAAACTCGGGGTTTCTAGCTTAGAAAAACCAAATTTTAAAAAATTTTTCTCAATCTTAGCAATTAAATTTTCTTTTAACGCTAATTCTTTTCCGTATCTATCAACAAAACCCGAAGGGGTATTTGCAGACAATTTTTTTTCTTTATTCATTTTTTGGTACACGGGGACAGATTCGAACTGTCGACCTTCGGTTCCACAAACCGCTGCTCTAACCAACTGAGCTACCCGTGCTCCTTCTACTGTTTTATACTAAATGTGGATAAAATTAAATTTATAAATATTTAAATAGCTAGCTTGCAGCCAGCATGAAAATGATGTCTGTGAGTTTCTTTGTTAATAATAACGAACTTAATCATTGCGGTTTAATTAGCATTTTTTTTTTTAAATGCAAGCAAGAAAAGGTTTTGCACAGGAATAGCTATGTTTTTTACCATATCCTATTCCTATACAAATATTTTTGATGAATTAAATTTTATTAACCTAATTTTTTCAAATTTACAGCGCTTGGACCTTTTTCGCCATCTTGAATCTCGAATTCTATAGCATCGTTTTCATTCAAAAATCTTAGCCCAGCTTCTCTAACTGCGCTTGCATGAACGAAACAATCTTTTTCTCCGTCTTCTCTTTCAATAAAACCGTAGCCCTTCTTACCGTTGAACCACTTTACTTTGCCTTTTAATGTACTCATACTTTAGTTACTCTTTCTTTGTTATTATATAATTAGCTATAAATAGCTGATGGATAGGTATTAGATTTTAATTTTGAATGCAAGCATAATGATGGATATTAATACCACATGGGAGTGGTGGCTTCGGCGGGACTCGAACCAGCGACACAAGCCTTTTCAGGGCTCTGCTCTACCAACTGAGCTACGAAGCCATACTAAGATCTAAAAACTATACGACCTTTTGATAAATCGTATGGAGAAACTTCCAATTTCACTCTATCTCCTTGTAAAACACGAATACGATTTTTTCTAAGTTTTCCTGCCGTGTGAGCCGTAACATTATGACCATTGTCTAGTTTAACTCTAAACATAGCATTAGGAAGAAGATCTGTTACCACACCTTCAAACTCCAACGTATCCTGTTTACTCAAATTATTATCTCCTCATTCTAGATTTAATACTTTGAGCATGATTATCTAATTCTTCATACTCAGCGAGATGTGTAGCGGATTCTCCTAATTTCTCAATACCTTTTTTTGTAAGAGTTATATGGCTAATTTTTTTATAAAATTCACTAAGATTTAGTCCAGATGAAAATTTTGCAGATCCTAAAGTTGGTAATACATGGTTTGAACCAACATTATAATCTGAGACAGCCATTGGAGAATACTTTCCAATCATAATACTTCCTGCATTATGAATTTGATTTAAATACTTTTTATAATTAGACACATTAATTTCTAAGTGCTCTGGAGCAACTTCATTAATTGCTTCTATTATTTGCTTATCACTTTGGGCTAACACAAGTAATCCATTATTTTTCAAACTTTTTAAAACAACACTTTTCCTTTGAACTTTTTTGATACTTTCTTTTATTTCTATATTAAATTTATTTGCTAATTTTTTATCTTTCGTAATTAAAATACACTGGGAGTTTACATCATGTTCTGCTTGTCCAATCATAGATGTTATAACTTGATTTAGATCAGTTTTACTATCTGCTAAAACACAAATTTCACTAGGCCCAGCGACCATTCCTTCTGTCCCAACATCACCAAAGACTTCACGTTTGCTTCTTGCAACATAAATATTTCCAGGCCCAACAATTTTATTCACTTTTTGAATATATGCTAAACTTGCTATAGCTTGGGCACCACCCATTGAGTAAATTTCATTAATTCCAACTTTTTTAGCTGCATAAAGAACAGCAGGATTTAGTTTTCCATTAAGTTTTGGATTGGCCAAAACTATTCTTTTTACACCAGAAATTTTTGCAGGCACTGCATTCATTAATAATGTAGATGGTAAATTAGCTGGTACATAAATACCTACAGACTGTAGTGGCACATGCTTATATTCAAGCTTATTTTTAAAATTATCTACATACTTAATATTTTTTGGTTTTTGTAGTGAATGAAACTTAAAAATTCTATTATAGGCTAAATCGATACTTTTTTTAATCTTAGGTTCTAATGTATTAATTGCTTTGTTTACTTTATCTTTTGAAGGAACTATCTCTATATTTTTACCAAATTTTTTCTCATACTTTAAAAGTGCTTTTCTTCCATTAATTTTGATGTCTTTTAAAATTTTTGGAACTATCGAAGTGTCTACTGCTTTTCCAGATCTCCTTTTATCCAAAAAAGATGTTAATTCTCTTTTATAATTTTTTTTCTTACAATTAATTACTTTTATCATTTTCAATTTTTTGATCTTCTAACGTTACATCAATAACTTCTGTGGAAAGTGTTATAATTCCATTTTTTGAAAATAACAGAACTATTTCAAAATTTTCTTTTTTTTTAAAAATATCAATTGCAAATAGTTCTAAAGTTAAATCTGCATTGGATTGTTTAATATTTTTAGACTTGGAACTTTCAATAAATTCAAATTTTATAACACTATTAATAGGTTTGCTACTATCTGTTTCCTTATCTATTCTTAAAACAGAAAGTAAAAAAATTTTTGTAGATGGCAAATATTTTATATTAGAAATTTTGACTTTAGACTCTGCACATATAGCTGATATAATTTGTAAATCATCTGGAGATTGAGCGATTACTTTCTTTAAAAAATTATTCACTAAGATATTCTTTTTATTTTTACTCCAATTTTTTTTAGCTTATTTTCAATTTTTTCATAACCTCGATCTAAATGATATACTCTATTTATAATAGATGTTCCTCTTGAAATAAAAGCTGCCAAAACTAAAGCTACTGATGCCCTTAAATCACTAGACATTAACTCAGCTCCCTCTAGATTATTAGTTCCCTCAATAATTGCCTTGTTACCTTTAATATTTATTTTTGCACCTAATCTTTTTAATTCTGGAACATGCATAAATCTGTTTTCAAATATATTTTCTTCAATTGTGCTTTTCCCATTTGCTCTAGTTAACAATACCATAATTTGAGCTTGCAAATCAGTGGGGAAATTTGGATATTCTCCAGTTTTTAAAAAATTTAGACTTTTAATTTTTTTTGGTCCCTTAATTTGAATTGTATTTTTTGTGGTTTTTATCTTTGCACCAATTTTCTTAAGTAAATTTATCTCTGTATTGATAATTTTTGGCTCAAAGTTTTTAATTTTTAAGTTTCCACCATTCAAACATGCGGCAACACAGAAAGTACCTGCTTCAATTCTATCATTCATAATTGAGTAAGTTATACTTTTTAATGTTTTAACACCTTCTATTTTTAAAGTTCTTTTACCAATCCATTTTATTTTGGCACCAGCTGTTTTAAGAAAATTCGTCAGATCCTTGATCTCAGGTTCTATTGCACAATTTTTTATTGTTGTTGTCCCATAAGCGAGACAAGCAGCAAGAATTAAATTTTCAGTAGCTCCAACAGATATTTTTGAAAATCTTATTTCTGAACCAACTAATCCTTTTTGAGCTTTTGCATTAACATATCCTTTTTCAATTTGTATTTTAACACCTAACTTTGATATAGCTTTTAAATGTATATCTATTGGTCTTACTCCTATACTGCAACCACCCGGACTACTTACTTTTGCTTTTTTATTTTTTGCCAATAAAGGACCAAGAACTAAAATTCCTGCTCTCATTGTTTTAACTAGAGAATAAGGTGCAAAAAAATTATTTTTTTTTCCTTTTGAGATTTTTGCGATTTTTTTATTATTTTTAAAGGTAATTTTTCTTCCTAGTGATTTTAGCAAATTAAGCATTGTATCAATATCTTTAACTCTTGGCAGATTTTTAATTGTTACATTTTTATCAAAGAGTAAAGTTGCAGCGAGTATTGGTAGAGCAGCATTTTTACTTCCAGAAATTGATACATCTCCTCTGATCTTAGAGGGACCATTAATTTTAAATTTATCCATTTTAAATTTTGGGAAGCGTTACCCCTTTTTGGCCCATATATTTTCCATTTCTATCGGCATATGAAACATCAGGTTTCTCATTCCCTTTTAAAAATATAAATTGCGCCACACCCTCATTTGCATATATTTTGGCTGGTAACGGGGTTGTGTTAGAAAATTCAAGAGTCACATGACCTTCCCATCCTGGTTCCAAAGGTGTTACGTTAACAATTATTCCACATCTGGCATAAGTGGACTTACCTAAACAAATAACCAAGACATCGCTAGGAATTTTAAAATATTCGACTGTTCTTGCTAAAACAAAAGAATTTGGCGGAATAATACATTCATCAGACTCTTTTGTTACAAAATTTGTTGGTTTAAAATTTTTTGGATCTACAATTTCGGAGTTAACATTGGTAAATATTTTAAACTCATTAGATACTCTTGCATCGTACCCGTATGAAGAAACACCAAATGAAATTTTTCCTTCCCTGATTTGTTTATCTTCAAATGGAGAAATCATTGCATGATCTTTTGCCATTTTGATTATCCACTTATCTGATTGAACTGACATTTATTTATTTTTTTTGTTTTTTCTTTGAAAAATTTTTCTTTTTCTTAAGTTTTTACGCAAAGCTTCTTCGAGTTTAGCTTTTTTATCCTTCTTCCTGTCCATCTTGATTACTTTTTGTCTGGATTGGTAAGGTGATCCAAAGTTATTATTTGATCGATTGGTATTGTTTTATCCTCTGGAGTTTTGGTGTCACCTTGTTTAGCTATTTTCTTTGCTCTTTTCTCAGCAAGCTTTTTTTCTCTTTTAGCCTGCTTCTCCATAGCTTTGGCTCCTCTTGTCGATTTATAATCGTAGTGAATTCCCATATCATTTACCTAATTTAGATATATCCGATTTTCGTAAAAAATTAAGGCATTTATTTGAAAAAAACAATTTTATACACTAATTATAATTAAAAAATGCCCTCATAGTTAAATGGTATAACACATCCATGGTAAGGATGAGTTTCCAGTTCAATTCTGGGTGAGGGCACCAGCTATTTGTAGAATTTTTTTCTGATTATAAATCCAATTAAAACCAGAATTATCATACCAATTACTGGCACATAAATATCTGGAGTTAAAATTATATCAAATATACTAGGAAGTTCTTGATTGTATTCAATTATTTTATTTAGCCCTGCGCCAAGTGAGGCTCCAACGAATAACTGAGGTGTCATTCCAATAACAGATCCAAAAAAGAAATTTTTAATCTTAACATTAAATAGTGTTGGCAAAATGTTTGATATAAAAAAAGGTATACCACCAACAAATCTATATATAAGAAAAAAAGTAAATTCATTTTTTTTAAATTTTTCAGTAAGGTTAGAAAACTTTGATGAAAATTTTTTTTTAATTAGATCTTTAAAAAAATAATTTGCACAAATATATAAAAACGTTGCGCCAATAGATAAACCAAATACAATAAGGATTGTCCCTATCCATTTTCCAAATACAAATCCTCCAACTAAAAAAACTGGCGAACCAAATCCTAAAAGCATAACCCAAATAATCACTCCAATAAAAAATAATATGCTAGCAATTAAAAGATTGGAGTTTTTAATATCATTTAGTTTATCTCTATTATTTTTTATAAGTTCAAAACTTGAAAAGTCGTCAAATGAAAAATAGCTAAAAAAAAGCAACAAAAAGCCAGTAACTATGGAAAGATATATAATACCGAGAATAATTTTTAATTTATTTTCATTTTCCATTTTGATTTAATTTATTAAAAATCGCTGTACTTATATACATTAAATTGTATAACTACCGAAATTTAACAAAAAAGAAGCCTTAATATGAAACGTACATATCAACCTAGTAAAAAAGTGAGAAAAAGAAGGCATGGTTTTAGGTCTA
>CACGSX010000011.1 GCA_902575835.1 uncultured Pelagibacteraceae bacterium | reverse complement strand
TCAATCTAAGAATACAGTTGTAATAGAAAAAAGATCTGCAAGATTTGGAAATAAACCAAATTTTTCTAGAGGATTAAAGACCCAAGAAAATAAATCTCATAATATTTTTACACCTAAAAAAACAATTTTTTCTAAACCGTCATCTCCAGTTTCAACAGATTTTGAAAAAAGAAAATTAGCTGAACAGAGGGCAACAAGAAGATTGAAAGGTGAAAATGTCCCAAAAGAAAATAAGTCTAGCAAACTCGGAGGTAAAAAAAGAGAGTTGAAACTCACAGTCTCAAGAGCATTGAGTGGAGATGAGATTGGTACAAGATCTAGAAGCTTGGCATCTTTGAAAAGAGCTAAACAAAAAGAAAATAGACTATTAAATAAGGACGATTTAAAAGATAATTTTAAGCCTGTAAAAAGAGACATTAATATACCTGAAGTAATTACAATTAGAGAGCTAGCAAATAGAATGGCTGAACAATCTAGTAGTATAATAAAACATTTAATGAGTATGGGTGTAACTGTTACTATAAATCACACAATAGACTCAGATACAGCAGAATATTTAGTAAAAGAATTCGGGCATAATCCGGTAAAAGAAAAAAAAACTGAAGAAATTTTAAATAAAATAAAAGAAATTAAAACTCAAAATTTAAAGAGTAGAGCGCCAATAGTAACAGTTATGGGCCATGTAGATCATGGTAAGACTTCGGTTTTAGATGTTTTAAGAAAAGCAAATGTTGTATCAGGGGAATTTGGTGGTATTACTCAACATATCGGAGCATATCAGATATCACATGAAAAAAATAAAATAACATTTATCGATACACCAGGTCATGCGGCATTTACAGAGATGCGAGCAAGAGGCTCAAAATTGACAGACATAGTTATTCTTGTTGTTGCAGCTGATGATGGTGTAAAACCTCAAACTATAGAATCTATAAAACATGCTAAAGCTGCCAAAGTACCAATTGTTGTCGCAATCAATAAATGCGACCTCCCTGAGGCCGACCCTCAAAAAATTAAAAATCAACTTTTAGAACACGAGCTTATTTCTGAAGATTTATCAGGTGATACCTTAATGGTTGAAATATCCACAAAAACAAAACAAAACCTAGACAAACTAGTTGAGAGTGTAATTTTGCAAGCTGAAATTTTAGATTTAAAAACTGATTTTGATACACCTGCAAAAGGAATTGTTCTCGAATCCAAAATTGACATTGGTAGAGGACCAATTGCAAATGTAATTATCACAGCAGGAACTCTCAATAAAGGAGATTATTTTGTTAGTGGTTTGAAATGGGGTAAAGTCAGAGCAATAATTAATGATCAAGGAAAACAAATTGATACAGCAGAGCCAGCAACACCAATTGAAATATTAGGAATTAATGGCGCAGCAAAATCTGGAGATGACTTTATAGTATTAAAAAATGAAAAAGAGGCAAAATCACTTTCCGATGGGAGAGTTCAGGAAGTAAAAGATAGTAAAAATACTTTTTCTTTTGTAACACAGGACTCAGCATTTAAAGATTCGTCATCTGAAGAACTTAATATTATTATAAAATCAGACGTACACGGCTCCTCTGAAGCTATAAAAAATGCAATAAATCAAATTAAACACGATGAAGTAAAACCGAAAATACTTCTATCAGACATTGGTATGGTTACAGAAACTGATGTTACATTAGCAAAAGCATCAAAAGCTGTAATTATAGCCTTTAATGTTAAACCTAGCAAAGAAGCAAAAAAAAGAGCTGAGCAAGAAAAAATTTCTATATCCAGTTTTAACATTATTTATGAAGTTTTAGATTTCATAAAAAGTAAAATGTCTGGCTTATTAACTCCAGAAGTAGACGAAAAAATTATTGGAACTGCAGAGATATTAGAAATATTTAAAGTTTCAAAAGTTGGAAAGGTTGCAGGTTCAAAAGTAACAGACGGAGAAATTACCCAAGACTCTAATGCAAGAGTTATCAGAGATGGTGCTATAATTTTTAATGGAAAAATTGGATCAATATTTAGGGAAAAAAATCAAACCAAGCAAGTTTCTGCGGGTCTAGAATGTGGAATAACCCTTAAGGATTTTGTTGATTTCCAGAAAAATGACGTAATTGAAGCATATAATTCAACAATAACAGATAGAACAATATAATGACTAATTTAGGAAAACCAGTTACTCAAAGACAGTTAAGAGTTGGCGAAATGATTAAACAAGCTTTGGGAATGTTATTTATCAGAGATGAAGCTAAACTACCAAACCTATCTACTAAAGAAGTAACTGTAACTGAAGTTAGAATGTCTCCAGATTTAAAAACAGCAAAAATTTTTGTAATGCCTTTAGGTGGAAAAGACGCTGAAGAAGTCGTTGCTAAATTAAAAGAATTTTCATTTGTAATAAGAAAGGTCTTATCAAAAAAGATAGTGATGAAATTTTTACCAAAACTATTTTTTGTTAAAGACAACTCCTTTGATTACGCAGAAAAAATTGAAAATTTAATAAAACAAACAAATAAGTAAGGAAAAGAAAATGGTAAATAAATCAAAAGAACTAGCAATTCATGAAAAGGATACAGGTTCTTCAGAAGTTCAAGTTGCTCAATTAACAGATAAAATCGAGCACTTATCTAAACATATTAAACAGTTCAAAAAAGACAAACATTCGTCTGTTGGACTTTTAAGGGCAGTAAACAGAAGAAAAAAATTATTAGACTATTTAAAGAAAAATAAAATAGATTCTTATAAAGAAGTAATATCAAAATTAAATTTAAGGAAGTAAATGTTTAAAGTTGTAAAGAAAGAAATAGAAGTAGCAGGGAAAAAAATTAGTTTAGAAACAGGTAAGATTGCAAGACAAGCAGATGGAGCAATTATAGCTCAATGTGGTGAAACAGTTGTTTTAGCAACAGCAGTTGGAGCCAAAAAAGTCAATCCAGATATGGATTACTTCCCTTTATCAGTAAATTATCAAGAAAAATATTATGCAGCAGGTAAAATTCCGGGTGGATATTTTAAAAGAGAAGCGAGACCAACAGATAGTGAAACATTAATTTCAAGATTAATAGATAGACCTATCAGACCACTTTTTCCAGATGAATTTAAAAATGAAGTTCAGGTACTACCAACTGTGATATCTTATGACAAAGAGAACGAAGCAGATATTTTATCAATAATTGCTTCATCAGCAGCTTTGGCAATTTCAGGAATGCCATTTTTGGGCCCAGTAGGTGCGTCTAGAGTCGGCTTTATTAAAGGAGAATACGTACTTAACCCTACCAAAGCACAACTGAAAGATTCTAAATTAGATCTTGTGGTGGCTGGAACAAAAGACGCAGTTTTAATGGTTGAGTCCGAAGCAAGTGGTTTAACCGAAGAGGAAATGTTAAATGCTGTTAAGTTTGGTCATGAAGGGTTTGTTCCTATAATTGAGATGATAGAGGAACTAGCTAAAGAATGCAAAAAACCTGATTGGGTTGTTGAGAAAAAAGATCTTTCAGAAGTAAAAAACAAATTGGAAAATGAGTTTACTGAGGAGCTTAAAAAAGCATTTTCAATAAAAGATAAACTGGAAAGATCAAATTTAATTTCTGAGATAACAGATAAAGCAAAAAAGTTATATGAAGAAGATGAAAATTATACAGATCTTGATGTAAATTCTGAACTTAAAAATTTAGAAAAAAGAATTGTAAGAACTGATATTCTAAAAAATAAAAATAGAATTGATGGAAGAGGTCTTGCAGATGTTAGACCAATTATGTGTGAAGTAGGAATTCTACCAAGAGTACACGGATCAGCCTTGTTCACAAGAGGAGAAACACAAGCGATAGTTACAACTACTCTCGGAACATCTGATGATGAACAAAAAATAGAAAGTTTAGAGGGTCTACAAAAAGAGAGATTTATGCTTCATTATAATTTTCCACCTTTCTCTGTTGGAGAAACTGGTAGAATAGGTACTGGTAGAAGAGAAATTGGACATGGAAAATTAGCTTGGAGAGCAATAAATTCATCTTTACCTTCAAAGGAAAGTTTTCCATATACATTTAGAATTGTATCAGAGATAACCGAGTCAAATGGCTCGTCATCAATGGCAACAGTTTGTGGTTCATCTTTAGCATTGATGGACGCAGGTGTACCAATTAAAGAACCAGTTGCTGGTATTGCAATGGGATTAATTAAAGAAGGAGATGACTTTAGCGTTCTTTCAGATATTCTTGGAGATGAAGATCACCTAGGTGATATGGATTTTAAAGTTGCTGGAACTAAAGACGGAATAACATCTCTTCAAATGGATATTAAAATTACAGGAATAACATTTGAAATTATGGAGCAAGCCTTAAAACAAGCAAAAGATGGAAGAATTCATATCCTAGGCGAAATGAATAAAGCTTTATCCAAATCGAGAGAAGATGTTGGGAAACATACACCTAAAATGGAAAAAATCACTGTAGATAAGAAGGATATTGCTACAGTCATTGGAAAAGGTGGAGCAACTATAAGAGAAATAGTTGAGGTATCTGGTGCCAAAGTTGACATCAATGACGAAGGCGAAGTCACAGTAGCTGCTCCAGATGAAGAATCTAGGAATAAAGCTATGCAAATGATCAAAGACTTAACTGCTAAAGCTGAACTCAATAAAATTTATAATGGAAAAGTAATGAAAATTATGGAGTTTGGTGCGTTTGTTAATTTCTTAGGAAAACAAGATGGCCTTGTTCACATATCAGAGCTTGCTGATAAAAGAGTCGGCAAAGTAACTGATGTAGTAAAAGAAGGTGATGAAGTTAAAGTTAAAGTAATAGGCTTTGATAGAGGAAAAGTTAAGTTATCAATTAAACAAGCTGCAATATAAATTTATAGGAGAAATATGAAAAAATTTGATGATTTGATGAGCGTAAGCAATGAAATTAAAAATATCAGCGCTAGTGATGCAAAAGAAAAGCTAAATGACCCAAATGTTCAATTTATCGATGTTAGAGACAAAGAAAGCTATACAAAAGGCACGATCGGTAATGCAATTCACTTAGATAGAGGTTTACTAGAATTTTATTTAGCAGAAGGCAGTCCTCTTGAAAATGATATGTTTAAAAATAATCCTGATAAAGAATATGTAGTTTTTTGTGGTGTTGGTGGACAAGGAACATTAGCAACCAAAACTATGAAGGATATGGGGGTTAAAAATGTCAAAAATATCACTGGTGGTATGAAAGAGTGGGAAAAGATCAAGTAAAAAATAATTGTAATAAATTATAATAGAATGAAGCTTGTAAAAAACTTTAAGTTAGAACTACAGAAAAAAAAATACGGAAGGTATTTATTACTTGGTAGTTTTGCATTTTTTTTTATTAAAGGTTTAGTTTGGTTAGGTATTTTTATTGCTGTTGGCATAGGTATTACTAATTCTTTTTAAATTAAGACAATTACCAACAAAATCATTTGAACAAAATTTATCGCCACAGAAATAAAGTGTGATTGTTTAAATTTTTTATCCTGATTTTCATCTCTGAACTTATTTATCAGTGGCATTAGCACAAAATTTGATACAGCAAATAATACCGCAACACTTAAAATTAGATAAAAATCTAAGGAAAAAGTTTTTAGAATTATAAATAAAATTAAAACTAAAACACTAATAGCTAAATTAACAGTATAGTAATAAGGAAATATTTTTCTTATAAATTTTCTAGCATTTTCCTCATTTAATGCAGTGAAAGTTACAGGTGCTACAACAAAAGAAAAGAAAAGCATAATTCCAAATATTATACTGGTTAGATAAATACTAATTTGTTGCATCATAATTTAATTAAATTTAACTAAATTTCAGGTGATATTCTTAGGATCTGGCATTCCAACTTTATTGTAACCAGCATCTACATAATGAATCTCACCAGTAACACCACCAGCCATATCACTTAAAAGATATAATGCTGAATTTCCGACATCAAGATTATCTACATTTCTTTTCAAAAATGAATGATCGGCATTCCACTTGTAAAGAAATTTAGCATCCCCAATAGCAGAAGCTGCTAGAGTTTTAATTGGCCCCGCACTTATTGCATTAACTCTAATATTCTTTGCTCCCAGGTCTCTTGCAAGATATTTAACACTAGACTCTAGTGCAGCTTTACATACGCCCATTACATTATAATTAGGTATGGCTTTATTTGCTTCATAACTCAAAGTAATCATACTACCACCTTGTTTCATTATTTTAGATGCTTCTCTAGCAACTTCAGTAAATGAAAAGCAAGATATTAACATACTTCTTAAAAAGTTTTCTCTAGTTGTATTTAAATATTCTCCTGATAACTCGGATTTATCTGAAAATGCAATTGCATGTACAACAAAATCAATTTCTCCCCATTGACTTTTTACATCTTCAAAAAGTTTTACAACTTCTTCTTTTTTTTCTACATCACAGCTAAAAGTTACATTTGAATTTAGTTTTTCTGCAAGTGGAATAACTCTTTTTTTTAAAGCATCACCCAAATATGTAAAAGCTAACTCCGCTCCAGCTTCTGCTAGTTTTTGTGATATACCCCATGCAATTGACCTTTCATTTGCAACGCCCATGATAAGACCTTTTTTTCCCTTCATTAAACTCATAGATCTAAACTTTCTCAAACACTAATGTTGCATTAGTTCCACCAAAACCAAAGCTGTTAGACATAATTGCATTTAGATTTACGTCTTTTTCAACTTGTGTAACAATTGGATAGTTTATTGCTTCATCATCCATATCTGAAATATTTGCTGATGCTGAAATAAAATTGTTTTTCATCATTATCAAACTGTAAATTGCTTCGTGAACTGAAGTTGCGCCTAATGAATGGCCCGACAAAGATTTTGTTGAACTTATCTTAGGTTTATATTCTGGAAAAGCCTCACCAACTGCTTTTAATTCTGTAATATCTCCCACAGGTGTTGATGTCCCGTGGGTATTAATATAGTCAATTTTATTTTTTGAAGTTGCTAGAGCCATTCTCATACATCTGACCGCTCCCTCACCAGATGGTGCAACCATATCATAGCCATCTGAGGTTGCTCCATATCCAGTTAATTCTGCGTATATTTTAGCACCTCTTGCTTTGGCATGTTCGTATTCTTCTAAAACAAGAACTCCACCTCCACCAGCAATCACAAAACCATCTCTTGTTTTATCATACGGTCTTGAGGCTTTTTCAGGGGTATCGTTATATTTAGAGGATAGTGCAGTCATTGCATCAAACATTGCAGTCATTGCAAAGTGAACCTCATCACTACCACCTGCGAAAATAATATTTTGTTTTCCTAATTGAATAAGTTCCATTGCGTTACCAATACAATGACCACTCGTTGCGCATGCAGAACTTATTGTGTAATTAGTGCCTTTGATTTTAAATGGAACCGCTAGAGTGGCAGAAGCAGTACTTGCCATAGTTCTTGGAACTATAAATGGACCCATTTTTTTTGGATTTTTTTCTCTAGTTTTATCTGATGCTAATATTACATTTTCAATTGATGGTCCTCCAGATCCCATGACCATACCTGTTGAAATATTACTAACCTCATTTTCTTCTAATCCAGAGTCTTTAACTGCTTCACTCATTGCAACATAATTATATGCTGATCCAGCACCCATAAACCTAATAACTTTTCTATCTATATAATCTTCCAATTTGATATTTGGTTTACCATGAACATGGCTTTTTAAATTATGCTCTTTGTATTCCTCAGAAAATGTTATTCCTGATTTTGTATTAACTAACGATTGATAAACTTCATCTTGGTTATTTCCCAAACATGAAACTACACCAAGTCCTGTTACAACTACTCTTTTCATTATTTAAATAATCCTACCTTAAGATTTTCTGCACTATAAATCTTTTTTCCATCAGCGAGCAATATTCCATTTGCAAGTCCCACAGTTGTTTCTCCTTTAACAAGAATTCTTTTCATATCTATTTCGTATGTTGCCATTTTGACATTTTTAAGAACTTCACCAGTAAATTTTACAGTGCTTACACCCAATGCTCTACCTCTTCCTGGTTTTCCAAGCCAACCAAGAAAAAAGCCAACCAGCTGCCACATTGCATCTAAACCAAGACAACCTGGCATAACTGGATCTTCTCTAAAATGACAATCAAAGAACCACATATTATCTTTAATATCAAGTTCGGCTTTCATAGATCCTTTTTTATAAAAACCCTCACTCTCAGTTATTTCTGTAATTCTATCAAACATTAGCATTGGTGGAGAAGGTAATTTTGCATTCCCTGGACCAAATAACTTACCATTAGCGCAATCAATTAGTTCGTTATAATTAAAGGAACTTTTTTTCATAATTTTGTAATCTTATTACTTGATTTAGGTACATTATAATATACAAATAGTTTAGAATAGTTTTAAATTGCTAATGACTAGTAAACAAGAATTTATTGAAAAACTAAGAAACTCTCGCTTAAGACCAACTAAACAAAGAATAAACATATGTGAGGTTTTATTTAATAGATATAAAACTTTCCATTTCACAATAAACGACTTATTCAATTTGATAAAAGATAAAACTGGAGAGAAAGTTTCTTTAGCAACTGTTTACAATACAGTTCATGCATTTCATAAAAAAGGATATCTAAAAGAAATTCCAATAAATTCTAATCAAACCTACTTTGATACAAATGTCACAGATCACCACCATTTCTTTGATGTTAAAGAAGAAAAGCTTATTGATCTTAAAAATGAGGATGTGGGACCGATAGAGATACAAAAATCTATACCTGGAAAAAAAATTAAATCAGTTGAAGTTTTAGTAAAATTAGAAGACTAAGTTTCAAAATTAAATCATAAATATTCTGACTTATTGACAATCTTCTTTAGAATAATTATAAACAACGAATTAGAATAATTATAATATTAAAGGAGATATATAATAATGAGTGCGGAATTTCATAAAAGTAAAACATTTAAATCAGCAGAATTAAGTAAGTGCCCTTTTACGGGTGCAGGTACACCAGCAAAATTTAGCGCTGGTAGAGGACAAACAAATAGAGATTTTTGGCCAAATAGTTTGAATTTGAAAATTTTAAGTCAGCACTCGAATTTATCAAATCCAATGGAGAAAAAATTTAATTACTCTAAAGAATTTAAAAAACTGAATTACAAAGCACTCAAAAAAGATTTAAACAAATTAATGACAGACTCACAAGATTGGTGGCCAGCAGATTACGGTCATTATGGTCCTTTATTTATTAGATTAGCATGGCACGCAGCAGGTACATACAGAACAGGTGATGGTAGAGGGGGAGCTGGAACAGGTAATCAAAGGTTTGCACCGTTAAATGCTTGGCCTGATAATGTTAATCTAGATAAAGCTAGATTACTTTTGTGGCCAATAAAACAGAAATATGGAAAAAGAATTTCTTGGGCAGATTTATTTATACTAGTTGGAAATGTAGCATTAGAGTCTATGGGCTTTAAAACGTTCGGTTTTGGAGCGGGAAGAACTGATATCTGGGAACCAGAAGATGATATTTACTGGGGTTCAGAAAAAGAAATGTTAGGTGTTAAGAGATACAGCGGAAAAAGAGATCTTGAACAACCTTTGGGGGCTTCTCACATGGGATTAATTTATGTAAATCCACAAGGTCCAGATTTTAATCCAGACCCATTGAAAGCAGCTCATGATATTAGAGAAACATTTGGACGAATGGCAATGAATGATTATGAAACAGTTGCACTAGTTGCTGGTGGTCATACTTTTGGAAAATCTCATGGTGCTGCACCTGAATCACATAAAGGCCCTGATCCAGAAGCATCAAGAATTCAAGATCAAGCAACTGGTTGGAATAGTAATTACAAATCCGGAAAAGGTGTACACGCAATAAGTAGTGGTATTGAAGGGGCATGGACACAAACACCAACACAATGGGATATGGGTTACTTTGATTGTTTATTTAACCATGAATGGGAATTGACAAAAGGACCTGCTGGAGCATTTCAGTGGACTCCAAAAAAAAATGGTCAGAGAATTAAAATGGTTCCTGATGCTCATGATAAAAGTAAAATGCATCCTCCAATGATGCAAACAACTGATTTATCTTTGAGAATGGATAAAAGTTATGGACCAATTTCAAAACATTTTTATCAAAATCCAGTTGAATTTGCTGATGCATTTGCAAGAGCTTGGTTTAAGCTTACTCATAGAGACATGGGGCCAAGAGCATGTTATTTGGGAAGCGAAGTACCAAAAGAACAATTAATTTGGCAAGATCCTATAGATAAACCAAAATATAAACTTAAATCAAAAGATATAAAAGATTTAAAATCAAAGCTTTCAAAATCAAAAATCTCTGTTTCTGATTTAGTTTCTACGGCTTGGGCTTCTGCTTCTACATACAGAGGTTCTGACAAAAGAGGTGGAGCAAACGGAGCAAGAATTACGCTTGAACCTCAAAGAAGTTGGAAAGTCAATAACCCTAAAAAACTTTCAAAGGTTATTAAAGCTTTACAAAAAATTAAGAAAAAATTTGATACAAATAAAAAATCAGTCTCAATGGCGGATCTTATAGTATTAGGTGGAAATGTAGGAATAGAGATGGCAGCAAAAAAAGCTGGTCACAAAATTCAAGTTCCATTTAACCCAGGAAGAGGAGATGCTAGACAAGATCAGACAGACGTAAATTCATTTGGGTTACTTGAGCCGCAATCCGATGGTTTTAGAAACTACATGAAAAAAGGTAAATCTAATGTATCTGCTGAAGAAAAATTAATCGATAAGGCGCAATTAATGGGATTAACTGCACCAGAGATGACAGTTCTTGTCGGAGGAATGAGAGTTTTAGATACAAACTATGACAGTTCTAAAAATGGAGTTTTCACAAAAAAACCTGGAACGCTATCAACAGATTATTTTGTAAATCTTCTCGATATGAGCACCACTTGGAAAGAAACTGATAAATCTGAACAATATTTTGTTGGTAAAGATAGAAAGTCTAAAAAAACTAAGTGGAAAGGATCAAGAGTTGACCTTATTTTTGGTTCTAATTCTCAATTAAGGGCACTAGCCGAAGTCTATGCTTGTAAAGACTCAGCAGATAAATTTATCAAAGACTTTGTGACCGCATGGGTCAAAGTGATGAATGCAGATAGATTTGATTTAAGATTAAATTAGTATATTAAAAGGCGGAAAAAAAAATGACATCATTAAATTTTGAAGATTTTTATAAAGTTCCTGAAATCAAATTTGATATTTCGAAGTTGCGAAAAGATTTAGATGCAATTTTAGAGAAAAAAAGATTTAATTCTCCAGGAGTAACCCACTTTGGTGCAATTCCTTTAAATCAAATTCCTAATGATGAAGAGTCAATTAAGGGAAATAACATTAGAGGAAAATATTGGACCATTGCTGATGAGACAGGCAAAGAAGTTTCAAGAGATATTGATATTGATGAGTCAAAATATACTCAATTAGTGCCTGAATTTGAGAATACTTATTTCAAGGAAGTTTATGAAACTCTGAGCAAAAAATTTAAATTAGGTAGAGTTAGGCTTCTATTAAAAGAACCAAGGTCAGTATTAAGTTGGCACAAAGACCCAGAATGTAGATTGCATGTTCCAATAGTAACTAATGCTGGTTGTTCAATGGTCATAGAAAATGTTGCAAAACACTTGCCTGCTGATGGTCATGTGTGGATTACCAATAATACAAAATATCATAACTTTTTTAATGGAGGAGAACAGGCTAGAGTTCACTTAGTTGCTTGTGTTCTTGAGAGCCCGTTTAAAGAATAATGGAAGTTACTAACGGTATTTTTAAAGCTGCTGAACAGATTTACACTAATAACAGAGGCTCAATTTTAAGAACAATCGTTTATACGATTGGTCACTTTGCAATTGCCATAACAGTTTTGATGTTGGTTGCGGATGTATCATTTATGATAGCCTTAACTGATGCAATAGTAGAACCAATTGCTAATTCTATTTGGTATTTCGTTTTAGATAAGTGGTGGGCAAGTAGATCAAAAAGTTAATAATAATCATTATCAATAAATAAATAGAAAAAATTTTATAGGGATAATTTGTAGTAATAATAATTATTCGCAAAAAAAATGCGTAAATAATAATTATTCGCAAGGATATTTGTTGAAAATAATTTTTTCATATTTAATTTTAAAGTATGCAAATAGAAAATTACAATTGTAAAAAATGTGGATTAACAATTTCTTCAACTTGTTCTAAGTGTGATAAAATAGTTGATGTTGAAGTCCTTGATGATGGATGTATTGTTCAAAAGACTAAATGTGTTGATTGTGCTAATGCTCCAGTGATCAAAGACGTATGTGTCCAACAAAAATAATTAGTTAATATATTTAACTTAAAGGGTTAGTTGATTTTTCCCCAAAGATCTTCTTCATTAACCCACCCTTTAAAACTTTTTGTTTCTACTAAACACCAATTTCTCTCACATTTTTTTACTAACAATAATCTTCCAGTTTCTATTTTAGCCAATGGTTTGGAAAATTTAGTTGGTTTTTTGAAAAGAATTTTATTTGACGCAGTTATAAAGGATTTTGATTGCTTCAATTGAGATATATGTATCCACCCACCATTTTTTTTATAATCAATTATTCTTCTAAAATTTTCTTTTTTATCAATCACTTTTACTGGCAAGTTTATTTTCTTGTAAATATACTTTATTGGATAATCAAAACTTGGTCCATATCTTACGTTTACCTTATCATTTTTAAGCATTAAAAATTTTTCATTATCCTCCGAAATGGCATTCGAGGTAAAAAATATTATGATTAAAATCTTGAAGATTAATTGCATAAACAACCTTTTTTTTTAGTAAATTTTATTTTTCTAAATTCTAGTTTTTTCAGATTAACAACCAGAATTGATGAGTGAAGACTTTTATCTGATAAAATTATGTTTTTTAAAACTTCATTTGCTTGCATACTCCCAATTATATTTGATGTAGTTCCTAATATTCCTTCACTTTCACAATTTAAAATTTCATCGGACGGTTCTGATTGATAAAAACACTTTAAACATGGACTTGATTTATTATTAAAATCGAATGAAAAAATGTGTCCATCAAATTTGCTAATAGCACCAACTATTAATTTCTTTTTGTATTTTAATGAGAATTTATTTATTAAAAATTTAGTTTTAAAATTATCCGTTCCATCTACAATTATATCAAAATCTTTTACAATTTTATTTAAATTTTTTTCAGATGCCCTTTCTTTTAAAATTTTGACTTTTACATCTCTATTAATTAATTTTAATCTATTTTTAAAAATATCAACCTTAAATTTTCCAACATCTTTTGAAGTATATAAGATTTGCCTTTGAAGATTTGAAATATCTACTTTGTCGTGATCAATCGCTCCTATATACCCTACACCACATCTAGCCAACAAATCTGCAACTGGACTACCTAATCCACCAATTCCTACAATTAGAACTTTTGAATTAATTATTTTCTTTTGTCCTAATATACCAATATCCTTAAGTATTATTTGTCTAGAGTATCTCTCAAGCTTTCTTTTTGATAATGAATTTTTCACTTACCTGTTGATCCAAATCCACCCGAACCTCTAATTGTCTCAGGCAAAGTTTCTACAGTTTCAAAATCTACTTTTAGAATTGGCGTTAATATCATTTGCGCAATTCTATCATTGTTATTTACTGTAAAGTCTTTATCTCCATGATTAAATAAAATTACTTTTATTTCTCCTCTATAGTCACTATCAATTGTTCCAGGAGTATTTAATACACTTATATTATTTTTAGCTGCTAAACCTGATCGCGGCCGGATCTGAACCTCGGTATCCTCAGGTATTGCAATGGATATACCTGTTGGAACTAAAGCGTTTTCGCCCGGTTTAATTACTATTTTCTTTTCAATGAATGCAGTCAAATCTAGTCCAGATGATCCTGTTGTTTTATATTCTGGCAGTTTAACTTTCTTGTCTAATTTTTTAATTAAGACTTTCACCATTAAGTTAATTAATCTGTTGAATTATTCTTTTGACTATTTCCTCAGCTACCAATGATTTACTCATCTTTTCAAAATTTTCTTCAGATTTATCTTTGTAAAATATAGAAATTTTATTAAAATCTGATCCAAATCCTATAGTTTGATCTGAGACATCATTTGCAATTACCCAGTCACAATTTTTTTCATTCAACTTCTCTTTTGCATTTGTCGAGAGATTGTTTGTTTCTGCTGCAAAACCAATTGTTATTTTTGGTCTTAATGAATTATGATTAGATATATGATTTAAAATATCTATATTTTTTTCTAGCTCTAAGTTAAATTCTTCATTCTTTTTAATCTTTGTACTTTTATAATTTTTCACTTTAAAATCAGAAACAGCTGCAGAAAAAATAGCCACATCTGTTGGTAGATTATTTAAACTTTCCTTGAACATCTCTTCAGCCGTTTCCACACTTATAAAATTAACACCATCCAACTGTTTAATGCTTGTCTTTCCAGAAATAAGTGTCGTATCAAATCCATTGTCTCTAAGACATTTGGCTATTTCATATCCTTGTTTGCCACTGGATTTATTCGTAATATATCTTACGGGATCAATATATTCATTAGTTGGTCCTGCAGTAACTAAAGCTTTTAATTTTTTATTTTTATCTAAATTAAAAAAATAATTTTTAAGCGTATTGACTATTTCATTTGGTTCTGTCATTTTTCCTTCACCGTATTCACCACATGCCATATCCCCTATCTCTGGCCCAATAATTTTGTATCCAAAGCTTTTTAATTTTAATATGTTTTCTTTAGTAGAAGGATGCTCCCACATTCTTACATTCATTGCCGGTGCTAAAAATATTTGTTTGTTAGAAGCTAATAAAACAGTAGACGCCAAATCTTCTGCATTTCCTGAGGCTACTTTAGATATGGTATTAGCTGTAATTGGTGCAACTAATACTGCATCAGCCCATCTTGATAAAGATATGTGGTCCATCTCAGCTTCGTTCTCTGCACTAAATATATCGTCATAAACTTTTTCTTGGGAAAGAGATGAAACAGATAGTGGAGTTACAAATTCTTTTGCATTTTTTGTTAATATAGTTTTTACACGAGTACCATTTTTCTTAAATGATCTTATTAACTCAAGACTTTTGTAAGCAGAAATTCCACCACATATAATTAACAGTATTTTTTTGTTCTCAAAATAATTCATCGTCGAGATTAAAATACTACTAATCCTAAAATTACAAGTAATAATAAACCAATGATTGATTGATTTCTGAAAGCTACCATTTCATTTTTTTTTGTATTTAGATCATTATACGTATTAGTATTTCGTGGAATTTGTCCACTGGCAAGAAATGTTAATGCTTGGTTTGCTTTATCCATTATTTGCGGCATTTCTGGTAATCTTTTTATAACTTCTGCAGAATTTTTTAGAGTTTCATTTAATGTTGTTATAGGATCTTTTGTTTCTTTAAGCCATTTTTCAAGAACAGGTCTTGACGTTTCCCAAATGTTTGTCTCCGGATTTAATCTTCTTGCAACACCTTCAACTACTACCATGGTTTTCTGTAGCATGAGCAACTGTGGTTGAGTTTGCATATTAAATTTTTCTGTCACATCAAAAAGTTGTTTGAGTAGTTTACCGCCAGATATATCTTTAATTGACTGACCAAATATTGGCTCTCCTATTGATCTTAGTGCTTGGGCGAGATCATCAACAGGCACTTCTTTTGGAACTAACCCTGCAGCCAAATGAACTTCAGCCACTTTTTTATAATCTCGTTTAATAAATCCATATAAAATCTCAGCAAGAAATTTTTTACTTAAATCATCGAGCCTTCCCATTATACCAAAATCGATAGGAACTATTTGACCACTATTGTTTATAAAAATGTTACCTTGATGCATATCTGCATGAAAAAAACCATCTCTAACAGCATGTCTTAGAAAATGTTGAATAATATCTGATGCAATTTTTTTGGTATCTATATTTCTTTTTTTTAACTCTTCTGTTTCTCTTATAGAGACACCTTCAACCCAGTCTAAAGTCATTACATTTTCACTTGTAAAATTCCAATAAATTCTAGGAACTTGAAATCCACTGTCATTCTTAGTGTTTTCAGAATACTCATTAGCTGCAGCGGCTTCAAATCTTAAATCCATTTCTAAATTGGTTATTTCTTTTAGCAAATAAACAACCTCAACTAATTTAAGTCTTTTTGTCTTTTTGATAATTGACTCAGTTAAAAAAGCAAAAAGCATCAAAGCATCAATTTCTTCGTTGAATATTTTTTTTATATTTGGTCGTAAAATTTTTATAGCCACATCTTTAATTGTGCCATTATCATTTATTTGCGCTTTATGAACTTGAGCTATAGATGCTGCTGCCACTGGTTCAGATAGATTTATAATTGAATTAAAATTATCTTCCCCTAGATCTTTTTTGATTATTTCTTTAGCTTTAGATAATTCAAAGGGAGGCAAACGATCTTGTAAACTCTCTAGTTGCTTTGATAACTTTTCTCCAATTATATCTGGTCTAGTTGCTAGAAATTGACCTAATTTAATGAATGTTGTACCCATAGATTGCAAGGAGTTTGATAATCTTTCACCTTCGGTTTCATTTACAAAAGAATTATCTTTTTTTGAAAATGATAAAGATAACAAATAGAATAAAATTTTTATTCCAATCGGTGGATTATGAAACTTTGTAAATATACTTAAAGCATCAGATTTTGCTAATTTCCTTCCAAGCTTAAAAAGTATATATAATTTTTTAATCATATTTTCCAACCTGAATGAATAGCTACTATTCCACCAGAAAAGTTTCTATACTCACATTTAATAAAATTATTTTTCTCCATTAAACTCTTTAATTCCTCTTGATTAACAAATTCTTGGATACTTTTTATTAGATATTCATAAGGCTCTTTTTCACCAACCACAAATTTTCCTATTTCTGGAATTAATTTAGAGTATCTTTTATAGACTAAATCTAAGTTTAAATTTTGAATTTTTGAAAATTCTAAACAAAAAAATCTACCTCCTGACTTCAAAACTCTGTACGCTTCACTTAAGGATTTATTAATATTTTTTGTATTTCTTAAACCAAAACTGATTGTGTAATAATCACATGAATTAGATTTTAAAGGTAATTTCTCTGCAGACCCCTTAATCCACTTGATATTTTTGTAATTTGATAGTCTATTTTTTCCCTTTTTCATCATTCCTTCATTGGGATCAATACAAAATAATTCTATATTTTTATTTGAACTATTATCGATAAAAAGTTTTGCTATATCACCTGTGCCACATGCAACATCTGCTAGAATTTTATTTTTACCTGGGTTCATCCAATTTATTAAATTTCTTTTCCATATTCTATGAACTCCAAGTGACATTAAATCATTCATGATGTCGTATTTATCATAAACTTTATCAAACACACCTTGGACTAGACCTTTTTTATTTTGAAGATATTGTTGCATAAAATAAATAATATTAATTAATATAATAATAAATGCCAGAATTGCCAGAAGTAGAAGTTGTTAAAGAGTCACTAAGTAGAACAATAACAGGAAAAAAAATAAAAAAAGTAAGTATAAAAAATAGGAATTTAAGGCACAAAATAAAAAAAGGTTTTGAAACAAGACTTCAATCAAAATCAATAAAAAAAGTTAAGAGGTTTTCAAAATATATCATACTAGTTTTAAATGATGAAAAATTTTGTTTAATTCATCTTGGAATGTCTGGCACTATACATCTTTTAAGAAAAAATATTTTAAATAAAAAAACAAATGCAAGTTTTTATCATAGTCCTTATTTGCCAAAAAAACATAACCATGTATTTTTGGAATTTGATAACATAAAAATTATATATAATGATCCTAGAAGATTTGGTTATTTCAAATTATTTGAAAATAAGAATAATTTAGAAAATTTTATAAATAACTATGGTCCTGAGCCTTTTTCTTCAAAATTTAATCTCAACTACTTAAAAAAATACTTTTATAAAAAGAAAAAGAATATAAAAAATTTTCTCTTAGATCAAAAGTTTGTTTCAGGTTTGGGGAATATTTATGCAAGTGAAATTTTATTCAGCTCTAAAATAAATCCAAAAAAAAAAGCAAAATCTTTAAGTGAAAACGATTGTATTAATATTATTAAATATTCAAGAAAAATTTTAAATTTAGCGATAAAAAAAGGAGGGTCTAGTATTAGAGATTTTAAAAATATAGTTGGTAAAAATGGATCTTTTCAAGATAACTTTAAAGTATACAATAGAGAAAATAAGAGTTGTCTTTCACCAGGATGTAAAGGGACAATAAAAAAAAAATTTATCACTAATAGATCAACATTTTTTTGTAATATTTGTCAAAAATAAAAAATTATTATATTGACCGTATAAATTTCTCGTTATATACAATCGCGCTTATGGCAAACACTAAATCAGCTATTAAACGAATAAGACGTATATCACGTCAAACAACGGTAAATAAGTCTAGAAAAAGCAGGTTTAGATCAGCAATAAAAAAAATGAATTTAATTCTTGATAAAAAGGACAAAAAAGAAGCTTTAGCTTTCTTGCCAAAATTAAACTCTGAATT
>CACGSX010000010.1 GCA_902575835.1 uncultured Pelagibacteraceae bacterium | reverse complement strand
AATGGAAAAATTCTAGAAACAGGAACTTCAAATATTATTTTTATAAAAGATAGTAAATATTATTCACCTATAAGGAAATTTTATCGAGGAGTTAATCTAAAGTTTTTTGAAAAGCAATTTAAGATAAAAAAAACTAATATTAATATAAATAAATTAAAGCAATACGAGGAGATACTTCTAATAGGATCCGGAAAGGGAGTTTCTACTGTTTCATCTATAAAAGAGAAAAACTGGAATAGAAAAAAATATAAATCCTATGAAACTTTTGTAAGTAAATATCAAACTCAAATACTAAAACAAAAAAAATTGAGTAATTATTTATGAGAAATCCTAATAACCCTTGCATATTCTGTTTTACAAAGAAAAAAGAATATCTTTTTGAAAACGAACTAGCTTATGCAACTACTGACACTTACCCTGTATCAAAATTCCATTCACTTATAATTCCAAAGCGGTGTGTAAAAAATTATTTTGATCTAACCTCAAAGGAAGTCTTAGCGTGCAATAAATTAATAAAGAAACTAAAAAAAAAAATTGAAATGAATGATAAATCTGTAAAAGGTTTTAATATTGGTACCAATTCAGGAAAGGTTGCTGGACAATCTATTAATCATTGTCATATTCATCTGATTCCAAGACGAAAAAATGACGTTAAAAATCCCCAAGGTGGTGTTAGAGCTGTAATCTCTTCTAAACAGCATTATGTAAGGAAAAAGTAACTTTTATTAACATATTTTTATTGAGATGAGATTATTAGTCAGTTGAACTAATATTTTTTATAGATTATGAGTTTAGATTGGTATTATATTTAGCGGAGATAATAATATGTTCACAACAAATCCATTTGCTGTTCTTTCTTCAACAGTCCCTTCAATTGCTTTGCAAGCATTTGTTTTATTGATGTTGGCATTAGTGGTGATTGGAACACTGATGGATATTATTCATAAGAAGAATGTAAAATATTTTTTTAATAATGCTAAAAAAGCAAAAAAAGCAGCAAGTAGAGAATTAAGTCTTGGAGAGAAAACAGCGATAATTTCTAAAACAGTAGTGCATGATATTGGAACTACATCTGAATTAGGATTGGGTAAAAGAAGGTTTGCACATGTATTAGGAATGTATGGAACAATATTATTTTGGATCGGGTCAGGTGTTATGATATTTGGATATTCTTCTCCTAATGCTGTAACCCCATCTATATGGCCAATCATTTGGCATGCTGGTGCAATTTTAACTTGCCTTGGAGCTTATTGGTTTTGGTTTTTTTTAAGAGTGGATGTATCTGCTGAAGCTCACTCAGTTTTTAGAATCATAAAAGCAGATTTATTTGTTTTAGCTTTAGTATTATCTTCTACGTTTGGTTTAGCTTGGTCGTATTTCCAATATTCAGGATCTGCTGGTTTAAGTATTTTATTTTTAATTTTGTTTGCGGTTGCTAACATAGTTTTATTTGGAGGAGTTTACTGGTCTAAATTTGCACATATGTTTTACAAACCAGGTGCTGCAATCCAAAAAAATTTAGCAGAAGCAGATGGTTCTAGAGATAATTTACCTCCACCTGCAGATGCTCCAGAACAATTCGGACTTGGAATTAAACGTGAGGCACCAAAGCACTATTAATATGATTGATAAAATTTTAAAGAAAGGTAATAAGTAGATATGTCAACTTTTGTATACATGACGAGATGTGATGGTTGTGGTCATTGCGTAGATATATGTCCATCAGATATCATGCACATAGACGAAACTATTAGAAGAGCAAAAAACATAGAACCAAATTTTTGTTGGGAATGCTATTCATGCGTTAAGGCGTGTCCTAATCATGCAATTGATGTAAGAGGATATGCTGACTTTGCTCCAATGGGTCATAGTGTTAGAGTTAGAAGAGAAGAAGAAAAAGGAACTATTTCTTGGAGAATAAAATTTAGAAACGGTACAGAGAAAAATTTTGTATCACCAATAACAACAAAACCTTGGGGAAAATTTATACCAAAATTAGCTGAAGCTGATACTCCTAATCAAGGAGAGATTAATTCACAAATTCTATATAATGAGCCGCATGGTTTAAATACTGAAAAAGATTTACCAACCTTAGACAAGAATTCATTTAAGCAAGGCGTTTATTATTAATGGCTAAGCACAAAACAATCATTGAAGAATGTGATGTACTAGTTGTCGGTGGAGGTATGGCTGGAACAGGCGCTACCTTTGAGGCAAGACACTGGGGAAGAGATTTAAAAATAATCTGTGTAGAAAAAGCAAATATCGATAGAAGTGGTGCCGTTGCACAAGGTCTTTACGCTATTAACTGTTATATGGGAATGCAGTGGGGTGAGAATATGCCAGAGGATCATGTAAGGTACGCTAGAAATGATTTGATGGGTCTTGTTAGAGAAGATTTAGGTTATGACATGGCGCGTCACGTAGACTCAACTGTTCATATGTTTGATGAATGGGGTCTTCCAATGATGAAAAATAAAGAAACTGGAAGATATCAAAGAGAAGGTAAGTGGCAAATAATGATACACGGCGAAAGTTACAAACCAATTGTAGCTGAAGCTGCAAAAAAATCTGCTGATAAAATTTATAACAGAATAATGATTACTCATCTTTTAAAAGATGAAAAAAATCCAAACCGAATAGCTGGTGCAGTTGGCTTTAATGTTAGAACTGGAAATTTTCACGTATTTAAATCTAGAACAGTAGTTGTTTCTGCTGGAGGAGCATCGCATATATTTAAACCAAGAGCAGTTGGTGAAGGCATGGGTAGAACATGGTATGCGCCTTGGAGTAATGGATCTGCTTATGCATTACCTATTCAAGCAGGTGCAAAAATGACTCAAATGGAAAATAGAATTGTACTTTGTAGATTTAAAGATGGTTATGGTCCAGTTGGAGCATATTTCCTTCATTTAAAAACATATACTCAAAATGCTAATGGTGAGAACTATGAAAAGAAATGGTATGAAGCTACTAAAGAATTAGTAGGTGAATATATAGACCATCATCCAACACCAACATGTTTGAGAAATCATGCATTTATTCAAGAAACAGCTGCTGGTGGTGGACCAATCCACATGGTTACAAAAGAAGCATTCCAAGACCCACACTTAGAAACGGTTGGATGGGAAAATTTTTTAGGTATGACAGTTGGACAAGCAGTTGTTTGGGCATCTCAAAATATTGATCCAAAATACACAAATCCTGAATTAACAACTTCAGAACCATATGTAATGGGATCTCATGCTACATGTTCAGGAGCATGGGTTAGTGGACCAGAAGATATTGCACCCGATGAATATTTTTGGGGTTATAACAGAATGATGACTATAGATGGATTATTTGGAGCAGGAGATGCAGTTGGTGGAAGTGCTCATAAGTTTTCATCTGGTTCATTCACAGAAGGAAGATTAGCGTCTAAAGCTGCTGTTAAATATATTCAAGATAAAAAAGCTGATGATATCGAAGTTTCTGATGCACAATTAGAGAAGCTTAAAGAAGAAATATTTAAACCAATTGAGAATTATACAGTGGGCAGAAATGAAATTACTGGAGGAACTGTTTCTCCAAGCTATATTTTACCAATACAAGGGCTACAAAGACTACAAAAAATTATGGATGAATACTGTGGTGGATTAACAAATAATTACATGACAAACGATAATCTGCTTAAAAAAGGCTTAGAGCAGCTACAATTACTTCAAGAAGACTTAGATCATGTGGGAGCTGAAGATTATCATCAATTGATGAGAGCATGGGAACTTAAGCATAGAGCTGTAACTTCAGAATGTGTTGCTCATCATACTTTATTTAGAGAAGAAACGCGTTGGCCAGGTTACTATTATAGAGGCGATCATATGAAACTTGATGATGAAAACTGGCACTGTTTAACTGTTTCTAGAAGAGATCCTGAAACTGGAAAATTTGAAATGGAGAAAAAGCCTGTTTATCATATCGTTGATGATAAAGAGAAGAAACAGGCTTCCTAACCATTTTAGATGAGTATTGTCGACAAATCAGACGAAGAAATCATTAAAATTGCTGATCCTATCTGGGATAACATGGTTAGATGTTCCAACATGAAAGATTATGGTGGTTTTACCAGGGATTTATCATCACAAATGCTATATGGGGCTAATGAAGTAGAGCTAGGCAAGCAATGGGCAAGCAATAAGCTAATCTCAAGCCTTAAAGAAGGGTGTAAGGCTATAGGCTGTTTAAGAAGAGGCTTGTACGTGACTGTTATCTATAAACAAAACAGTACAGAGATACCTGGAGACTTTTTAGGTCGACTGGTACTTGGAGAAGAGGGTGATGAGGTCAAAGTCTTCGGGGCAACTATTTTTTAAATTTAATTAAATATTATTTGCATTTAATAAAACTTGTGGTATTTCGCGGGTATGCTTCAAGTTTTTAACCAAAATATTAAAAAAATCCCATTATTAGTTTCTAATCAACTTTCAAAAATAATTAAATCTTTTCTATATCTTTTTATATTTTTTACTTGGGCAATTATAATCCTAGGAACATTTCAAAATTTTATTTAATTTATTCTTATAATCATTGACTTTAGATTATGAGAGGAATAGTTAGATTATATGGAATATTTTCTTCCAATAGCTCAAGTCGAAATTAACATACTCTTTATATTTGGTTTAAGTTTAGCAGTTGGTATTCTTTCAGGATTATTTGGTGTAGGCGGAGGATTTTTAATGACACCATTTTTAATATTTTTAGGTATTCCACCTGCTTATGCAGTTCCAAATGAAGCAAGTAATATTTTAGGTACATCAGTATCCGGTTCAACCACTCATTATTTAAAAGGTACACTAGATTATAAAATGGGATTGATGATTGTAGTCGGAGGAACTATTGGAACTTTACTAGGGATCTTAACTTTTTCCTATTTTCAAGATATTGGAAAAATAAACATCGTTATCTCTTTAGCCTACATGTATATCTTAGCTATACTTGGAACTTTAATGCTTATTCAAGGAGTATCAGAAATTGATAAGGCTAGAAAAAAAATTGTTGTTAGAAAAAAATTACATACTCATTATTGGATACATGGTCTTCCTTTTAGAATGCGTTTTAAAAAATCAAAGGTTTATGAAAGTGCATTTACTCCAATTATTATTGGTTTAATTGTTGGGTATATTGCAGCAATTATGGGAGTAGGAGGGGCATTTATTTTAGTTCCTGCAATGATTTATATTATTGGAATGCCTACTAAATTAATTCCTGGTACATCTTTGTTTGTTACAATATTTGTTAGTGCAATCGTAACAGTTCTGCATGCCTTTAATTATGGAACAATTGATCTTGTTTTAGTTTTTGTACTAATACTTGGCTCAATTATTGGCGTTCAGTTTGGTCAAAAAATTGGAGAAAAAGTTGATAGCTCAGAATTTAAAACAATCTTAGCAGTACTTTTATTATTAGTTGGAATTGCAATTGCTTATGACACTTTTATTAAAGAAGATGTAATCGTTGAAACAGTTGCAAATGGAACTAAAAACCTTGGAAACATTGCACAGTTTATTTTAGACTATTCTAAAGACCTTCCAGTTTTTTATGGACTTACATCAGTTGTATTAGCAGTAGTTCTTGGAATTGGAGCTGCAGTTTTAAGAAATTATATTTCAAAGTGGAATAAAGCAAGAGAAGCTAAGCTTAAAGCTTAAGCACTTCTGTATAATTTAGTCATAACAAATTCTCTATGACCTAGCGCTTCAGCACAAGTTAATCTTCCGTTTGCAACTCTTATCGTTGCTTTAATTAATTCATCACCAGCTTCATCTAAATTCATTTCTCTTGATAAAATTTTAGAAACATCAACATCTATATGCTCACTCATAGTTCTAGCAGTCAAAGGATTAGCAGTTAGTTTTACTACTGGTTCAATTGGGTTTCCAATTATATTTCCTTGCCCAGTTGGAAATAGGTGAAGATTAAATCCTCCTGCAGCTTGTAAAGTAACACATTCAGCAGCAGCTGATGAGGTATCCATAAAGTATAAGCCTGGACCTTTAGTTGGTTCCTCTGCTGGTTCTAGTACATCAATAAATTTACATCCCCCAATTTTTTGAAAGTTTCCAAATGCTTTTTCTTCAATTGTGGTAAGCCCACCAGCTATGTTTCCTGCTGTTGGTTGACTTTCAGAAAGATCGTCTGTTGCTTCTTTTAAGATGAAATCATTATAAGAACTCCACGTTTTTCTAAACTTTTCTTGAGCCTCAGGAGTTTTTCCTCTTTTTTCACAAACAGTTTCAGCACCCGTTAATTCAGATGTTTCACCAAAACACAAATGAACACCTAAGGGTTCTAATTTATCCATTAAATTTCCAACTGTAGGATTTGATGCTAATCCTGATGTTGTATCAGACTCTCCACATTTAACAGATATCCATAAATCACTTATAGGACGTTCTTCTCTTTGTTTCTCTGATGCCCAAATTGAAAATTCTTGAGCTTTCTTTGAAACTCTTGCGATAGTGTCTATATCTCCTACACCTTCTATACTAAAACCTTCAACTGGTTTTCCAGTCGTTGCAATTGCATCAACAATTCTTTTTGTCCATTTAGGCTCAATACCTATTACTATAACTGCTGCAACATTTGGATTTTTTCCTGTTCCAATCATTGTTCTAAAATGAAGCTCTAAGTCTGCTCCAAATTGTAATCTTCCATAAGAGTGTGGAAGTGCAATCGTACCTTTAATATTATTAGCTACAGCTTCAGCACAAGCATTTGAAATATCATCAACAGGTAGAATTATTACATGATTTCTTGTTCCTGTTCTTCCATCTTCTCTTTTATATCCTAAAAATGTTTTTGGAATTTCCATTTTACCACTTTTTAGTTTTTACGTTGTGAACATGCACATGCTCACCTTTTTTAATTGATTTTACGACTTTGCCAATATCATGCCCGTACTTTAATATTGTATCTCCCTCATTAAGATCGGTCATAGCAATTTTATGACCCAAAGGTATTTCATCCATCGATTGAATTTTTACTGATTTATCATTTTCCATAATCCAGCAATCACAGTCTTGTTTAGGAGTAATTTTTTCAATAACCACAACACCTACATTGTCTTTTTCATCGTGGATTATAATATCTGTGCCGGCCATTGTGACGATTTCTTTGTTTGAAATTCGATCCAATTTATATATGAATTGGGCACTTTGACAATTAAAAAATAAAATTAAGAAGGATTAGATATGGCTAAAATGACAACCGAAGAAGCTTTTGTAAAAGTTTTACAAATGCATGGTATCGAACATTCGTTTGGTATTATTGGTTCTGCATTCATGCCTATTTCTGATCTTTTCCCAGAAGCTGGAATAACTTTTTGGGACGTTGCTCATGAAACAAATGGTGGATTGATTGCTGATGGTTACACGAGAGCAACTGGAAAAATGTCAATGGTGATTGCTCAAAATGGTCCAGGTATAACAGGACTTGTTACACCAATAAAAACTGCTTATTGGAATCACACTCCACTATTATTAGTTACACCACAAGCAGCAAATAAAACTATGGGCCAAGGTGGTTTTCAAGAAGTAGAGCAAATGAATTTATTTAAAGACATGGTCTGTTATCAAGAAGAAGTTAGAGACCCATCAAGAATGGCAGAAGTTTTAAATAGAGTAATAGAAAAAGCATTTAGAGGTTCAGCGCCTGCGCAAATAAATGTACCAAGAGATTTTTGGACACAAGTTATAGATATAGAATTACCTCCAATTGTAAGATTTGAAAGACAAGGTGGTGGAAAAGATGCAGTTGATAGAGCTGCCAAATTATTATCAGAGGCAAACTTCCCAGTAATTTTATCTGGAGCAGGAGTTGTTATAGGTGATGCCATTGATGATTGTAAAAAATTAGCAGAAAAACTTGATGCACCTGTATGTAATGGATATCAACATAACGATAGCTTTCCAGGAAGCCATCCGTTAGCTGTTGGTCCATTAGGTTACAACGGATCTAAAGCTGCAATGGAGTTAATTTCAAAAGCTGATGTAGTTTTAGCATTAGGAACAAGATTAAATCCATTTTCAACATTACCAGGATATGGAATTGATTACTGGCCTAAAGATGCAACAATTATTCAAGTAGATATGAACCCCGATCGTATTGGTTTAACTAAGAAAGTTACAGTTGGTATTTGTGGTGATGCTAAAATGGTAGCTCAACAGATATTAGAAAAACTTTCATCAAATGCTGGAGATAATGGTAGAGAAGATAGAAAAAATCTAATTCATCAAACAAAATCTGCATGGTTGCAAACTCTCACAAGTTTAGATCATGAGGATGATGATCCAGGAACTGTTTGGAATAAAGAAGCAAGAGAAAGAGATAAAGATAGAATGTCTCCAAGACAAGCATGGAGAGCTATTCAAGCTGGAATGCCAGAAGATGTTATAATTTCAAGCGATATTGGAAATAATTGTGCAATTGGTAATGCATACCCAACATTTGAAAAACCAAGAAAATATCTGGCACCAGGTTTATTTGGACCATGTGGTTATGGATTTCCATCTATTCTTGGAGCAAAAATTGGGTGTCCAGATACTCCAGTTATAGGTTTTGCTGGTGATGGAGCATTTGGAATAAGTATGAATGAAATGAGTTCTTGTGCAAGAGAAGAGTGGCCTGCGATAACAATGGTAATTTTTAGAAATTATCAATGGGGTGCTGAAAAAAGAAATTCAATATTATGGTTCGATGATAATTTTGTTGGAACAGAGTTAGATCCAGAATTAAGCTATGCAAAAGTTGCTAATGCATGTGGATTAAAAGGTGTTATCGCAAATACAATGGAAGAAACTACTAAAGCTATCAAACAATCATGTGAAGATCAGAAAAAAGGTATTACTACATTTATTGAAATAATTCTAAATCAAGAATTAGGTGAGCCATTCAGAAGAGATGCTATGAAAAAACCAGTTAAAGTAGCTGGTATAAGCAAGAGTGATATGAAGCCTCAAAAGTCTCTTGTTAGTTGAGATTAGTAAAATTTCATTATAAAAATAATTATTGGATTTAATAAACGACAATTTCTGTGGATGGACAAGACAACTTCCTGAAAGAAGTAATTTTAAATTACTAGATCAAGACATTTACTGTGATTATTTAATTGTAGGGGCTGGGTATACAGGATTATCAGCTGCTAGAAAACTTTCAGATATAATGAAAGATAAAAAAATTATTCTCATTGATGCACAGTTAGCGGGCGAGGGTGGAAGTTCAAGAAATTCAGGCTATCTAGTTGATACTACATTAAATGATGGTTTTACATCTAACAGCGATAAAGAGAATTATGTAAAAAAAACAAAAATATATCACTTGGGTATAGAAGCTGTTAGAAAATTTATAAAAGAATATCAGGTCGATTGTGATTGGAACGAATGTGGAAAATATTTTGCTTCTTCTAAAGAGCAAGATGAGACAAAAGCTCAATCGTTCAGCAAATTATTAAATAGTCTTGGTTTTAAAAATAAAATTTTATTTAACAAAGAGTTAACTGAAAAATTGGGAACGCCTTTTTATAAAATTGGAGTTTTTACCTCAGGAGGAATTCTTTTAAACCCTGGTAAATTAGCTAGAGCAATGGTTGATACATTGCCAGATAATGTAAAATTATATGAAAATTCTCAAATTTATAATTGGAAAAAGATTAATAACAAAATTGAATGTTTTACAAAAAAGCACAAAATAACTACTAAAAAAATTATTTTTTGCACAAATGGTTTTTTGAAATATTTTAATGTAAAAAAAAATTATAGTTTCCCAATCACATTAACTGCTAGTCTCACGAGAAAACTCACAGATAAAGAATTTAAAGATATAGGTTCTCCAAAAGAGTGGGGTGTTCTTCCTATAAGACCAATGGGTGCTACTATAAGAATGACTAAAGATAGGAGAATACTTATAAGAAATACTGCAGAGTTAAGAAACCCTTTTTCAATGAATAGAAATGAATTAAATAAAAGAGCTGCAATTCATAAAGAAGGCATCAAGAAAAGATTTAAACAATTACCTGATAATATAATAGAGAGCAGTTGGTCGGGAATTGTATGTAGAAGTGGTAATAGCTCTCAAATATTTGAAAAAATTGATGATAATATTTTTAGCGCAGGCTGTTACAATGGATCTGGCATTGGAGTAGGAACACTATTCGGTGAACAAATAGCCTTAATGGCCTCTAATCAACAATCTAATGAAATTGAAGTAATACAACAAAGAAAAAAACCAAACTGGTTACCACCACAACCCTTTTTAAATTTGGGAATTTACACTAGATTAGCTTACGAAAGGATAAAAGCTCAAACTGAAATTTAATGAAAAAAAATTTAAAGCTTATAGTTTTTTTAGTATTAGGAATTATTGCTCTTTACATCTCAACTAACTATTATAATGATTTTAATAGAAGCAAAACTATTAAAGCATGTATAATTGGAAAAGCTGAATTAGATTCTAAAAAAGCTAAAGAAGACAGATTATCAAATGAACAAATTAAAAAATTTTGTGAAGATCAAATAAAATGATGAAAAAATCAAAAAGATCAGATGTTGATCCATTTATTGTAATGGATGTAATGGAGTCTGCTAGAATTGCTGAAGAAAAAGGTAAAGATATAATTCATATGGAGGTAGGGCAGCCGGGAACACCAGCACCTAAGATTGCGAAAGATTATATTACAAATGAGATAAATAAAAATAATCTTGGTTACACAGTATCACTTGGTCTACCAGCTTTAAGAACAAAAATTTCAAAATTATACGGAGATTGGTACAATTTAGATTTAAATCCAAATAGAATAGTAGTTACAACAGGGTCTTCCGGAGCCTTTATATTATCGTTTTCTGCATTGTTTGACAGTGGAGACAGAGTTGGAATTGGATCTCCAAGTTATCCTAGCTATAGACAAATACTTAAATCACTAAGTTTGGAAACTGTAGATATTCAAACCAAACTTCAAAATAGATTTCAACCTGTTCCAGAAGATATTACAAATAATAATTTAAATGGAATTCTTGTTGCATCACCTGCAAATCCAACTGGATCTATGCTGGATAAACAATCTTTAGAGAATTTAATTTACACTGCAAATGAGAATAATGTAAGTTTCATTAGTGATGAAATTTATCATGGAATTCAATATGAAAATAATCCAACATCAGCTTTAGAGATAACTGATAATTGCTATGTAATTAATTCTTTTTCAAAATACTTTTCCATGACCGGTTGGAGAATAGGGTGGATGGTTGTACCAGAAGATCATGTCAGACAAGTAGAAAGACTTTCACAAAATTTGTTTGTTTGTCCTCCACACGCAAGTCAAGTTACAGCTCTTGCTTCTTTAGATGCAAATGAAGAGTTACAATCGAATGTTGAGGTATATAAAAAAAATAGAGAGATACTTTTAGAAGAATTACCGAAAGCAGGATTAAAAAAGTTTTCACCACCTGATGGAGCTTTTTACATTTATGTTGATATATCTGAATATTCAAATGATAGCTTAGCTTTTTGTAAAAAAGTTTTAGATGAAGCAAATGTTGCTATAACACCAGGAATTGATTTTGATCAAAAAAGAGGAAATTCTACTATCCGATTCTCATATGCCAGAAGCACAAAAGATATAATTGAAGGCGCTAAGAGAATTAAAGATTTTATGTCTAAAAATTATTAAAAGGGGTCAGCTCAATTGGTTATTACCAAAAGAGCTCCCCTTTTTTATGCCATTTTGGCCAAATCCATCAAATGGATTTAGTTTGTGTTATTTTTAATATGTGATATCTCACCAGCTAAGTGTCAGGTGGCGTTATTCTAAGCATTTGCACCTCCTTCACTTATAAAAATAAGTTTAAGGAAGGTTGTATTCAACAAATTTATTTCTATTTTTTATAAATAAATTATTTGAATACAACCTATCTCTTTAGTAGATTCTCGATATCAAAATAATAAAAATATTCCCAAACTCTTAAATGAAACTTATGTCACAGAGACAGACAATAAATATATTTGTAATTAAAATCTCATGAAAACAATATTTGTTATTGGATCAAAAAAACATACTTTGAAATACACTAGAAAAATGCCAGAAGGTGAAGTTAAGAAAATGAAATCTTTTGTTACAAACAAAGGACAGAAGCTTGAAAAAACTTCAAAATTTAAAATTTTAAAAGTCTCGGACGATAAAACTTCAAGAACTTTCAAAATCAGTCTTTAATTATTAAAATGAACAAAATCGTATGGTTTAGGAACGATCTACGTGTATCTAATAATGATGCATTTAACGAAGCTGCAAAATCAGGAAAGATTTTACCAATTTACATATTTGATAATGAGTATCACAAACTACCTACATCAAGCTCATTCCATTTAGATTTTTTAAAATCATCATTAGACGATTTATCAAAAACACTTAGTGAAAAATATAATGCTAAACTCAATATATATTATGGAGATACATTAGCAATTTTAATTCATTTAACAGAAAAATTTAAAATAAATGAGGTTTATTCAAATATAATATTCAAGAACATGTATATAACTAACTTAGATAAAGAAGTTAGTTTTTTATTTAAAGAAAAAAATATTAATTGGAAAATATCAAATCAATTTGGTGTTCAACTAAATCATAGAATAAGAAATAAATGGTCATATAATTGGAATAAATTTATAAACAGTGAAAGTGTAAATTCAAATTTAAATTGCGAGTTTATTTCAGATAATTATATAGAAGATTTATCAAAAATAGAAACAAACTATTTAGAAAATGGAACAATTCAAATTGGTGGAAGACAAAATGCACTTCAACTTTTAGACTCTTTCCTTAATGACAGATCAGAAAATTACCAAAAAGAAATGTCTTCACCAATAACGGGAGAAACTTCTTGTTCTAGATTAAGCCCACATATTGCATTCGGAAATATTTCAATTAAAGAAATTTTTAAAAAAACTAATGATAAATTAAAATCTAATTTATCTTTTTCAAAAAAGAAATCCTTAATTGCTTTTAAAAGTCGATTAGCTTGGCACTGTCATTTTATTCAAAAGTTATATGATGAACCAGAAATTGAATTTAGAAATATGAATAGCGCTTACAATGGAATAAGAGAAAATGATTTTAATGAAGATTATTATTTAGCATGGAAAAATGGATCTACCGGTTATCCATTTGTTGATGCTTGTATGAGGTACCTTAGAACTAATGGATGGATTAATTTTAGGATGAGAGCAATGCTAGTCTCATTTGCTTCATATCAATTATGGCTTGATTGGAAAAAAACATCAAAACACTTAGCAAGATTATTTACAGATTATGAGCCAGGTATTCATTATTCACAATTTCAAATGCAATCGGGAACAACAGGAATAAATTCAATAAGAATTTACAATCCAATTAAACAATCAATTGATCAGGATCCTACAGGAGATTTTATAAAAAAATGGGTCCCAGAATTAAAAAATGTTCCTGGAAAATTAGTTCATGAACCATGGAAATTAACATTCATCGAACAAAAGGGAATAAATTTAGAAATTGGTAAAGATTATCCATCACCAATAGTTGATAATAAAATATCTACTAAAATTGCTAAGGAAAAAATCTGGAATGTTAAGAAAACAACAGAAGCAAAAGTTATTTCAGCTGAAGTATTAAGTAAACACGCTAGTTTATCTCAAAGAAGATAAAATTTAATTACCGTAAGGAATTCCAACTAATTTTCCATTTTCATTATAAAAATAAAAAAAGTTGGGATTTATTACTTTTGGCTTTTTCGAAAGCGTTTTAGATTTATTTGTTGATTTACTTTTTTTTAATTTACGTTTCACAACAAATAAATACTAAAAAAAATAAAGTAAACTATTGATAACTTTTCAACCCAGATATGCATTTATTCTTAATCAATAAATTCAAATTAAGTATATCTATTCATTTTACTTATGAAATTATCTGAATTATTTCAGCAAAATGGCTTTGATTTAGGAAATCTGAAAGAATCTTTTGGACTAATAGATGAAATATCAGAGCACATAATAGCTGCAAGTGATGAAGTTTTAGCAAAGCAGCATCAAATTTCACAAAACATTTATTTTTTAATTAAAGGCAAAGCTACATTTACCAAGTATTTTGAAACTAAATCCATAACCTTTGCAAAAATAACAAAGCCTGCAACACCATTAGGTATATCTGGACTTAATCAACCCAATAGATTTATGGGTGAAATATTTATTGAAGGTGGAACAGAATATATCTCATTAAAACTAGATGATTTAAAAGATTTACAACAAAAAAGTAGCAAACTTATTTCAACATTATACTCAGCGATTTCGTTTTTTTCTTTCCAACTGCTTGTCTCTTCAAGAAATTTAAACACTTTGTATAAAGATGATGAAATACAAATTTCTCCAGGCATCCCATCAGAAAAAAGTATTACAAATATACATAGAATTAAATCTGCTACTTTTTTTTCAACACTTACTGGTGATGACTTAGAAAAGTTTATTAAATTAGGCAATATTAAGATGTATTCATCAAATCAATATATAGTTAAAGAGGGAGATGTTTCTAAAGGTTTAAAGATATTATTAAGTGGTAAGGTTGATGGTTTATTCCATAACTTTATTAATGGAAAAATAAGAAGAAATTTTAGAACTCTAACTAGAGCTGGAATAGCTCTAACTTTATCTTCTGGAAAAGGAGATTTTTTTAATCCATATACAATTAAATCTACTAGGGATACAAAAGTTTTACATATTTCCAACGAAGCACTTGAAAATCTGATTATTTCTGACCCTCAATTATCAATAAAGATTTTCAAAAGACAATTATGGCAGCTAGGACGTTTCCAACAAAGTGCAACTGGTCTAACAAAATATTCAGCGGAAAACGAGTTAGAATTTGTTAATTTATTATTGAAAGATAATACTGCAAGAATACCTGCTAGTTCTAAGTTATATAGTATTCCACATTTATTGAAGAGTACTCATACTTATGCAATGGCATTTGATGTAGTTTACGAACTAATTATTAAAGGAAATGAGATAGAAAAATCATTATCTAGTTTAATAAAAGATACCTTAAATAATTTAGAAAGAGAGTCTCGTTTCCACAACCAATTAAATATTATTTATAATAGAGTATCTAATTCCTCTAATAATTCAGATAAAACAAAATTAAGAGAGTTAACCAATTCAAATTTCACAAAAGCTTTTGATAATGTTAAATATGTAATTAAGGGTTGGGAAAATTTGCCAGATGAACCAACAAATATTTTTTTCTACAATCACTTAGCAGCTATAGATGATAATCAGCTTGCAAATGGGCATTCATTTTCAATCGACAGTCATTTCATCAGCTCAAAAATTTTATATCCAAAATATAATAATGGAGGTCAACGTATCGTTAGAACAAGTCGGAACACAGAATTTTGGAGATATAATTACTATGAAAATTTAGATTACATTTTTGTTCATACCCCAGAGTCTGATAAGTTGGACGAAAGCGAAGAGGAAAAGAAATTAAGAAAACAAAAGCTTTTTGACGAAGCTCAAAAGGTATTTAATCAAAAACAACCGATTGTAATTGCGCCCGAAGGAACATCAGAAACAGAAGATAATAAAACAATAACATCTCCAGGACCATTTAAAGCTGGAGCATTTAACCTTGCATTTAAACTTAACCCAAAACCAAAACTTATTCCAATTGCCCTTGCTAACTTTGATTATCCAGTTTCTAAAACAATATATTCAGCCGTCATTAAAGAGCCAATAACTATAAGTGATCATGTCAAAGATCCAGAAAATCAAGAGGAAATGAAAAGCTTCTTAGATAATTACAGAACCAAATTTAGATCTTATGTAGAAGAAGCTATTGATTTAGCTAAAAATGTTCAAGACAACATAGATAAAATAGAGAATTTGAAAACTAATGTAAATTTAGTCAGTCCAGTTGAAGAAGAGTTTGAATTAGATGTTAGAGAATTAGAACATAATTCTTTTCAACAGACGAAAACAAATAACAGTGTAGCCTTGTATGGAAGTTCAACTTTTAAAATGTGGGATAATGCCAAAAACGATTTATCAATAAGTAATCTTTATAATTTAGGCTTTGGGGGTTCAACTTTAGTATCTTGTAGAAGATATTTTGATAGATTGGTTGCTCCTTTAAAACCATCTAACCTTTTCTTTTATGCTGGAGATAATGATATTGGTTATGGAATGGATAGTGATGAATTGTTAAAAGAATTTTTATTATTTTCTAATCAAGTTGAAGAAAAACTACCAAGGGCAAAATGTTTTTTTATTTCTATTAAACCTAGTCCTTTTAGAAGGGATCTAATGACAACAATTTTAGATGCGAATTCAAAGATAAAAAAACACTTAACCAATTTAAAAATGTGGGATTATGTGGATATTACAACACCAATGATAAATGCTGGTTATGATAAGTTTTACGATGAAGATCCACTACATATGAATGAACTTGGATATAGTTTATTAAGTAAGCTTGTAAGAGACAAAATTTATAATTAATATTTTTTAATGAGTTTTAAAAAATATCTATGGAAATGTAGATTGTTAGTCCTTAATACATCAAATTACAATCATCCAGAATATAAAAGATCAAAAGATTTGTATCAAAAAGAAATTAAAGGCTTTCACAAAAGATACATAAAATTAGTTACAAAACTAGATAAATCAAAAAAATTTAAAGTTACTTTAATTGGCTTTGATGGCTCAAAAAAAATTCAGTTAGACAAAATATATACAAAAAAAATCTTTGAAATAGTCGATAAAATGCCAATGAATAAACTAATCAAAGATAAAAAATATAAACCTTTAAACCTTTCTTTATTTTCGGATTATAAACCAGAGACAACCTTAAAAGGCTTAGGTTTTAAAGATAAGGAAAAAGCATTGTTCACTGTTTCAGCTATAAAAAAAAGACCAATAAAATACCAAGTAAATGTTATTGCAACTATGCTAGGTAGAGCTAAAAATCATCCAAATAAAACAAAAGACATGAATGATGCTATAATAGTTTTTAAAAAATGGATGGAAAATTACAAAAGGAATAAAAAAAATGAAAAATAAAGGTTTCACCTTAATAGAACTCTTAGTTGTTGTGGCAATCATAGGTATTCTTGCTGCTGTAGGTGTGGTTGCTTATAGTGGTTATACAGCAGGTGCAAAAAAACAAACCATGGCTAGTAATCAAAAAATGATTCAAAAGTATGCTATGGCAGAAATTTTGAAATGTCAGTCTGGAATTGATTTAACTGAAGGTCCAGATAGCAGTAAGCATATTAAAACATGTTCTACAGGGGGTGCAGGTAATTTAAACAGCAATGTTTGGGCGCAGTATTTTATAAATGTTTTTAAAAGCAAAATAACAAACCCATACAAAACAACACCAAGTAATCCTGACGGTTTACTAAATAGTGGTCCAACTAGAAATGCAGGAGAAATAGTTTTAGTAGGGTGGAACCAATGTGATATTAGCCCATGTTTTTTAATAGATGCAGCTTATGATGACAAGGGTACTAAAAAATCATTAGATCCGATGTTACAGGTACCAACCGGATTTTAAAAGTGAGAAACAATGGCTTTACATTAATTGAACTCTTAGTCGTAGTAGCTATCATTGGGATTTTAGCTGCAGTAGGTGTGGTTGCTTATAGTGGTTACACCGCTGGTGCAAAAAAAAATACCACAAAGGCAAATAACAAATTAATTGTAAATTACATTATAAATGAATGGACAAGATGTGAAATTGGAGAAACAGCGGTGATGCCACTAAATGGAGTAAATCAATTAACCTGTAGTTCAGGAAAAATTAACGCAAATGTAGCAGTTGCAGCTCACAAAGTAATGAAAACTAAAATTAAAGATGTTTATGGAAACACAGATCTCCAAGTAGGCACTTTTTACAATTGTAAACCTAGTGGTAGCAATAAATTTGAGGCACAAGGTCAAATTTCTATAGCACAGGGATATGATCACTCAAAAGGTAAAACTTTTGTATATGTTTATACTTGCTTAGAGGACACTGGCTCTCCTCTTATTACAAATATTCCGTTAGATTAATTAATAATTATGAAACAAAAAGGCTTCACACTAATAGAACTTTTAGTCGTTGTTGCAATCATTGGTATCTTAGCTGCAGTCGGAGTTGTTGCTTATAGTGGATATACGAAAGGTGCAAAAATTGCAGCAACTAAGTCAAATCATGCAACTATATTTAAAATGGTAGCAGCTAAATCTGCATTATGTAGTGTTGGTGAACCAATAAAATATAATGATATAAATGGTAATGAGAAGACAGCAAACTGTCCAATGAACATTGATAATTTTATTAGTTATATGAATCAAACAGTTTACGGAATGAATTGGACGAGCCCTTTTTATGGAAATAATCCACCATACGGTTCTTGGTGTAAATTAAATGTTACAAACTGTAATCCACCAGGTTATATGACAGCATGTCCTTCACATGCTGAGCAGGGTGGTTATTTATCAATATTTAAATTAAATTCTACAACAATAAAAGTTTGCTCAAATTTAGGAAATAGCACAGGTAAAACTCAATATATTGAAAATGAAATATCATTTGAATAAAAAAGGTTTCACCCTAATTGAACTTTTAGTAGTTGTAGCTATCATAGGTATTTTAGCTGCAGTAGGAGTGGTTGCTTATAGTGGGTATACAAGTGGTGCAAAAATTTCTGTTGTAAAAGCAAATCACAAAACGGTAAAAAATTATATAATTAATGAAATTAATAAATGCTATAATCTAGATATAGAATTTGATTCAATAACAAACAAAAGTTATCAGAGTAATCCAAGCACTAATTGCTCAACTAATAGAAATTGTTCTAATCTAAAAAGCAGTGGTAGTCCAAAAGGTAATCCAGGTGCATATTTTGATACTGCAAAATGTCCTTTTGAATATTATTCTTTAATTTCAAATCCTTTTGAAAATAATAGTAATGCTTTTGTCTCGAGTTATGCAATACCTCCTACAGATAAAGTTGGTTATACGTATATGAATTTTGATGGAGCAACAGGAAGTGGATATAAAATATCAACCAGATTTGGACCTGGAAGCAATGATATTATTACCGAAACTATACCAGTACCTGAATAAATAAAATGAAAAATAAAGGATTTACCTTAATAGAACTTTTAGTCGTAGTAGCCATCATAGGTATTCTAGCTGCTGTCGGAGTAGTTGCTTATAGTGGATACGTTAGCAGTGCAAAAGCTACTGTAAATAAAAGAAATCACAATTTAATTGTTAAACAGGTTAAGTTAATTATAGCAAATTGTGATATAAATGGAAATGTTGAAATGATGAGTGACTACAAAAGTAAAGTAAAAAAAAATCAAGTTTGTTATGGTAATGTGCAATCATTTTTCCCTAGTCATTTTTTAAATCATATGAATAATCAAATGGATTGGATAAATAAATCAGTAAACTCAAGATGGAATGGAAAAGATACATTTGTATTACAAGAGGGAAACATGTCAGATACTTTCTTAGGATTTGTTTTTCTACAAGTTCCATCAAACTCAAACAAAAGTGTAAGTGTTAATATTTTTACGTGTATAAAATCTCCATGCAATGATAGAAATAATAGACTTGAAAGCTTCATCAAATTTGATCAGTGGTAACATAGATTGACCAAACTATTTGTTAAAATTAAATGATTGAGTTTTTATTTAAAGTATCACTGCTAATACTAGGTTTAATTGTAATTAGGTTTGGAATAATTCACATTAGAAAATACAAAAAGGGAGAAATTAGATCAAAGAATAATATTTTTAGTCAAATTTCTTTTTTAATTTTCTTTGCAGCAATTATAGGGTTAGTTATTTATTCAATTTTAGGCTTACTTGAGTAAGCTAATTTATCTCATATTATAATTTTTAAATTCCAATAAAGAGCTTAAATATGAAAAAAATTATCTTCGTTTTTCTCAGTATTTTATCTGTATTCAGTTATGCTAACGCAAAAGATTTTTTCTTAAATATAACGGATCAAATAGCAGAAAATGAATTTCGACTAAGCTATGGTGTTTCAGTTACTGATGTTAATAAAGATAATAAATATGATTTTGTAGTAACTGGCTTTGGTTTCAAAAATTTAGCCCTTTCTTATAAGGATGGAAAATTAATAAACATTGTAAATGAAAAAATATTTACAGATGAAGAAAGAAGAACAATTGGTGTTGCTGCATGTGATATCGATCAAGATGGCTATGAAGAAATATATTTTTTAAACACTGATACATATAGTGGATCAAAAATTTATTCTGATCGATTAATAGATTTAAATAATAATAAATTTGAAGATTTATTTGAAAAGGAAATCAATCAAAGTGAATTAAACTTAACAGCTGGACGGTCAGTAGTTTGTGTAGATAGAAAAGGTGACGGTGCATATGGTATTTACGTTGCAAATTATGGAGGTCCTACTAGATTTTATGAATTAATTAGAGATCGAATAAAAGACCAAGCTAAATCATTATCAATCGATAAAATTACTGGAGGTAGAGCTATTGTATCAGGTCATATTCTTTCAGATAGATCTGATATTTTTGCAGCAAATGAAAGAGGAGATAACTTTTTATATTATAATTCCAAAGGTTCTTTCCAAGATGTTGCTGAAGAGTATGTAGTTCAAGATAGATTTGAAAATGGAAGAGGAACAGCTCTAAGTGATCTTTTATATAGAGGAAGATTAGATATTTTATCTTCCAACTGGGATGGAATGCATAGAGCATACGTTTTAGATGGTGATAAATTTAAAGATATATCAACATCTCCATACAATGATCCTACTAAAATAAGAACAGTCATTTCTGCTGACTTTGATAATGACGGATATGATGAAGTTTTTATGAATAATATTGGAGAACCAAATAAACTTTTTAAAGTTTTAGAAGGTGGAGAATTTAAAGAAATAAAAATGAAAAATGGTTTAGAGACTGTTGGTCTTGGAACTGGTGCAGCTGTTGCAGATGTTGATGGCGATGGAATTTTAGAACTATTGGTTTCACATGGTGAGTCAGGGTTTCAACCGTTAACTTTATATAAAGCAGATATAAAAAATTTTAATTATTTAAGAATTAAACCACTTAATCAATTTGGAGCTCCCGCAAGAGGCGCAACAGTTACAATAAAATCTAATAAAAGAATTCACTCAAAAACAATAGATGCTGGCTCAGGTTATCTTTGTCAGATGGAACCAGTTGCTCACTATGGAATAAGAAAAGGCGAAAAAGACTTTAAAGTTGAAATTAAATGGACCGATGGATCAATAGAATCATTTGATATTGATGAATTAAATAAAACTTACGAATTTAGACAAAAATTATAGGACAATACTACTCATTATATAGTGTTGAAAAATTATAAAGCTTTTATATATCAATCGTATGACTGTTTGTTCTTTATCATTATTAGCATTATTTGTTTCAGGAATTGTAATGTATCTTTTTAGGGAACCATCTGAGGAAGAATTAAA
>CACGSX010000009.1:20000-36287 GCA_902575835.1 uncultured Pelagibacteraceae bacterium | reverse complement strand
TAAATTTTTAAAAATTTCGTAAAAATTTTTATTTAACTCAATTAAAGATTGTGTTCTTTTTTCTCCAATATTTTTGGTTGTTTTTGATAAGAACAAAACAAAAACGATAAAAAATACTATTAGTAAAATTGCTGGAATTAAATTTAGATTTATTAAAATTATAATAAAAGTCAATGATAATACTAAGAAAACAAAAAATTCAGATATAAAGTCTAAAATTTTATCAGCATATGATTTAAAAACATTTTCTATTTCTTTAAATAAAATTGTATTAGATTCGAAAAAATTTAAACCCTCAACCATATCTGGTTTTAAAAAAATGAATTTTGTCATATTATTTTTGAGAAAAAAATTCATCCCGTTAACAAGAATACTAATACGATAATAATAAACCAAGACTTGATAAAATAATTTAAAAACAAAAAAACTTAAAGTTATAAATAACAACTCACTTGAATCTAAATTGCAAAGAAAATTTAGATCTACAAATTGATTTTTAAAAATACATTGAGACTGAAAGTTTAGAATATTAATTACTATGGAAATTAGAAAACCAATGCCTATTATTTCTAAAAATGCATAAATTATCAATAAGAACAGTAAAAATATTAGTTTAGAATTTTGAATATTAAATAACTTTGTTAAGCTTAATAAGTAGAACATAAAAAATCTTATTATAATATTTTTGAAGATTGTTATAAATTAAATCTTACATTTATAAATAGAAAAATATATAGATAATTTGATCCAAATATTCAATGTATAATATTTAATTAAAAAAAATTATTCAAAGAAAGTAAAATAAAATTTTGTATAAATGTAGACAAAAAAATAGAAGATTATTTAGTTAAGATTTTTATTTTATAAATAACCTCATTTAATATATAGAAATTTATTTTTTAAAAAATATCTTAAATAAAAAAGATTTTGTAAATCAAATTTAAAAATTTATTTTTATTTTAGATAGATTTAATATAATATAATAATAATGTTGTCAGGCTATGGTCAAGATAATCTTTTTCTAGAAAGAGCTGAACTTCCCAATCTACTACCTTTGATTCCATATTATGAACATGGCTGGGATTTAACAGACGATCTTATAAATTCTTACAAATATAGTTCGTCTTCATATCATTTTTCATGGAATATAAGAATGAAAGAAAAATTTAATAAAAATAATATAAATAAAAAAGTTTTTATAACTGGATCACCTTTTTTATTTTACAAAGAAAGAGAAGATATAAAGAAAAAATTTGAAAAAAATACAATTTTTTTTATTGCCCATTCTACACCTTTGATAAAAAGTGATACAACAATTGAAACAATTGATAATTTAATCAAAAAGCTGCCAGATAACTTAAAACCAATAGATATTTGCTGTCATTATTTTGATTATAAAAATTTTAAATCTATGGAAAAATTAGGTTACAATGTGATTACAGCAGGAAAAGTATTTAGTAATGATTATCCAAAAGCATTTTATAATATGATTTCAAGATATTCTCATGCGGTATCTAATCAACTTGGATCGTATGCACTTTACTGTATTAATTTAGATATTCCTTTTTATTTATTAAATGAGGCTCCAAAATTTACTAATTTCGGAGGAGATAAAAATGTTCCATATAAATATCAAGTTAGTGATTATAAATATGCAAAAAAAATATCCCCTTTATTTAGTAAAATAATAGATAAGCCTAGTTTGGATCAAAAAAAATTAGCAGACTCGGAGCTTGGCATCAACTCAAGAATTGATCAATTAGTATTAAAAAAAATAGTTCTTGAAAGTTTAAAAAACTCTCTAATTAATGTAGGTGATGCTATTTCTTTAATGAAAGCAATAATTAAACCATTATATTTCTATTTTAAATAATATTTATGAATAAAGAAAGTTATCAATGGCACAATTATGAAGGCGAAAATTCATTTCCATATATTTTTAATTCATTAAAACAAATTCTTGATAACAATAGAAATCAATCTTTAATGCACTTAGATTTAGGATGTGGAAATGGTTTCCTAACTAACAAAATCTCAAAATTTTTCAAAGAAACACATGGCTTTGACGTTTCTGAAAGCGGTATAGAAATTGCAAAAAGAAATTCAGATCAAAATACAAAATTTTTTCAAACCAATTTAAATTTAGAAAATATAAAAGAAGATTCTTATAATGTAGTGACACTAATAGAGGTAATTGAGCACGTTTATGACCCAGAAAATTTCTTGAAATTAATTAAATCTAAAATGAAAAAAGATAGTAAAATTATAATCTCTACACCTTTTCATGGCTATTTAAAAAATTTGGCAATTTCTTTAATGAATAAATTTGATCACCATTTCAACCCTTTATGGCTACATGGACATATCAAATTTTTTTCAAAGAAAACTCTATTAAAAATTATGAATAAAAACGGGTTTACGGTTTCAAAAGTTATTTATTCAGGTAGATTTTATCCCTTTTCGAAGTCGATAATCATTGAAGCAATCAATGAATAAAAATATTACATTTTTTATTACAGATAATATTGGTGAGATATATTTTATTTTTCCAATAGCATACGATTTAATTAAAAACAAAAATATTGAAATAAAAATCATTTTTACAAACGAAATTATTTACAAAAACTTCAATGAAAAATATCTAGAAGACTTAGATCCAATTATAAAGTCTAAAATTTCAGCATTAAAATTTTTATTTGATGAAAAAAAATTTATTAAACCTTTAAGGATTGTCAGTAAATTTTTAAATATTTTATTAAATTTTAATATTATTTTCAAATCTTTAAAAAGTTCAGATTTTTATTTTATAGAGTCAAGTTTTCGAACTTCTTTTGGAAGATTTTTATTGATAATTAATAATCTAATTTTTAAGAAAGACATATTTGTTTATATGCAGGGATTAAGTCCTTTTGTTGTGACTAAAAATTCCTTTAAATTTTCAAAAGTAAAAAGAAAATTTAAAATAAACCATTTAGCAATATCTAACAGTGAAAAAGAAATAAATGAATTAATTCAAGCTGGTTATGACACTGCAATCCCGTTGGGCTATCCAATTAAAAGTGCATACTTTTATAATTTAAAGGAAAAATATCAAAAAAATGAAAATTTAAATATTTTATTTTTACCAAGAGCAATTGGACCGAAGTTAAGTGAAAGAGATGCTGAAAAATATTTAATGGAGATTAAAAGAATAACTGAAAAATATTTCCCTCTTAATAAAATAGTTGTTCATTTGCACTTAAAAGAAAGGTCAAATTTTTTTATCAAAACTATAAAAAATAAAAATTTAAATAATATTGTTATTAAAAGTGGAAATCCTATTAAAGAAATTATTAATTCAAGACTTGTAATATGTAACTTAACATCTGCAATATTTATCGCTTATTGTCTTAATATTCCTGCTGTTGAATTATTTATAGGAAAAAATGAGACAAGTGATTTTATAAAATCAAATGTTACAACATATAGTCAAATGGGGTTTGAAAGTTATAGAGACTTTGATTCTTTTGAGAAATTTATTAAAAATTTTGATAATGAAAACTTTAAATTTAATTTGAAGAATAATTTTGATAATTTAGATACATCAAGTTTAACAAAAGCAATCTTAAATAATTAATTTTAAATATATATAAACTTATTAATTGAAAAGTGATATAAATTAAATATATCATGAGTTTAAGTAAAAATATTTTTTCAGATCATTATAAATGTTTCTTTTGTAACTCAACTAATCTCGGTGATTCTATATCATATGAGTACAGAGATAATCCATACACCTTGGAAATAAGAAAAAATAATGGATTAAGTATTGAAGAAGTCAATGCAAATTTATTGTTAAAAAGATGTAATAATTGTAAATCTTTAACATTTAATAGATGGTTTTCTCTCAAGGTATATGAAGGCATTTACAAATTTGCAAAACATAGAATGGGTTGGAATAGATTTTTAAATACAATTTATAAAAATAATTCTGAAAGTATTAAAAATGACATTGAGACTTTTATTAAACTAACTAAACAAATTAATAAAATTGATAATTATTTAGAAATAAGATGCCCATTCATGGGAATGTTTCCTTTATTTTCTTTAATTAAACAACCAAAAAGAAGTAATGAAACATTATTTAATTCCAAGATATATCGTTTGAAGCTTTTTTTTTTAAAATTAATTAAAAAAGAAAATTTTAGTGAAGATATTTATAAAGATTTTAAAAAAATTCAAATACCAAATGAAAATATATTTTTAACAGATAACTCTAACAAAGGTTGGGGAGATAAATGTAATAATTTTGGTTGTAACTGCAAAAATATTATAAAAGAATTCAAATGGATTGATACTTCCAATTTAAAAAATTTTGATGCATTGCAGAAAAATATAGATCTTCTTTACATACATAACACTTTAGATCATATTGAAGATCCCTATATAACTCTATCAAAAATTAGTTCAAGAGTTAAAAATATATATATTAAATTTCATAGTATTGCTGGTGGAGCGCAACATCCTTTTTTTTTACAGAATGAAACTATAAATTTTATAGCTACCAGATTAAATTTTAAAATAAAAAAATTTGAGAGTGAAAATGAGTATTTGCTATCAAAATAATTCAAATAGCATTAGTTAAATATTCTAAGTTAAATAAAGTATCTTAAACATTTGTGTATTTTTTAAACCATTCAATAAAAATCTTCACACCCTCTCCCACTCCGTAACGAATTTTATAATTCAATAATCTTAATATTTTTTTATTATTACCATAAGTTTTTAACACATCTCCTCTTTGCCTAGAAATAAAATTTTTATTTGCTTTAGTACCTAAATTTTTTTCTATCAAGCCAATGTAAGTTTTAAGATTAACAGTCTTTCCATGGCATAAATTAAAAATATCATGATTGTTTAATAAATTGAAATTCCTTTTCACAAGGCGAAGAAGTAAATTTGTAACATCTTCAATATAAGTGAAATCTCTAGAGTGGTTTCCATTATTAAAGAGATTAATTTTTTTCTTGAGATGAATATTTTTAGCAAACTTAAACAAAGCCATATCAGGTCTTCCTAAAGGTCCGTATACTGTAAAAAATCTTAACGCTGTAAATTTTGTATCACACATCTTGCTATAGGAAGAAGCGATTATTTCATTACATTTCTTTGTCGCTGCATAAAATGAAACTTGATTATCAGTATTATCAGTCTCTATATTAGGAAATTTTTTTGTATCTCCATAAACTGAACTTGATGAAGCATAGATAAAATGTTTAATTTTTTTTTTTAAACATATTTCCATCATATTGAAAAAAACTTCTAGATTATTTCTAAAGTAGGTTGTTCGATCTAAAAAAGATAATCTAACTCCAGGCTGCCCTGCTAGATGGATTATTATATCAAATTTATTTTTTTTAAAAAATAGATCTAACTTTTTCTTATTAAATAAATCAAATTTACAAAATTTAAATTTTTTTTGTTTTTTTAGTAGTGTCGTTCTTTTTTTCTTTAGCACTAAGTCATAATATTTAGAATAATTGTCAATTCCGTAAACAATATATCCTTTTCGAAGAAGTACATCACAAGTATGAAAACCAATGAAACCAGCTGAACCTGTAACAAGAATTTTTTTTTTCATTTTGACATTAATTTAAAAATTTTCCTTTTATCTCTTACTTTTGTTACAATTGAAAAAGCAAATACAGCTTGCATTAAATTCATTAATTCTCCATTTAGAACTTTATTATTTTTCTTTGTAATTTTTAATAATCTTGTAATTCTGGGTTGATAAATAATATCAAAGAAAAATTTATTCTTAACGAATTTTAATTTTTTTTCGGATATTGGGGTTTTACTTTTATTCAAAAATCCTGCACTTGTTGCATTTATTATAACATCAAAATTATTCAAATCACTTGTTGCAATTTCCCATTTTAAAAATTTAAAATTGACTATATTTGAAAAATTTTTTTTTTTAGGACTTCTGTTTGTTAAGAACACATTTTTACATCCAAAATCCTTAAGCGATGCAGATATTGCTTTTCCAGTTCCGCCTAGTCCCATTACTAATATTTTTTTTTTCTTTAAGTTTGTATTTTTTTTTAATGAAAAAATTGCTCCTAAACCATCAGTATTACATCCTGTAAGGCTTCCGGATTTATTTCTAAAAACACAATTTATAGATTGATGTTTTAATATATTTTTAGGTATATTTTTTTTTAATATTTTGCAAATTGACTCTTTGTACGGTACAGCTATACATCCACCTAAAAAATTCTTATCTGCATTAAGTTTTTTAAGAGTTTTTAATAATTCATTTTTTTTAATATCAATAGGAATCATTCTTTCTTTTCTTTTCAATTTTTTTAAAACTCTATTCCAGAGTTTTGGAGATCTTGCACCTTGTGAGGGATTTTTTCCTAAAATTGCAAAATATTTATTTTGATTATTTTCTAAAAAGCTCAAATTTTTCTTCCAATTGATTTTGCAACTTTTTTCATTTGGCTCATAAGTTTTGAAAAACTTCTAAACGATATGGGTTGAAGTGGGTCTACAGCAGAATTCTCTGGATCTGGATGAACCTCGAGCATAATTCCATCTGCACCAGAGGCGATACTAGCTAGTGTCATATCCTTCACCCATGGCCTCCAAAAAGTAGCATGTGACGGGTCTACAATAACAGGTAAGTGTGAAATTTCCTTAATTGCTGGGACTACTTGTAAATCTAATAAAAATCTTGAAGTTGAACGATGAGTGTGTGTAACTGAAACACCTCTTTCGCATAACATTACCTTTTTATTACCTTCAAACAGTACATATTCTGCTGCACCTAACCAGTCTCTTAATGAAGCTCCGTAATGTCTTTTAATCATAATTGGTTTCATTGTTTTTGCACATTCAGTAAGCAGTGGATAATTTTGCATATTTCTTGAACCGATTTGAATAATATCAGTAACCTTACATACATGATCAATATCTCGAACATCAAGTATTTCTGTAATTACAGGAATTTTAATTTCTTTTTTGACAATCGAGAGCCAATGAACCCCTTCTTCTCTTGTCTCATAATATTTTTTACTTCTATATGGAAATGTCAGAGGTTTATAGGCTCCTCCTCTTAAAAAAGAGGCTCCACTTTTTTTTACTGAAAAAGCGGTTTTTCTAATCATGGGAAGGTTTTCAACCATATTTGGTCCTGCCATAACTGGTATTTTTTTTCCTCCAAATTCAATTCCGCAAACTCTAAATTTTGAATAATGATTTGGAGATTTTTTTGCTGCAAGTGGAAATTTATCTTTTAGATCCGAGTCGCTAATATCTTTGCCTGGAAATTTGTTATCCATAATATATTTCTTAAATTTAGATTTATTTTCTACCTAACTTTGAATTATTTTTCAATTGAACTTTATTAAACTTTTTATTTTCCGTGCTTTTATAAATAGTTTGAATAATTTGCTGTGTATAACATGCACTTTTATATCCAACTAAGGGAGTGGTTTTTTTTTTAATAAGATTTTTAAGAATTTTATTTAAGACAATTGCATGACTTAATCCATAGCCATTTTTTACTTTTTCACTATTTTTTGATCTAATATGAGAAATTTCATCCTTTGAAATTCCCTTGATTACTATGTCATCAATTAAATTCAAAGCAACTCCTCCTACATTTAAATATCCTTTTTCACCAATTAAAGTAATTTCAGCAACTTTGTCACTTGGACGTGTGGCAGTAGTTGCCTGAAAAGTACCAATAATTCCATTTTTTGTTTCTAAAACACAAGCAATTGTATCTTCAGCTTCTAACTTATTTAACATTGTTTTTTTAAGAGAAAATGTTTTATTAATGGGTCCTATTAACCAATTTATTGCATCCAAATGATGAATGGCTTGCTGACTTAGTACACCACCATCAAATCTCCAAGTTCCATGCCAACCATCCTTATAATAACTTGAATATCTACACCAAAATACTCTCACAGAAAAAGTGATAATTTTTCCAAGTTTTTTCTTAATTAGTAGATTTTTTGTGTAAGTTAAAGAACGGTTAAATCTGTTTTGAAATACCACATCGTAAAGTAATTTTTTTTTTTTCGCATATTTTCCAAGTTCATTAATTTGATTTGGTAACAATGTTAAAGGTTTTTCACATAAAACATTAATTCCTTTTTTTAAAAGATACTTTGAATGTAAATAATGTAATCCTGATGGTGTTAATATTATCGCTAAATTAGGTTTGGTTTTTTTTAACGCATCATCTAAATTTGTAAAATATATTTTTTTATATTTTAAAAGAGACTTATTAATTTTTTTTTTATCAACTATTGCTACTAACTCAAAATTTTTAATATTATATCTTTTTAATATATATAAATAATGTTTAAATACTCTGCCAGCACCTAAAATTAAAACCTTCATACTTTAATCATCTATTGGGATCTTTAACATTCACAAAACCAGCATTATAATAATCTAAGTTAGTTTTTCTTATACTAAACGGTCTTACAGCAAAACCATAAGAAAATGGTGTTGTAAAATATTTTTTTTTTCTAATACTTTTTGGTGTAAGCGTATTATTTAAACATTCGGTTGTTCCATTTTCATTTTTCCATAAAGTTCCATGTTGTTCAAACCTTGCGAGAACTAAATCTAAATTATTTTTAATCATTTTATTGATAAGTTTGTCATAAAATTTTTTTTGCCTATCTGGATAGTTGTCTGTCGTTATTACCAAAATATCAGAATATATTTTTTTCTTCTCCATATGTTCAAGTGTTTTCTTACATATAGTTAAAATATCTGTATTTGAAGAGGTTAACTCTTTTTTTCTAAAAATTGAGAGGTCAACATTTTTACTAACAGTTTTTACTGCAAAATCTGAATCGGATGTAAAAACAATTTTTTTTATATATTTTGATTTTTTTAAATTTAAAATAGTATGATTTATTAAATATTGATTTTTATAAGTTGCTAATTTTCCTTTTTGTAACAATATAGCATTAATTTTCAATTTTGATGGATTTTCAAAATTTTTATCAACAAAATTATTATCTAGTTTTTCTAAAATATTTACAACACCAAGACATCTTTTCTCATCTAAATTTTGATGTATTCCATGATAATGATAAACTGAAGCCTTGGGTTCGTACACAATATGGTAACCTAATTTAAGAATATTGTGTGCCCAAATTCTATCTTCAATATTTACTGCTTTTTCATCAAATTTAATTTTATTCCATAATTTTCTTTTAAAAGCACTATTTGCGTTGTGAAAAAAAGAGTCCTTTTTTTGTATTTTCTTGTCTAAACCAAATGTGTTTAGCAAATCCCTTTTGTCAAATGGTGTTGAGTAAGGAAGAGGAACTTGTCTTCCATAAACAGCTGCAACATTTTTTTTTGATAAGTCTTTAATCAAATTTTTAATCCAAAAATTATCTAAAGGTATACAGTGTGCTGATAAGCAAATAATAATATCACCCTTTGATTTAGTTATTCCTAAATTTATAGCTTTACCTGGCAAAAATTTTTTTATTTTTACAATTTTTAGTTTATACTCTTTTGCTACTTTTATAGTTTTATCTTTTGACTCGTTATCAACAATGATGATTTCAAAATTTCTATAACTTTGTTGATAAATTTTTTCTAAGCACTGCTGAAGCCATCTTTCTTCATTTTTAGTTCTGATGATAACTGATACTAAAGGGTTTTTTTTCATTTTCTGTTACCGTATCTTAATTTATAAGCATATTCTGCAAGTTTAAAATCCTCTAAATTATGAATGTCTAAAGATGTAAAACTATCATTATTAGACAGTATTTTTACTTTATCACCTATTCTTCTTCCTTTTCTCCAAAGGTAAGCTCTGCTCGCACAAGATAAACCTGTATCCTCTCTTAGAATACTTTTTTTAATTTGTCTTGAGGCATATATTTTCATAAACGGCTTTAATCTAGACCATTTTTTTTTTTCAAAAATCCAAAAATTTTTATGAGTTTTATGACCAGAAAATACGCTTTCGTATTTCTTATTTGATTTTAATATTTTTACACAATCCTTTATCCATTCAACTTTTCTAAACACATCTGTCGCTGTTAAAAACACACAAATATTATATTTTACATTTTTAAATTTTTCGTATTTTAAAAGTGCATCCTTTAATGTGTTTTCGGTTGTTGCAAGATCTCCGGAGAGTTTTTTAGATCTTAAAAAAGGAACTTCAGCACCATATTTTTTTGCAATATCTGCAATTTTTTTTGAGTCAGTTGTAACTAAAACATTATCTACTACACCACTTTCTATTGCTGCGTTAATAGGGTAAAAAATCAAGGGTTTATTGTTAAATAGTTTTAAATTTTTGTTTTTTAAACCTTTCGACCCAGATCTAGCAGGAATTATTGCTATCACTTTTTGTTTTGATGTCATAATGTATCAACAAGGTACTAATAAATTTATAAGTTAATTATAAACATATTAATAACACAACTTATATAAAAAATGATAGTGATTAATTCAAATGGAGCTTAAAAAAATAATTCTGTGTATTACTAACTATAAAAAAGAAAAATTTTTAGATAGAGCAATACGTTCATGTGAATCTCAAATACCAAACGGCTTAGAAATTAAAACAATAGTAGTAAATGATGGGAGCAAAAAATTTAACAAAAAAGCCTTTTTAAAAGAGTTCCCAAATATAAAGATTATCGATTACAAAAAAAATAAAGGGGTATCTTATGCATCAAATAAAGCCTTATACAGCATGGATTCTGATTACTATATGAGGGTAGATGCTGACGATTATATTAGCATGAAAACATGCATATTATTGAGCTCAATATTAAATGAAAATAAAAAAATACCTTTTATTTATGGAGACATGCTGCAAATAGATAAAAATTTTGATATTAAAAAAATTTCACGAAGTAATAGAAATTTTCTTTTAGAGCATGGTGCAGGGATTATGTTTAGGACAAAATTTTTAAAAAGCATAAAAGGATATGATAAAAAAATAAAGAATTGTGAGGATTTTGATTTAATTTTAAGATTAGAGAAAAAATTTGGAAAAGGTTTTTACCTGCCAATACCATATTACAAATATTATAAGCAAAGTTCAAAACATTTAAGCGACTCTAAGAACAGGAATTATTATTTAAATAAATTAAAAAAGAAATATTTTAATTATATTTAAAAAATTCATTTAATAATAAAATTTAATCTGTTACTGATTTTTTTTACAAAATTAATACCAAAAATTATTATTAAAAGCTCGATAAATATAGTTGCTATTAATCTAACAAAAGATTTAAACTTGAGTATAAAAAAATTTGTTTCTACTTTAAATTCTTTTCCGAGTTCTTTTATTTTTTTTTGTTCAGTTTTTATATTTTTTTTAAAATTTTTAAACTTTCTTTGAGCTAAAACATAATAAATCCAGTTTTGATTAAAAGATTTACCAGAGCTAATAACATTCCAATTTTTATCGTAATTGTAATTTTCAAAAGATATAACCTCTTTTCCAATTTTTTTGTGAAATCTATTTAAGTTAAAAAAATAACTATTTTTTGAAGCATGTATGTGTATAAAATCAAAATACGATTTTATAGTAAGTTTATTCATTTCCATCATCGATCTCATATTAATAAAAAAATTGATTTTTATACTTTTTTCAAAATTACAGCTGGGGGGTAATATAAATATATCATATTTTTTTAGATCTTTTTTTGTAACAATTTTTTGTTTGTTATAATTTTCAAATAAATAAAATTTTTTTTTTGGAAAATTTTTTTTTAAATAATATGAAGCCAAAAGATTAGACATGGGAAGGTCTATATAAATTAATTTTGAATTATTATTATTTAAAATTAATTCTGAAAATTGCCCAAACCCACCACCAATTTCGCAAATAACTTTTATTTTTTTTTGAGTTATATATTTTTTTATAATTTTATACCAATACATCAAGACTAATTGATTGAAATCAACATAAGATTTACTAAATTTAAAAACCTTCTCTGAATTTCCAATATTTTTTTTTAAAATATTTTTATTAAAAAAATCTTCACCTACTATGTTTTTAACTTTAGTAAAAAATCCAAAGGTTGTTTGTTCTTGACCATCTAGACCATAAGAAAGACCACTCTTTCTAAAATTTAAAACATTTTTTTCACTTACTGATTTAAATTTACTAAATTCTAACCAATGAGCAGATTTATTTAGAGGGGTTTCATTCATCATCGATTTCTCTGATAAATAAAAATTTTTAATTAATTTTTTTAGAGGAAACATTTTTTTAATGAATAATATTTTTTAATAGTATATTTTTTATTAAATGACTGAAAATATATATACTAAAATTCTTAAAAAAAAACCTGTTATTATTGCTGAAGCAGGTGTAAATCATAATGGTTTCAAATCAATAGGTAGAAAACTTATTGATGCAGCTAAAAGAGCTGGTGCAGACTGTATTAAATTTCAAACTTACAAAAGCAACAAATTGACTACCAAAAATGCTAAAAGGTTTTGGTCGTGGGAAGGTGAAAAAAAAAAGAAAGGCACCCAACACGATAGTTATTCTGTCTTAGATAGTTTTGGATTTAAAGAATACAAATATCTCGCCGATTACTGTAAAAAAAAAAAAATTGAATTTCAATCAACTCCTTTTGATATAGATTCTGTCAAGTTGCTTGAAAAATTAAAAGTTAAAACTTATAAAATTGCCAGCTGTGACATTACAAATCATCAATTAATAACTGAGGTTGCAAAAACTAGAAAACCAATTTTCTTATCAACTGGTGCTGCGAATGTTGCTGAAATAGATGACGCAATAAAAATAATTAATAATTATCATAAAAAAATTGTAATTATGCATTGCACCCTTTGCTATCCTACTAAAATTTTGGATGCAAACTTAAAATCCATAATTTATCTGAAAAAGAAATTTCCAAAATATAGTATAGGATTAAGCGATCACACTTTAGAAACTTTAACACCAGTTTTAGCAGTTTCGATGGGTGCATTAGCAATTGAAAAACATTTTACAATTAATAAAAAGCTGAAAAAAAGTGCTGATCATTGGTTGTCAGTGGACGAAAAAGAACTCACAAAGATTGTTAAAGAAACAAAATTTGCAGACCTTGCTTTAGGTGAAGAAAAAAAGGTAGCATTAAATTGTGAATTGCTCGCAAAAAAAAATGCAAGAAGAAGCTTGGTATCCAATGGTAAGATTATTAAAGGAGAAAAATTTACTTTTAAAAATTTAACATGTAAAAGACCTGGAAATGGTATCCCTGCTAATAAATATTTTAAATTTATTGGTAAAAAAGCAAAAAAAAATTATGAGTACGATGACTTAATAAATGAGTAAAAATAATTTTAATATCGAAAATAAAAATATTATAATTTGTGGTGGTTCGGGTCAATTAGGAAGTTCATTAACACATTTTTTATTGGAAAAAGGTTCAAACATAATTAATTTAGACATATTTAATTTAAAAATAAATAACCCCAATTATCAGTTCTATAAAGTAGATGTTACAAAGGAAGAAAACGTTTTAAAAGTTTTGAATAAAATAAATATAAAATATAAAAAAATAGATATATTGATAAATGTTTTTCATTTTAAAGGTGATAGAAAACTAAAACCATTCGATAATTTTTTTAACGAATTTCACAACTATCCATTTAAAACATGGAAAAAAACAATAGATGTAAATCTAAATGGACTTTTTATAGTTTGCAAACATGTTTTAAAAAATATGCTTAAAAATAAAAGTGGTATAATTTTGAACACATCTTCAACTTATGGTATTAATTCACCGGTAAAAAGTATTTATGGTAAATCTGGTATAAATAACCCAATAGGTTATGCAACAACTAAAGCTGCAATAATAAATTTTACAAAGTATATAGCTACACATTACGCAGATAAAAATATTCGTGCTAACGTTTTAAGTCCAGGTGGAATCAATAATGCCAATCAATCAAAATATTTTAAAAGAGAATACAGTAAAAGGACACCTATGAAGAGGATGGCAAATGTGGATGAGTTTAATGAAACTGTTCTATATCTGATTTCAAATGCATCTAGGTATGTAACTGGGTCTAACCTTGTGGTGGACGGAGGTTGGACTGCCTGGTAATAAAAAATGTATTATTTTAATACAAGCAAGGTTAAATTCATCTAGATTGCCTGCTAAAATTTTATTTAAATTCTTTGATGATACAATAATTGAAAGAATAATTAAAATTGCAAAAAAAAGCATAAATTACAGAGATGTATTAATAATCTCTGGTGATAAAAAAAAAAATAAAATTTTATTTAATTTATCTAAAAATAATAAAGTTAAGGTTTATTTCGGAAATGAGAATAATGTTTTCCAAAGATTTAAAGACTTTTTAAATTCTAAATTTGGAAAAAAATACAAATATATTTACAGAATAACTGCAGATAATTATCTTGTTCAACCCAAAATTGTCAAAAAGATGATTAGTGATGCTTTTAATAAAAAAATAGATTACGCTTATGTCGATCCATTATCACATTATGCAGGAGAGGTGGTTTCTAGAAAACTTTTTATGAAACGGAGCAAAATTTCAGAAATGGCTAAAGAGCATGCAACTTGGGATTTTAGAAAAGACAAAAAAATTAGAACTTTAAAGTATCCTAAAAATTTTTTAAATTTAAATCACTCAAAATCTCTAACTCTAGATACAATTAAAGATTTGATTTTAATGAAAGAATTAGAATTTAAATTTCAAGGATTAAGACAAATTGATAATTATAACTATTTAAAAAAAAACCAAATAAAAATATTAAAATTAATAACTTCCCAAGCAAAAAAAATAAAAAATTAAATTAAGAAATGATGATTTAAATTTATAAATGATTTGTTGCATTATAGGAAAAGGATCAATAGGCAAAAGGCACGCAAGTATATTAAAAACTTTAAATGTTAAAGTTTTGTTTCTAAGAAGAAAACCCGAAAAAACAAAAAAAAATGAAATTTCATTTAATTATAAAAATTTAAAAAAGATAAATTTTTTTATTATTGCTAATCCATCTTCATTTCATTTACAAACAATAAAAAAAATTATCCAATTTAATAAACCTATTTTTGTTGAAAAACCATTCGTAACTCAAACAAAAGTTGGAAAAGAAATTCAAAATTACAAAAAATTATTTGTACTATATCAAATGAGGTTTGATCCAAGAATTAAATTTATTAAAAAAAAAATTCCATTTGAGGAAATTAAAAAAGCAGATTTTATTTGGAAAAGTTTTTTACCTTATTGGCACAAGTATGAAAACTACAAAAAAAGTTACGCTTCAAGAAAAATTTTAGGTGGAGGGGTGATATACACTATGAGCCACGAAATTGATACTGCAATAAATCTTTTAGGTGAAGTAAAAGAAGTTTTTGCAAAAAAAAATAAAAATAAGCTTAAAATAAATGTTGAAGATAATACTAAGATAATACTTATTCATAAACAAAATTATTTTAGCGAGATTGAACTTAGCTTTGCTTCAAAAAAAAATATAAGAAAGTTTAAAATCGAATTTAAAAATAATTATCTCAGTTGGAATTTTTTTGAAAATAAAGTTTATTATAAAAATAAATATTTTAAATTTAAACTAAACAATGATGATATTTATAAAAACCAAATGAAACATCTACTTTCAATTGTAATGAAAAGAAATTATGAAAAGTCAGCAGTACATATAAAGAAAATTATTCACACACAAAATGTTATAAATGCTTGTATTAAGTCATTAAATAAAAATAAGGCTATAAAGATATGTGTATAAAATTTTATATAAGATTCTCACAAATTTTGTAGGCGTTAATTAAGTCTTTAATATTTGTCTCTAAAATAGTTTTTTCACCATAAAAATTTTTTTTTATAAAGTCATAGTACATGAATCTCAGACCTGGCTTAAATTTATTGCTAACCTCATAAACTTGAAAATTTGGCGAATATTTATTTTTAATTGATTTATTAATTCGAAAACTTTTATTATGCACTAATTTTTCTATAGGAGAAATTTGCAAATATCCTTTTTTCAAATAAATTTCTATAGAATGATTTTTTGGTATATTTGGAAAATTAAAAATTTTCATAAAAAAAATTTTTTTCCCTGATTTTAAATTAAGTTTAATTAATTTTGAATATGATTCAGTGTTACTTATATTTTCTTTTGAAATAGATGTAATTTTAATTCCAAGTAACTTTAAAATTTTAAGAATTAAAACAATCCAATGAGAAGTAATATAATATGGTAAATACAGACTTATTTCTTTACCTTTATCCTTT
>CACGSX010000009.1:0-15000 GCA_902575835.1 uncultured Pelagibacteraceae bacterium | reverse complement strand
CCAACACGTAAGGGCCATGAGGACTTGACGTCATCCCCACCTTCCTCCAGCTTATCACTGGCAGTTCTTTCAGAGTGCCCAACTAAATGATGGCAACTAAAAGTGAGGGTTGCGCTCGTTGCGGGACTTAACCCAACATCTCACGACACGAGCTGACGACAGCCATGCAGCACCTGTGTTTCGTCCGGCCGAACCGAAAACTTTAATCTCTTAAAGTCGCGACGAACATGTCAAGTGTTGGTAAGGTTCTGCGCGTATCTTCGAATTAAACCACATGCTCCACTACTTGTGCGGGTCCCCGTCAATTCATTTGAGTTTTAACCTTGCGGTCGTACTCCCCAGGCGGTGTGTTTAATGCTTTCGCTGCGACACTGAAAATAAATTTCCAACGTCTAACACACATCGTTTACGGCATGGACTACGAGGGTATCTAATCCTCTTCGCTACCCATGCTTTCGTTCCTCAGTGTCAGTAATGATCCAGAAAGCTGCCTTCGCAATTGGTATTCTTTCTAATATCTACGAATTTCACCTCTACACTAGAAATTCTGCTTTCCTCTATCATACTCTAGCTAAAAAGTTTTGATGGCAGTTCCAGAGTTAAGCTCTGGGATTTCACCACCAACTTTTTTAACCACCTACGAACTCTTTAAGCCCAGTAATTCCGAACTACGCTAGGTCCCTTCGTATTACCGCGGCTGCTGGCACGAAGTTAGCCGGACCTTCTTATTCGGGTACAGTCATTTTCTTCCCCGACGAAAGAGCTTTACAACCCAAGGGCCTTCTTCACTCACGCGGCATCGCTGCATCAGAGTTTCCTCCATTGTGCAATATTCCCTACTGCTGCCTCCCGTAGGAGTTTGGGCCGTGTCTCAGTCCCAATGTGGCTGATCATCCTCTCAGATCAGCTATTGATCAAAGTCTTGGTAGGCCATTACCCCACCAACAAACTAATCAAATGCAGGCTCATCCTTTGGCGCATAAAGCTTTCTCCGTAAAGACTTATGAGGTATTAGCACAAGTTTCCTCGTGTTATTCCTCACCAAAGGGAAGATACCTACATGTTACTCACCCGTCTGCCACTAAGTATTGCTACTTCGTTCGACTTGCATGTATAAGGCGTGCCGCCAGCGTACGTTCTGAGCCATGATCAAACTCTCAAGTTTAAAAACGGCGCACACTAGCTTCAACACAAATACTAAGAATAATATTTATGTTATTTTGAAGTGTGTACGACAAATTTCGGTAACCTTAACCGTCCACACTTCTCTTCTTAAATATAAACTATTAAAATAGCTAATTGGGTTTAAGCCCAATAAATAACATTTTTAAATGTTGAGTGGACCGCTTATAAATAATATTATTAAGAAATCAAGAAATTAGATAAATTATAAATGGTCAAAAATGTCATATAAATCAACACTTTTTATGCTTAAATAATGAAATTTTTGAGAAAAATTGAATTAAAAGAATACTCTATTTTTTTTTGGTTAGTTTTAATCTCTTTTTTAACTATTTTTGTTTTTATAATTTACACAAACAACAAGGTGGATAAGGCTCTAAAAATTAAGTCGAGCTTAGACAATATCTATTTAAAGAAAACACTAAAAGAAATTACAAACAACTTAAATCCTAGATATGTTAATAAAGAGTATCTCGCCGTAAGTGGTGATACATATCAGAGCATCATAAATAAACTAAACATCAATGAAAAAGAGAAGAAAATTATACTGGATACAATACTTAAAGAGAAGTCGCTTAAAATCTTAAGGATAAATCAAAAATTTATCTTTAAGTTTGATAATTTATCTCAAGAAAAAGTGATAGAGTTTAAAATTGAAACAGACAGAAAAAATGAAATATATTTTCAAAAATCATCAGTGGGATCTAGTTTTATTTCAAAAAAAATTAAGAAAAATTTTAAAAAAAAATTAGTTTATAAAGAAACAATTATAACCAATAGTTTGTACAACAGCGCTGTAAATCTTGGTATAAAACCAAATATTATAATTGAATTTGCTCGACTTTATGGTTTTCAAGTAGATTTTCAAAGAGACATATGGAAAAGTGATAGTTTTCAGATCATTTATGAAGAATTCATTAATGAAGATAACAAAATTGTTGATACGGGAGAAATAATTTTCGCAAATCTAAAATTACAAAACTCTGACCTACAACTATATAAATATGAATATGAAAAAAATAAAATTGATTATTTTGATGAAAATGGAAAAAGTATAAAAAAAACTTTAATGAAGACGCCAATAAATGGTGCACGCTTATCATCTTCATTTGGAAAAAGAAAACACCCAATATTAGGCTACACGAAAATGCACACCGGAACAGATTTTGCTGCTCCAAAAGGAACTCCTATAATGGCATCTGGAGATGGTAAAGTTACAAAGGCTGGTTGGTGCGGAGGTGGTGGTAACTGCGTTAAAATAAAACATAATAGTAAATATCAAACAGTTTATGCTCATATGTCTAAATTTGCTAAAGGTATAAAAAAAGGTGCAAGAGTAAAACAAGGACAAACAATTGGATATGTAGGATCTACAGGATTATCAACCGGTCCTCATTTGCATTATGAAGTTATTGAGAATGGAAGAAAAATTAATTCTCAAAAACTAAAACTGCCTTCTGGAAAAATTTTAAAAGGTGAAGACAGAAAGAAATTTGAAGTATCGAAAATAAAAATTGATGTATTAAAATCTGATTTAATATCGAAAAATTAAATTATTCCACTTCAGTTATTTTATTAGTGACAACAGTGTCTGTCTGTTTTGGCTGAATCTCTTCAATACTATTTTTTTTGAAGTTTTGTTCTATTACATTATTGTTATTAGCTTTGTTCAATTCTTGCAAAATCAACAATCTTGAAAAATGATCTGCATGTTGCAAATAATTTTCAGACAAAATTTTATCTCCTGAAGAAAGTGCTTCTCTAGCTAGGTTATTGTATTTTTCAACTAACTTAGAGGGATTTTGATTATTTCTAGATGGGTTTCGGTATCTAAAATCAGAATTTGAACTTAAATCATTTTGATTCTTTATTCCATTTGAGGATCTTTTTCTAAAATTTCTATCATTGTTAGATTTAAATCTGTTTTTTCTATTATTTCGATAGTTATTCATTATGACAATTTAGTTGAGATTATAACTCTAGGTATAAAGTTCATATCATTACATATTTTATTTATAAAAAATCCGTTTTTATTTAACAAATTTCTTATATTATCAATTTGATCAAATCCAATTTCAAAAATTAATTTTCCGTTATTCTTAAGCAATTTTCTACTTCTAATTATCAATTTTTTTATCTCTCTTAAGCCATCTTTTCCTGCTTCTAATGCTAGATGCGGCTCATAAAGCTTAATACTATCATCTAATCTCATTAAACTTAGATTTTTTATGTAAGGAGGATTAGATATAATAAAATCATATTTATTTAAATTAAATTTGTCAATATCGATATTAATGAAGCGAATTTTATTTTTTAAGTGATGTATTTTTGCATTATATTTGGCAACTTTTAGTGCTTTTTTGCTTATATCTATTGCTGTGGCAAAACAATTTGGTCTTTCTTTAAGTAAGGAAATTATTATGCATCCAGAGCCAGTGCCAACATCTAGTATACTTTTTGAACTGTTGTGGTTTATTAGTTTTATTACTTCCTCGATAACCAACTCTGTCTCAGGTCTTGGAATTAAAACATCTTTATTGATGAAAAAATTGCTTTTCCAAAATTCTTTATTTTGAATAATATATGCTACTGGTTCATTAGATTTTCTTCTACATATAAGTTTTTTGTATTTTGCAAGTTCTACGGGTAAAATATTTTTTTCAAGGTTAATTAATATATCCTCCCTAGTTTTATTTAATATTTTTGAAAGCAATATCTCGCTATCTAAACCATGAGTATTAATATTATTTATTTTAAGTTGATTATTCCCATAATTTAATGCCTTTAAATAATTCATAAATTAATCAATTTTATTAAGTTCATCCTCCTGAGCTTGTAAATTTAAATTATCAACCATTTCATCAAATATCTCGCCTTCCATAAACTCCTCTAATTTATGCAAAGTTAAATTTATTCTATGATCTGTAACTCTTCCTTGAGGAAAATTATATGTTCTTATTCTTTCCGATCTATCGCCAGTTCCAATTTTGCTCTTTCTATCCTTAGATCGTTCTTGGTCAATTTTTTGTCTTTCAAAGTCATAAATTCTTGATCTTAATATTTTAAGACCTTTTTCTTTATTTCGAATTTGAGACTTTTCATCTTGTTGGCTTACAACTATTCCGGTTGGTATATGGGTAATTCTAACAGCAGAGTCAGTAGTATTAACACTTTGTCCGCCAGGGCCACTGCTTCTGAATACATCAATCCTTAAATCTTTCTCATCTAATTTAATATCTAAATCTTCAGCTTCTGGTAATACTGCAACTGTTGCGGCTGAAGTGTGAACTCTTCCCTGCGTTTCGGTATCTGGTACTCTTTGAACTCTGTGAACACCACTTTCATATTTAAGCGAGGAATAAATATTTTTTCCCTTTATTAAAGCAATAATTTCTTTTAAACCTCCTGCATCACTTTTAGAAATTGAAATTATTTCAATAGTCCATTTTTTTTTTTGACTAACTTTTTCGTACATTTTATATAAATCTGATGCAAATAAACTTGCCTCAAGGCCTCCTGTACCCGCTCTAATTTCAATAATGGCGTTTTTGCTATCTGCAAGGTCCTTTGGAAGTAAAAATAGTTTAATTTTTTTCTCGTTAATTTGATAATTATTTTTTAATTTTTCTAGTTCACTATTAGCAAATTCTTTCATTTCTGAATCTGAGTTTTTATCATTTATTATATTATTTAAATCCTCTGTATCTTTTTCATAACTCAAATATTCTTTTGCTTGTTTTATGATATCATTTAAATCCGAGTACTCTTTAGAAATCTCTGCGTATTTTTTTTTATCTATCTCACCTAAAGAAAGATCATTCTCTAATTTATGATGTCTATCGATTAAGTTTCGGACTTTTTCCTGTGGGAGCATTTATATATTACTTATAAATTGGAGGCTTTTTCTTCCACCAAAGAAACAATTCTATTTATCATGTCTTTAGTTATTACTTTTTCTGTTTGAATGCCATTTAAATACAACATATGATTATCTTTCCCACCACCTGTTATTCCTATTTCTGTTTGTTTTGCCTCCCCTGGTCCATTAACAACACAACCAATGATGGATAATGTTATTGGTTTTTTTATATGAGTTAATCTTTTCTCTAGTTCTTTAACAGTTTTAATAACCTCAAAGGCCTGCCTAGCACAGGACGGACATGAAATAATTTTTACACCTCTATTTCTTAAGTTTAGGGATTTTAAAATTTCATTACCAACTTTAATTTCTTCAACAGGATCATCAGAAAGTGATACTCTTACAGTATCTCCAATCCCATCTAATAATAAACTACCAAATCCTATTGAGGTTTTAATGCTACCAGGTAAATAACTGCCAGCTTCGGTTATTCCTAGGTGAAGAGGGTAATCTGTTTTTTTTGATAATAATCGGTATGCTGCAATAGATAAAAAGACATCAGAAGATTTAACACTAACTTTAAAATTTGAAAAATCCATATCTTCAATTATTCTTATATTTCTCAAAGCACTATCTACTAAAGCCTCAGGACAAGGTTCCTTGTACTTTTCTAAGATGTCTTTTTCAAGTGATCCTGCATTTACACCAATTCTAATCGAACAGTTGTTATTTTTTGCAGCGGAAACAACTTCTGCAACTCTTTTTGTATCTCCTATATTTCCAGGATTTATTCTAAGACAATCTGCACCATTCTCTGCAGCTTCAATTGCTCTCTTATAATGAAAATGGATATCTGCAACTAGGGGAACATCCACATGTTTAATTATTGTTTTTAAAGCTTCTGTTGACTTACTATCAGGGCATGAAACTCTGACGATATCTGCACCAGCTTCAGTAACTTTATGAATTTGTTCTATTGTAGATTTATGGTCACTTGTCAATGTATTGGTCATTGTCTGAACAGTAACTGGATTATTTCCACCAACTTTGATTTTGCCAACACTTATTTCTTTAGTCTTCTTTCTATTAATTTTTCTAAATGGTCTAATTTCAGATGTCATTTGTCCAACTTAAATTCTTTATGCAAACATTTTACAGCTTTTGAAGCATTTGTGCTTTTTATTAAAACTGATATTTTAATTTCTGAAGTTGAAATAACCTGTATATTTATATTTTTTCTTGCAAGTGCTTGAAACATTCTAAATGTAACACCAGGAGTAGTAATCATTCCAACACCTATTATTGAAACTTTCGATACATTTTTATCAAATATTAATTTTTTAAAAACAATATTTTGGTTTTTGTTTATAATTTTTTTTGTTTTATTCAAATCATTTGACTTGATTGTAAATGTAAGATCTGTTTGCTTTCCATCAGCGGATATATTTTGAACAACCATATCTACATTTATCGAATTTTGTGAAAGTGGTTTAAATATCGAGGCTGCTATGCCGGGTCTATCTTTAACTCCTAATAAAGTTACTTTTGCATCATTATCTGTGGAAGAAATTCCTGTGATAATTTTATTATTAATAATATTTTTTCTTTTTGTGATTAATGTGCCAGATTTATTTATAAATGATGATTTTACCTCAATATTTATCCTATTTAGTCTTGCATCTTGTATAGAATCTGGTTGCATTACTTTTGATCCTAATGAAGCCATTTCTAACATTTCTTCATAAGATATATTTTTAATTTTTTTTGCAGAATTAAGTTTATTTGGATCTGTTGTATATACTCCCTCAACATCTGTGTAAATGACACATCGATCAGCTTTAAAAAACTTTGCAACCATAATTGCACTTGAGTCTGAACCACCCCTGCCAATAGTTGTAATATTTGAATTTTTATCCACACCCTGAAATCCAGTGATAATAGGAATTCCTCCAGATTTTAAAAATTTTAAAATTTTAGTTTTATTTATATATTTAATTCTTGAATATTTGTGTTTACCCTCTGTTATAATTGGTATTTGCCAAGACATCCAAGATCTAGAGTTTAAACCATTTGCTGTTAGATGGCCTGCTAACAACGAACACGAAATCTGCTCACCGGCAGAAACTAAAGCATCATATTCATTATCAGGAAAATTTTCACTGATTTTTTTTGACATATTGATCAATTTATTGGTAGTACCACTCATTGCAGATGACAAAACTATTACCCTATATTTTTTTGAGTAAGATTTAATTATTTTTGATACTTTTTTAATTCTTTGAATTGACCCAACTGAAGTTCCGCCAAATTTTAATACAATAATTTTCATTGGTAGTTTTATTTACAAGCTTTATAATATTGATAAAATACATCTTATTTATAATGTCAATAAAGAATGAGCAATAATACTATAAACAAAGAAGAAGTAGAAAAATTTAGCAAAATTGCTGAGGAATGGTGGAATCCTAATGGAAAATTTAAACCACTCCACAAATTTAATCCAATTAGAATAGAGTACATAAAAAACAATATTATTAAAGATTTTAACATTTCATCAAATCACAAACCATTAAAAGGAATAAGTATTCTTGATATTGGGTGCGGAGGAGGTTTACTTTCTGAACCTTTGGCAAGATTAGGAGCAGACGTTGTAGGTATTGATGCGTCCAAAAAAAATATTGATATTGCAAAACATCATTTAAAAAAAAGCAATTTAAAAATTGAATATCATGATAAGTCTCCAGAGAATTTTCATTATGAAAAAAAATTTGATGTAATTCTTAATATGGAAATAGTTGAACATGTCGAAGATATTCCTAAATTTATAAATCAAAGTACAAAATTTTTAAAAAACAATGGTTTAATGTTCATTGCCACCTTAAATCAAACATTAAAATCCTATGTATTCGCAATAATAGGGGCTGAGTACATTTTAAGATGGCTTCCAATCGGAACACATGATTGGAATAAATTTGTAAAACCTAAAAATCTAGAAGATATCTGCAATAAGAATTCACTTATATTAAAAAGTATTGATGGAGTTAAATTTAATCCACTTTCAAATAAGTGGAAACTTTCAGATGATAAATCCGTAAATTATATAACAAAGTACAAAAAGAGTTAATTTTCCTTGTCTTCAATCCATGGAATGATTGATGTCTCTATACCTTCTTCTTTTAGTTCCTTAACGTCTTTAATTGATGCTTTACCAAAAATATTTTTTTTATTCTTTTTTTTACTGTAATGAATAGATCTAGCCTCATAAGCAAAATTTTCTCCAACATATTCAAAGTTTTCTTTTACAAATTTTTGATATTCTATTAATTTTTTTTTAACATTTTTATAATTCTCGTAAGCTTTTTCTTTTTTAAAGGTAGAATTAGCTAGATTTGGCTTCATCAAAGACTTTTCAATTTTTTGAGAATTACACTGCCTACAACAAAGAAGCTTTAGTTTTTTTAATTTATCAAATTCTTTTGAGCTAGCAAACCAACTTTCAAACTCAAGACTGCAATTTTTACAATTTAATAAATACTTAATCATTGAAATGACTTAATTACATTTTATAGGATTTCAATACCTAAGATCTGTAATCAGAATTAATTTCAATATATTCCTTAGATAAATCCATAGTATACGCTGTAAATTTTTTACTTCCAATAGATAGATCAATTGTTATCTCTATATTCTCATTTTTCATATACTCACTAAGGATATTTTCGTTATAATTTTTATCTAATTTTCCATCTTTAAGGATCATATTAGATCCCATTAATATAGATAATTTTTCTTGTTTAACAGTTACACCACTTTTTCCGATTGCCATCGCTATTCTTCCCCAATTAGGATCTTCTCCAAATATTGCTGTTTTAACTAATGGTGAGTTAGCTATTGAGAAACAAATATTTTTTGCATCTTTCTCGGTTTTGCTATTAATGCATTTGATGGTAACAAATTTTGTTGCTCCCTCTCCATCACTCGCAACCCTTTTTGCTAAGTTTAACATGACCTGATGAACGCTACTAATGAATTGCTTTAATTTTGGATCTTTAAAACTTTTTATCTCTTTGTTGTTTGCTTTGCCTGTTGAAAATATTGAAACCATGTCATTTGTACTAGTATCCCCATCGCATGTTATAGCATTAAAAGTAGTCTTAATATTTAGATTAAGTATCTGTTTCAAAATTGATGAAGAAATATTGGCATCAGTAAAAATAAATCCTAAAGTTGTTGCCATATTTGGAAAGATCATTCCCGATCCTTTTGCAACTCCATATATTTTTACATCGGAACCAGCTATCTTGCACTCTGCCATCGATAATTTTGGTTTAGTGTCTGTTGTCATAATCCCAAGAGCTGCTTTGATCCAAATTAATTTATTTTGATTGTATTTTATTTTATCAACTAAGTTTTTAGTGTTACTTAAAATTTCATTTTCAGGAAATTTTTCCCCTATAGTGCCTGTGCAAGCAAATAGTAATTGGTTTGGTTTAATTTCTCTTGGCTTTTCCTCATCTTCTATTTGTTTTGATGTTAATAATTTTGACAAATTTAAGGAAATTTTTTTAAGAGAGTTATAGCCATCATTTCCTGTTAAGGCATTTGCGTTTCTTGTATTGATTAAAATACCATAAATTTTTTTATCTTTTATTTTTTTATTCCATTTTATATTTTCAGATACTAAACTAGATTTTGTATATACATTTGCATAACTTGCTCCATCCCTAAAATAAAATAAAACTAAGTCGTCTCTTTTTTTGTTATAAAGACCACAGCTAATTGTTGAGATAGATAATCCATCAATATGTTCAAGATCTTGAAAATGTCCTATTTTAGAGTCCTTGTGTTTCTTATCAAAAAAGTTGTTTATACCAAAATCCATGCTATTTAATTTTTTAAATAAATAACTATATAATTTATAACTATTAAAACATCAAAAATATGCTTAATCCTTTAAACATTATTAGTAAATTTATAAAAAGTGGCAATCAAAAGGAATTAGACAGAATTCAAAAAATTGTAAAAGAAATTAATCTTAAAGAAAGTCAAATTAGCAAATTTGAGGATAAAGAATTTCCCTTAAGAACAAATGAATTTATCTCTAGATTAAAAGAAGGAGAAAAATTAAACGATATATTACCTGAGGCATTCGCATTGGTAAGAGAAGCTTCGAAAAGAATTAACAATGAAAGACACTTTGATGTCCAGCTTATTGGAGGTATTGCGTTACATGAGAATAAGATTGCAGAGATGAAAACGGGTGAAGGCAAAACACTTACTATAGTTCTTGCTGCATATCTTAACGCATTAGAAAAAAAAGGTGTTCATATAGTTACTGTAAATGATTACCTCGCAAAAAGAGATAGCATAAATATGGGTAAAATTTACAATTTTTTGGGTTTGAGCTGTGGGTATATAAACTCAAACCAGTCAGATGAGGAGCGCAAAGAAAATTATAATAAAGATATAACTTATGCCACTAACAGTGAATTAGGCTTTGATTTTTTAAGAGATAACATGAAATATTCAAAAAATGAGATGGTCTTGAGGAAGCACAACTTCGCGATAGTTGATGAGATTGACTCTTGTTTAATAGATGAGGCAAGAACTCCTTTGGTTATTTCTGGGGCAGCAGAGGATAAAACTATGCAATATATTGCTGTAGATAAATTAATTAAAAATTTGAAACAAACAGACTTTGACTTAGATGAAAAAGAAAAAAATATACTTTTAACAAATGAAGGAATAGATAATGTTGAAAAAATATTTTCTGATGCTGGTATTTTAAAAAATAACAATTTTTATGACCCAGAAAATTTACATTTAGTTCATCATGTAAACCAAGCATTAAGGGCAAATTATTTATTTGAGAATGGACGAGATTATATAGTTAAAGATAACGAAATAATTATAATTGATGAGCAAACAGGTAGGCAACTGCCAGGTAGAAGATTTGGTGATGGACTTCATCAGAGTTTAGAGGCTAAAGAAAAAATAGAAGTTAAAGCTGAAAATCAAACACTGGCATCAATAACCTATCAAAATTTTTTTAAGTTGTACGGTAAACTAGCAGGTTGTACAGGAACGGCACAAACAGAGTCTGCAGAATTTTTTGAAATTTATAACTTGCCTGTTTTACAGATACCTACCAATAAAGAAATGATAAGAAACGATCTTAATGACCAAATCTTTAGAACAGGTTTAGAAAAAGACAATGCAATCATTCAAAAAATAAAAGAATGTAATGAAATTGGACAACCACTGTTGGTTTTCACATCTAGCATAAATAAATCTGAGCATTACTCGAATTTGTTAGAAAAAGAGAAAATTAAACATATTGTTTTAAATGCTAAAAATCATGAGAAAGAAGCAGAAATTATTGCAAATGCTGGCAAAACAAATTCCGTTATTATTACAACAAGTATATCGGGAAGAGGTGTTGATATTAAGTTAGGTGGACAAGATCAATCTGAAAAAGAGGATGTAAAAAAAAGGGGGGGGTTATTTGTTATTGGAACAGAAAGAATGGAAAGTAGAAGAGTTGACAATCAAGCAAGAGGACGATCTGGAAGACAGGGAGATGAAGGAAGTTCAATATTTTTTGTCAGTTTAGAAGATGACTTGATGAGATTGTTTGGCTCAGAAACCATGAATTCAATGCTAGAAAAGCTTGGTCTTAAAGATGGTGAAAGCATTGATCATCCTTGGATAAATAAAGCGATTGAAAGAGCCCAACAAAAAGTTGAAGCAAGAAACTTTGATATAAGAAAAACGCTTATTAAATTTGATAATGTTCTTAATGACCAAAGACATGTAATTTTTGAACAACGAAAAAATGTAATAGATGGAAAAGAAAAAGAAAATTATTCAGACATTTTTTTAGAAGAAGTTCTAGACAATTTAAAAAGACAAAAAATTCTACACGAAAAATCTCCTAACTCTAAGGAATTTCCAAATACAATAAAACAGATTCTAGGTAAATCCATTGAAAATGATGAATTAGATAATATTTTAAATTCAGATCTGAAAGTAATGGAAAAAACGATAAAAGATAAATTCACAAAGAATAGAGAGAAAAGAAACAATTTACTAGGTGTTGAACAAGGGAATGAAATTGAAAAAAGAATATTAGTACAAATCATAGATCAGAATTGGAAATCACATATTCAATATCTGGAACAATTAAGACAAGTAATTGGTTTAAGATCTTATGGACAAAGAGATCCTTTGGTGGAGTACAAAAAAGAAGCTTTTATATTATTTGAAAATTTACTGGGAAAATTAAAAACTGATCTTGTAACAATGCTTCTAAATTTAAGAATAATAGAAAAAGATGATAGTCAGACTAAAACTAGTGTTAATATTAATAATGATCCAAAATGCCTACTTGTAAAAAATAAAGAAGGAAAAATATCTAGAAATGAAAGATGTGAAGCTACTGGAAAAAAATTTAAAAATTGTTGTGGTGCCTTATAAATTAAAAAATCACTGTTAATAAAATTAATAATAGAAGAATTGATGTAGTTGAAATAAATAATTTTTTATTAGATTTAATTTTTAAAATCAAATTTTGAAAAAGATTATTTTTAATAGTAAGTTTATCTTGATGCGTTGCATTAGTGGTGAAACCTTTATTCCTTCCAATATCTAAAAACTTATTCTTTCTTTGATTTAATATTTCTTCCTCATTTAACGTAAGAAATTTACTTAAGTTTCTATCAATAGCATTACGTACATTATCTAAAATAAGATCCTTATCTCGATGCGCACCACCCAAAGGTTCGGGTATTATCTCATCTATAATTTCTAGTTTTAAAAGATCTTTCGCTGAAAGTTTCATTGCTTTCGCAGCCTCTAAAGTTTTTGTTGGATCTCGCCAAAGTATGGTTGCACATCCCTCTGGAGATATTACTGAATATATTGCATTCTCTAACATCAATACTTTACTTGAAGAAGCTAATGCAATAGCACCACCAGAGCCTCCTTCGCCTATAATGATAGATAAAGTTGGAACAGTCAGTTGCATAGAACATTCAATAGACTTTGCAATTGCTTCCGCTTGTCCTCTTTCTTCAGCACCAACTCCAGGGTAAGCACCTGGAGTATCAACAAAATTAATAATTGGTATTTTGAATTTATTAGCTAAATTCATTAATCTTATTGTTTTTCTGTAACCTTCTGGTCTCATCATTCCAAAATTTCTCTCAATCCTTGTATCTAAATTTTCACCCTTTTCCTGTCCTATTACTAAAACTGACTTAGAATTAAATTTACCAAAACCACATATTACAGACTTATCCTCTCCATAAAATCTATCCCCAGAAAGTGAAATAAATTCATCAAATAAATTATCAATAAAAAATTTTGATTTAGGTCTATCCTCGTGTCTTGCAACCAATGTTGTCTGCCATGCATCTAGATTTGAATATACATCGTTAAGTTTTTTATCTATTTCATTTTGTAAATCCGTTATTTTAGTTGTATCAACTTCTGAAATGCCGTCTTGATTATAAGGATCTTTTAATTTATCTAATTCTGTTTCTAAGTTTTTAATATCTGTCTCAAAATTTAAATAATTTTTCATTGCTTTATTATATATAATTTTTTGGCGATAAAATGATCAAATTACAAAAATTATATTCTTTTCGGATGAAAAATAACATTTTTTTAAATAAAGTAATGACATAATTTATTGATTGTCATATACAACGGTTTCTAAATTTAAAAATTATGGGCGATTCATTTATTAAAATAAATACTTTATCTGTTTCTAAGAATTTAATTGATTTTGTAAAAAATGAACTTCTTACAGGATTAGATGTTAACGAAAAAGATTTCTGGGATGGATTTGATAAAAGTATTAATGAACTTGCACCAATCAATAAAAAATTATTAGAGGTTCGCGAAACTCTTCAATCTGAAATTGATTTATGGTTAAAAAAAAACAGAAATGGAGAATTTAATCATCAAGAGTATAAGAATTTTTTAAAAGAAATTGGATATTTAAAAGAGGAAGGGAATGATTTTAAAATAGATACCAAAAAGCTTGATAGTGAAATTTCAAGCATTGCAGGTCCTCAACTTGTAGTTCCCATAATGAACTCTAGATATACATTAAATGCTGCTAATGCTAGATGGGTAAGTCTTTACGATAGTTTATATGGAACAGATTTAATTGAGTCAGAAGAAACTGGGAGTCAAAAATATGATCCTCTAAGAGGACAAGAAGTAATAAGATATGCACGCGAATTTCTAAATGACCACTTCTCTATCAATGAAATTCATTGGAAAGATATAAATGGATTTAAAATAAAGGGAAGTGACTTGAAAATTTTAAAAGATGATAAGGAGTTTGAGCTAGTAGATAAAAATAAATTTATTGGATATAGAGGAGAACCTAATAATCCAACAACAATAATTTTAGAAAATAATAATTTAAAAATTGAGATAATAATTAACCCAAAAGCATTTAGTGCTGTCCAAGATGCTGCGGGAATAAGTGACATAATTGTAGAATCTGCAATATCTACAATATGTGATAACGAAGATAGTGTTGCAGCAGTAGATTCAGAAGATAAAATATTATGTTACAGAAATTGGTTGGGTTTGATGAAAGGAACTCTAAAATCTGTCTTCGAAAAGGATGGAAAAACTTTTGAAAGAAAACTAAATCCAGATAGAAGTTATATTTCAAAAGATAATAAAAAAGAAAAATTACATGGTAGAAGCTTACTTTTAATTAGGAATGTTGGTCATCTAATGACTAATTCAGCAATTATTTTAGAAGATGGTTCTGAAGTCCCGGAAGGTATCATGGATGCATTTATTACAACTGCTGCAGCAATTCATGATTTAAAAAGAAAAGGTAACTCAAGAACTGGATCTATATATATTGTAAAACCGAAAATGCATGGACCTGAAGAGACTGCTTTTACAGATAAAATATTCACAAGAGTTGA
>CACGSX010000008.1 GCA_902575835.1 uncultured Pelagibacteraceae bacterium | reverse complement strand
TTTTAACTCTGCAATAAACTTTTCAACAAGTATTTCTGGCGCTGAAGCACCTGATGAAATTCCAATTGTGTTACATTCTTTTATCTTATCTATAGGCACTGGGCTTTCTGAGTGTATTAGCTCAGCAGAATTACAACCAGAGTTTTTAGCAACTTCAACTAATCTTACAGAGTTAGATGAATTTCTACTTCCTATTACAAAAAACATATCACATTTATCCGCTATTACTTTAACTGCTGATTGTCTATTTGTTGTTGCATAACATATGTCATCTTTTTTAGGCTCTTTAATATCTGGGAATTTAGATTTTAGAGCTGCAATTATATCTTTGGTATCATCTACAGAGAGTGTTGTTTGAGTTATGAAAGATAGCTGTTTATTTGAGATGTTTTCGTACTTATTTGCATCCTCAATATTTTCAATCAAATCTATTGCACCTTTAGGCAATTGACCCATAGTTCCTATGACTTCTGGATGGTTTTTGTGTCCTATTAATAATATATGATGACCTAGTTTGTTTAAGTTTTCTGCTTTTTTGATTAAGATTTGATAGTCGATAATTCGTAATACTTTTATCAAAATACATTTTTGGTATTGGATCAAAAGTCACTACTCCAATTTTTGAATTATATTTTTTTTTATATTTTTTTGCTTCTTTGAATAATCTTTGATGGCCTAAGTGTAAGCCGTCAAAATTACCAATTAATATCATGGCATTTTGATGCTTTCTTAAAATCTTGAAATTTTTATAGATTTTAATTTTGTTCACCATTTCAATTTTGTTTGAGTGTAATTCACGTTCACTCCATATTTTTTTTCTAATTTATCAATATTAATACTACTTAATTCTTTTTTATGTATACCGTTCGTTATTAACAAATTATCAAAATTTTGAATATTAGCTCCTTTTATATCTGTGTTCATATTATCTCCGATACATAAAACATTTTTACCATTTATGTTAGCAGATAAATTGTAAACTGGAGGATAAGGTTTTCCAAAGTAAATTACTTTTCCACCAATTTTCTCAAATATTTTTGCAACTGATCCAGCACAAAACTCTCTAACATCACCTTTATCAACAATTAGGTCTGGATTTGTACACACAAATTTTTTATTTGAAAATTTCTCAAGTAAATCTTCATAATATTCAAGTTTTGTCTCATAATCTTCAAATAACCCTGTACAAATAAAATAATCCGCTTGATTAATATTGCTAACTTTATTTTGTTCAAATCTTTTAAATAAGTCAAAATCTCTTGGTGGTCCAATGTGATAAAATTTTGAATTTAGAAAATTTTCCATTAGATATTTTAATGAAGCTTCTCCAGAAGTGTATACATGTTCATGAAAATTTTTGAGCCCCATTTTTTTTAAAAATTCATTAACTGTAGAATTTGGTCTTGGCGCGTTAGTAAGCAAAACGAACTCTTTGTTGTTTTTTTTCAAATTTTCTAAAACTTCAATAGAGTCCTCAAAAATTTTTAAACCATTATGGATCACTCCCCATATATCGATAAAAAATAATTCGTAACTGTTTATCTTTGATCTTAATCCATCTTTGTCTAAGTTTTGGGGCATACTTGAGGTATAGCTTAAAAATTAGCTAAATTCTTGAGTTTTTTAGACCATAATTTTTATTCAAGATCTTGAAAATTATTAAATATGTCTCTATATGACTGCTAATTTAAAGGAGAATTCGTATGAAGTTTAAACCGTTACATGACCGTGTTTTAATAGAAGTTTTAGATAGCAGCGAGAAAACTGCTGGTGGCATAATTATTCCAGATACAGCTCAAGAAAAACCTCAAGAGGGTAAAGTTGTTGCTGTTGGCGGAGGCGCAAAAACTGAAGATGGAAAACTAATACCTATGGACGTTAAAGTAGGAGATAAAGTTTTATTTGGTAAGTGGTCAGGAACAGAAGTTAAAATTGATGGTAAAGAGTACAGCATAATGAAAGAGTCTGACATTATGGGTATTGCAACAGGTAAATAAATAATAAGGAGAGTTTAGAATGGCTAAAATAGTAAAATTTGATTCAGATGCTAGAGCATCAATGTTAAAGGGAGTAGATATACTTGCCAACACTGTAAAAGTTACTCTTGGACCAAAAGGAAGAAATGTTGTTATTGACAAATCTTATGGTGCACCAAGAACAACTAAAGATGGTGTTTCAGTTGCAAAAGAAATTGATCTTGATGATAAGTTTGAGAATATGGGTGCACAAATGGTTAAAGAAGTTGCTAGCAAAACTAACGATGAAGCTGGTGATGGAACAACAACTGCAACAATTTTAGCTCAAGCAATTGTTAAAGAAGGTTGTAAGTATGTAACAGCAGGAATGAACCCAATGGATGTTAAAAGAGGGATTGATGCTGCTGTAGATCATGTAAAAAATAAATTAATTTCATCAGCTAAAAAAGTAAAAGATAGCGATGAAATTGCACAAGTTGGAACAATTTCAGCAAACGGTGATAAAGAAATTGGTGCGATGATTTCAAAAGCTATGCAGAAGGTTGGTAACGAAGGAGTAATTACTGTTGAAGAAGCTAAAGGAATTGAAACAGAACTTGATGTAGTAGAAGGTATGCAATTTGATAGAGGTTATCTTTCTCCTTATTTTATTACAAATGGTGATAAAATGACTACAGAGTTAGAAAATCCATTAATTCTTCTTCACGAGAAAAAATTAACAAATCTTCAACCGATGGTTCCGTTGTTAGAGGCTGTTGTACAAGCGGGAAGACCATTAATGATAATCTCAGAAGATGTTGAAGGAGAGGCATTAGCAACGCTTGTTGTTAACAAACTAAGGGGCGGTTTAAAAGTTGTTGCTGTCAAAGCACCTGGTTTTGGAGATAGAAGAAAAGCAATGTTAGAAGATATTGCAATTCTTACTGGCGGACAAGTTATCTCTGAGGATTTAGGAATTAAACTTGAAAATGTTAAACTCAATGATCTTGGTTCTGCAAAACGTGTAAAAGTTGATAAAGAAAATAGTACAATAGTAAGTGGAGCAGGTAAAAAATCCGATATTGAAGCAAGATGTGCTCAAATCAAAGCTCAAGTCGAAGAAACAACATCAGACTATGATAGAGAAAAACTACAAGAGAGACTTGCTAAACTAGCAGGTGGTGTAGCTGTGATCAAAGTTGGTGGAGCTACTGAAGTAGAAGTTAAAGAAAGAAAAGATAGAGTTGAAGATGCATTAAACGCTACAAGAGCAGCAGTTGAAGAAGGTATTGTTGTTGGTGGTGGATGTGCATTGCTTTATGCTTCAAAAGAACTTGATAGTTTAAAAGTAAAAGGCGATGATCAGAAAGCTGGTGTAGAAATTGTCAAAAGTGCTTTACAAGCACCTATTAGACAAATCACAACAAATGCAGGTGTTGATGGATCAGTAGTTGTTGGTAAATTATTAGAAACAAACAAGTCTAGCAATGGTTACGATGCACAATCAGAGCAATATGTTGATATGTTTAAAGAGGGTATTATTGATCCAGTTAAAGTTGTAAGAACAGCACTTCAAGATGCTGCTTCTATATCTGGATTGTTAGTAACAACTGAAGCAATGATTGCAGATAAACCAGAAGAAAAAGATGCTGGTGGAGCTGGTATGCCTCCTGGTGGAATGGGTGGTATGGGCGGCATGGGTGGAATGGGAATGTAATACGTTTCCTTTTAGAGAACACTCTAAAACATACACTAAACATAATTAGAACCCCTGGAACGAAAGTTTCGGGGGTTTTTTTTTAGGAACAAATTATTTTATTTTTTCATTCATTTTCTATTTTTTTTATTATATTCATAATCAAGTTATTTATCATTTCGGCACCTTTTAGGGATGGATGATCATCATCAGCATAAAATATATTTTCCTCATCATGAGTTACGCATCTACCTTTAATAACAGTATTACAAAATAATTTGTGAGGATAAACTCTATAAATATTTTTATTTATTAAACTGTCTAGGAGATTAAATGAACTTTTGGTTCTATCAACATAAACACTATAAGAAGTTGTTAAATAATCATTTTCCATTTCATTGCCCTTTTTACGATATTTTTTTATTATTTCATTGGGCACAGAATAACCTACCTCAGGTATCGGATAGACAATAATAACTTTATTGTTATTTTTTAAAATATCGGAAACAAAGTTTCTAAAAGAATTTTCTATTTCACTTTTATTTAATTTATAGTCAAATTTATTTCCTTCTTTTCCACCAGTTTCAATGTATCCTTCTTTGTTATCGAAATATAGCTCTGTTAGATATAAGGGAAATCTTCCTGCAATAATAACTATTGAATTTGTCGTATTTTTAAAAAATTTATTTTGTTGATTTAAAGTTTCATTATTACAAAATTTATGTTTTTTATTAGTAAATCTATTAACATAACTAACATTTCTAAAGTTAAAACAAGTTTTATAAGTTGTTATGAAATTATAATCTTTATTTTGTAATTTTTTGTACAAATCAAATGATAAAGATCCAGCATGACTATCACCAAATAAAATAATTTTGCTATTTTTTTCATTAAAAAATTCACATGGTTTTTTACCGTTCATACATGTTCCGTTATAATCTTTAGTATTAATTTTAGGCTTTAATTTGCCCCAGGGATTTTCAACATCAATTGATGATAATAATATTTGAGGGAATCTATTTTTGAAACCGTTTTTTATAATATTTAAAGTATTAAAACTTACCAATATAAAAATAAAAAGTAATATGATATAAACCAATATATTCATTTTATTTTTTTTATCGCGCGCAGGTTTCTCGATAAAAAAATAGCTAAACAAGGATAATATTATTATTAAAACTATACACTCTAACTTTTCATATTCTGAGATGTTAAAATTTTTAATTCTCGCAAATGCAAAAACTGGATAATGCCAAAGATATAAAGAATAGGAAATTAAGCCAATTCCAACAATAAACTTTGTTGAAAGGATCTTTGTAATTAATTCATCTCTCTTTGAAAACCATATAATTAAACAAACACCTAAAACTGGTGATAATGTGTAAATAGATGGATGAAACCTATCATCAAAAAAAATAATTGCATGAATGATCAAAATCAATCCAATGGCAGGCAAAATTAAACCTAGCCTATTGTTTCTGTTTCTATATCCAAATTTAATTTCAAAACATGATAAAATCGAACCTGCTAAAAATTCCCAACCTCTCGATGTTAAATTATAAAAATTAAATGAAGGATGATTTTTATTTCCCCAATCGGCTAAACCTAAACTAATAATAAATCCAAATATTAAAATAAAAATTAAATATTTTTTAAAGTATTTAAATGAAACTAAAAAAACTATTGGAAATAATATATAAAATTGTTCTTCAATGGATAGAGACCAGGTATGTAAAAATGGTTTTAGCAATTCACTTTCAGCACCATAACGTCCACCTGAATACCAAAAATAAAAATTTGAGCTAAATCCAATTGAATAAAGAATGGATTTTGAAAAATCTATAAAAATAGTTGGTCTCATATATAACCAAGCAAATGGAAGGGATGCCAACATTACAAATAACAAAGCAGGCAGTATTCGTCTTATTCTTCTTTCATAAAAATTCTTAAAAGAAAATGAACCCTTTAAAAATAGTTCTTTAAAAATAATTGATGAAATTAAATAACCAGATATCACAAAAAATATATCAACTCCTATAAACCCACCCTTAAAAGATTTATGGCCAAATATATTTATTTGAGAGTGATACAGTATCACTGCAATAACTGCGATTGCTCTTAAACCATCTATCTCTGGGCGATAAGTAATTTTCATCAATTATCTAAATATCAGAAAAAAACGTTTAATTTTAAAAAAAGATTAATAAATTCAATATTTTAAAAAAATTTTTCAAGCCAGTTATGAGTTTTTTTGAGTTTTAATATTCTTTTAAATATGTATAAGAGCCAGAATTTATGAGTAATAATATCAGAAACATCACAATCATAGCCCATGTCGATCATGGTAAAACCACTCTAATTGACAATTTAATGAAACAGAGTGGTTCTTTTAGAGAAAATGAAGTTGTTGATGAAAGACTAATGGACTCAGGCGAACTTGAAAAGGAAAGAGGTATTACAATTCTTGCTAAACCAGCTTCCATAAATTGGAAAGATTCTAGAATTAATATTATTGATACACCTGGACACAGAGATTTTGCTGCTGAAGTTGAAAGAGTTCTTAGTATGGCTGATGGTGCATTATTGTTAATAGATTCAGCCGAAGGGGTAATGCCTCAAACTAAATTTGTATTAGCAAAAGCACTTAAACAAGGCCTTAAACCAATAGTAGTTATTAATAAATTAGACAAAGCCGACCAAAGAGCCGATGAAGTTTTAAATGAAACTTTTGACTTATTTGTCAGCTTAGATGCCAACGAGGAACAATTAGACTTTCCAGTTATTTATGCAAGTGGAAGATCTGGTTGGGCATCTAAAGAAATAGATGGCCCAAGAGAGAATTTAAACCCATTATTAGATCTAGTAATAGATCATGTTAAGCCAGCAGAATTTGACAAGACCAAGCCTTTTGCAATGCTTTCAACTCTTTTATATGCAGATAGTTTTTTAGGTAGAAGTTTAGTTGGTAGAATTTCTCAAGGTACTGCAAAAGCAAACCAACAAATTAAAGCAATCAATCTTGATGGAGAAAAAGTTGATGAGGGAAGGTTGACTAAAATATTTAGATACGAAGGGACAAAAAAAGTACCAATAGAAGTTGGTGAAGCTGGAGATATTGTTGTTATCGCTGGATTAGAAAAAGCAAATGTTGCTGACACTATATGTGATACTGAGGTAGATACGCCAATACAAGCAACCCCAATTGATCCACCAACGATGTCTATCAAAATAACAGTAAATAGTTCTCCATTGGCTGGTACTGAAGGTAAAAAACTTACAAGTACTCAAATTAGAGAGAGATTGGTTCAAGAGGCTCAGAATAATGTCGGAATTTCTTTTTCAGAAAATGAAAACAAAGACTCATTTGAAATAAGTGGAAGAGGTGAATTAATGTTAGAAATATTATTAACACAAATGAGACGTGAAGGATTTGAAATGACAGTAAGTCCTCCTAGAGTTTTATTTCAAAAAAATGAAAATGGTGAAAAATTAGAACCTATTGAAGAAATTACTATGGATCTTGATGAAGAGTTCTCTTCTAAAGTTATAGACTCGATGAATAAAAGAAAAGGAAAATTAATAGATCTTAAAGATACTGGAAAAAATAAAAAACGATTAATCTTTCATGCGCCAACCAGAGGTTTAATGGGATACACCAGTAGATTTCTTACTCTAACTAAAGGAACAGGGGTAATAAACAGAATATTCCATTCTTATGGAAAATTTGAGGGAGATATGGAAGGCAGAAGAAATGGTGCATTAATTTCTATGGAACAAGGAAAGGCAGTAGCATTTGCAATTTATAATCTACAGGCAAGAGGAGAAATGTTTGTTACTCATAACGATCCAGTTTATTCGGGTATGATTGTAGGATTGTCACCTAAACCTGGTGATATGATAATAAATGTCATGAAAGGTAAAAAACTTACAAATATGAGGACACAAGGAACAGATGAAAATGTTGTTTTAACTCCAGTAAGAAAGATGTCTATTGCTGAACAATTGAGCATGTTAAATTCTGATGAAGCACTAGAAATTACGCCAAATTCATGCAGATTAAGAAAAGCCGTGCTTGATCCTCACGAGAGAAAAAAGCTCTCTAAATTATCAGTAGCTTCTTAAAAAAATTATTATTCAGATTTATTTTTGGTAAATGGCAGCCACTTTTCAAATGCTGATTTACTAGGTCCGTCATATGGAATTGAGTAAGAGTTTGTTCTTGTCAATACCTCAATACCTTTAGAAAAAACAAAAATAAAAACTATAACAAAAACAATTGTCATGATTTTAAATGGATCAAAATTTTTTGTCTTAAAAACGCTAACAGCTTTTGCTTCAGCTCTATGAAATTGTTTAAAAGTATAATAAACAGCAAATATTAAACCTATATGAGCAACATATGTCCCTGCCCAACCAAATGCAAAAGTGGCATATGAAAATACGTATAAACTAAATACTGTTGTCCATATAAAACTCAAAACTAATAATATTTGTAATCTCACAGTTTTGGGAAGTGCTCTTAAATCATTTTTACTATCGTCAAATAGTATATTCGCTGATTCTTTCATCCAATTTTTTATAGACATGATTTATATTTACAATTTTTATTCAGTATTAACAATCGACTAATTATCCACTAAAAACATTTACTTCGTAACTTTATCCACAATATAAATTCCTAAAGCTACAGCAGGACCTATCCCAAATGCAAATATTATAGTGCCCAAACCAACAGTTCCTCCCAAATACCAACCAGATATAACAGCTGAAATTTCCAAAGTAGCTCGAATTAAAGCAATAGGAAGTTGAGTTTTTTTTGTTAGACCTGTCATCAATCCATCTCTAGGACCAGGGCCTAAATTTGCAATTAAGTATATCCCACTTCCTAGACCGACAAGCAAAACAGAAAATACGGCAAGAATATATTTTGAAGAATCAGCTAAAGGAGGATCAAAAAGAAAAAGTGTCAAATCGATTATCGCTGCAATAATTAAAATATTTAGAATTGTACCTATTCCTGGTTTTTGTTTTAGTGGAAACCAAAACCCTAAAACAATAATACTTATTATGAATGTAGATAATCCGATCGAAATATTTAATATGTTTGATAAACCTTCTGCAAGAACAGACCATGGAGAATTACCAGTAGTAGAAACTAATAAGAGACCCTCTCCCAACCCAAATAAAGATAAACCAACACATAAAAGTAAAAAAGTTCTAAATTTAGGTTTAAAATTTAAAGGTTTTTCTGAGCTCCAAGATTTTGAGGGTATATTTTTTATGGTTAAAAACATAATTCTTTAGACTATTTATCTTTTAAACGTAAAAATTCTATATAAAGTTCAAACAAGTTAATTAAAATAACATGAAGTAATGAGAAAATTCTTAGTAATATTGTTAGTTTTATCTCCTCTTTTTTTGCAAGCACATACTGATCACTATAAAAATTATTCAAATATAGAAATGGAGATATTTAAAGATGATGAAAAAATTGGAGAAAGTATTTTCACATTTAAAAAAGAAGAAAATAAATTTATTGTAAAAAATACAACCAATTTTGAAGTGAAATTACTGGGTGTTACAGTATTCTCTATAAATAGTAGAGGTACTGAAGAATATATTGGAGACCAATTAATATCATTTAACTCAGAAACATTTCAAAACAATAAGAGAAAATATGTAAATTTAATTTTTGATGAAAAAAAGGAGAAGTTTATAATTGATGGATCATCATATAAGGGTGAGGCGGATAGAGAAAATATAATCGGTCATTGGTGGAACCATAGAATTTTGCAAACTGAGACACAAATAAGTCCATTATCTGGAAGTGTAAAAAAACAAAACATAGAATTTTTAGGAAAAGAAAAAATTAAACTTTATAATAAAGAATATGATGTAGAACATTTTAGACTTTTTTCTACCACTCCAAATCTACCTGATGATAAAAAATTAAATTTTGAAATATGGTACGATAAAAAAAAAGCATTGATTATAAAAGTAGCTTATAAGAGAATGGGTCTATGGGAATATAGACTAAAAAAAATTCAATAATTATTTTCCCGCTACTGTCATTTGATTAATCAACAAAGTAGGAGCATTTGTTGAGTACTTCATCTCTAAATCATTTGCCAAAGTAATATTCTTAAACATTTCCTTAAAATTCCCAGCTATAGTTATTTCACTTACTGGGTAAGTCAATTCTCCATCCTCAACCATAAATCCCGAAGCTCCAACTGAGTAATCTCCAGTAATGATATTTCCTCCATGGCCTATAGTCTCTGTTATGTATAGAAATTTTTTTTCCGAATTTAGCAAATCCTTAAAACTTAAGGTACCGTTTTCAAAATATAAGTTTGTTGTTCCTCCAGATCTACCATTAGATTTTAAATTTAATTTTTTACCATAATAAGTATCAATTAAATAATTTTTTAAAATACCATTCTCAACTAGTTTCAAAGAATTGGTTTCAACACCTTCGCTATCAAAGTTTTGGGAACCTAATCCTTTTTCAATTTTTGGATCGTCGATAATATTAATTGAATTTGGAAAAACTTCAGAATTGATTTGATCTTTTAAAAAAGAAGTTCCTCTTGCAATAGCACTCGCACTAATTGCACTTGCTAGTGTGCTTAATATTCCTTTGGAAATTCTTTTATCGAATATAACACCAATTTTTTCACTTTTAATTTTTTTTGGTCCTAACTTTTTTATTGCTTTGTAGGCAGCTATTTTTCCAATTTCTTCTGGTTTCATCATATCTTGCAAGAATCTTGTGCTACCAAACTCATAATCTCTTTCCATTGCACCATTAATTCTTGATACAGCTACGCATGAAGATGAAAAATTTGAGGATTTGTATCCACCTAAAAAACCATTACTGTTTGCGAGTATAAAATTATTTTTATTTTCAGTAAAACCAGCTTCAGTATTAACTATTTTTTCGTCCGTTGATGCTGTTTCCTCAACATTTTTTAAAAATTCAATCTTTTTATCATTTGGATAATGCGTTTCATCATATAGATTAAGGTCTCTTATCTCTTTAGACATTAAATCTTTATCTGGTAACGAATTATTTTCATCTGATGGAGTAATTTTTGTAGCATCAATGCAACGTTCTATTAGTTTTTCTAAGTTTGATTTAGATAAATCTGATGAATTAATGCTTGATTTTTTTTTTTCTATATATGTAGTTAAATTGACAGCAAAACTATCTGCTCTATTTGACTCGTCTAATTTTTTGTTTCTAAAACTAACATTTTCTGAAACAGAGTGAATTACTTTTACACCCACATCCGTAGCTCCTAGTTTTTTAGAGTTTTCAATACAATAAGACGCTATATCTCTTAAAAATTCCTGATCCCTTATCATTTAGATTAAAGTTTTGTTCCACCAACAGTCATCTTATTTATAAGAATTGATGGCTGAGCTACTCCTACTGGAACACCCTGTCCAGCTTTCCCACATGTTCCAATACCTGGATCTAATTTCATATCATTACCCACTAATGAAACTTCTTTTAAAATTGATGGTCCATCTCCAATTAATGTAGCACCTTTGATTGGTGATCCAATTTTACCATTATTAATTTCGTATGCTTCTGTGCAGTTAAATACAAATTTTCCTGAAGTTATGTCAACTTGCCCTCCTCCAAAACTTACAGCAAAAATACCTTTGTCAACTGAACTTATCATTTCATCTTGTGAATATTTACCTGACAACATCATTGTGTTTCTCATTCTTGGTAAAACGACATGTTTATAACTTTCTCTTCTTCCACTACCTGTTGACTTAGTTCCCATTAAACGAGCGTTTAGACGGTCTTGCATATAATTCTTTAAAATTCCATTTTCTATTAAAACTGTATTTTCAGTAGGCGTTCCTTCATCATCTATTGTTAAACTTCCTCTTCTTTGATGTAATGTGCCATCATCTACAATTGTAACTCCTTCACTTGCTACTTGCTGCCCCATTAAATTATGAAAAGCTGAAGTTTTTTTTCTATTGAAATCTCCTTCTAGACCGTGTCCAATTGCTTCGTGAATTAAAATTGCCGGCCATCCAGGGCCTAAAACAACTTTCATTTCTCCTGCTGGCGCTGGTTTACTTTCTAAATTGACATTTGCGATTCTAAAAGCTTCATCACATACTTCTTTCCAGCTTCCATCTTTTAGATAGTCATCATAGCTTTGTCTTCCTCCAACTCCATAAACACCTGTTTCTTTTTTTCCGTCTTTTTCTAAAACGACGGAAACGTTAAATCTGACTAATGGCCTATCATCTTTCAAAATTTGATTATCAGACCTAATAATTTCTATTGATTTATGTTCACCTAAAAAATTTGCAGTTACTTGATTTACAATTGAGCCTTTTGATCTTAAATAGTTATTAACACTGTTCAGCAAATCTATCTTTGAATCGAAAGTCTTGCTTTCAATAGGATTAATATTTTCGTAATATTTGTTGTTAGTTTTAGGAATTTCATGATTATAGGTTCCTTTTTTTGACTTTAATGTATCTTTTAAATTATCGCTTGATTTTCTTAATGATTCCTTTGAAATATCATTAGAATGAGAGTAGGCAACAACCTCTCCTGTCACAGCTCTGAAACCATATCCTTGATCAGAGTTATAAGTTGAACTCTTTATTTTATTATCGTCTAAAACGATGGATTCTGATTTATGATTTTCTAAATATAATTCTCCATCATCACAATTTTTTAAGGTTTCAGTAATAATTGCTTCAGCTTGTGATGTATCTATATCTGTTTCTTTGAAGAAATTTGACATTTAAAGAATGTAGTAGTGATTATTAATATATCAACTGCTTATTTGGCACATTTGTAAAAATAAAATATTCAAATATAGTTTAATTATGAAGGTTTTTTTTAACAATTCATGCAAAATCTGCAGAGCAGAAATTAATATTTATAAGAAAGAAAACATAGAAAATTTGAATTGGATAGACATAACTAAAAATAAAAATGCTGAATTAGAAACAAAAAAAACTGATAAAGAGCTTCTAAGAAGACTTCATGTAGAACAAGATGGAAAAATCTATGTAGGTATTGATGCTTTTTTACTTATTTGGAAAAGTATTCCAAAATACAAGTTTCTTTATAAATTTTTTAAACTCCCAGTCATTTACCAATTATTTTATGTCGGATATGAAATTGTAGCATTTTTTTTGTATTTAAAAAATAGACACCAACTAAACTAATGTTGAATAGCGTATAAAATCTGGGTTACAAAAGATAAAAATATAAAAAAAGAGAAAAATAAAATAAAATACATAACTGTAACCGCTCTATTCCTCTTTCTTCTTAAAATAACAAATTTTTTATCATCGAGAAAAGAAATATCTCTATCACCTGGCACTGGATAATCATAACTCCATCTCCATAAAGATGAACCAAATCTTTTATCTAGTTTATTGTAATAATTTACCCAAGCCAATGACCACATAAACATTAAAAATAAAAATGTTAAAGCTAAAAAAGTTGAGAACATAAATATATTAAATTATATTAAATTTTTTTTATATGTCTATCTGGGGAAGTTTAATTGGTGGGATGATCGGTTTTTCTTTAGGAGGGCCGTTTGGAATGCTATTAGGTTCCTTAATTGGTGGAAAAGTATCAAGATCAAGATCATCATTTAAATCTTTTGCACAACCTCAACAAGTTTTTGCATTAGCTCTTATAGTTTTATCGGCTAAACTGAGTAAAGCAGATGGTCAGGTTAGTAGAGAGGAATTAATAGCGGTAAAAGATAAACTCAAAATTCCAGATCATGAATTAGATCAAGTTGGAAAAATTTTTAATAAAGCTAAAGAAGAAAGCACTGGTTACGAACCATATGCAAAACAAATAGCTCAGATCTATCAAGGAAATATAAATGTGTTGGAAGAAGTCATTAATATATTATTTTATATTGCAGAAGCTGATGGAAATATAAGTGATCAAGAATTTAGAATGATACAACATGTTTCCCAATTATTTGGTCTTAGTGATGCTCAGTTCAATGGAATAGTTGAGGGTAGAAAATCATCAGATAAACTCAATCCATATGTGGTATTAGAGAGCAAACCTGATGACAATCTTACAGATATTAGAAAAAGATATTTAAAATTAAGTAAAGAACATCATCCTGACTTACTTCTAAATAAAGGAGTTCCTCAGGAAGTTATTGAGGAAAGTAAAAAGAAAATGAGAGCTATTAATTCAGCGTGGGATCAAATCCAAAAGCTAAAGAGTAATTAAAATTGCTCAGATTCTGTCGAGCCTTCCATTGCAGTTGTGGAGCTCTTTCCAGAACTTATTGTATTGGAAACTGCATCAAAATAAGAAGTACCAACTTCTCGTTGATGTTTAACACTAGTATATCCGTCTTTTTCTCTAGCAAATTCATTTTGTTGTATTCTAGAGTAAGCAGTCATACCTTCCTTTTTATACTTTTCTGCAAGCTCGAAAATAGCAATATTTTGCGTATGGAAACCTGCTAAAGTTATAAATTGAAATTTATATCCCATCATTCCAATTTTAGTTTGAAATGTTGCAATTTCATCATCAGATAAATGTTTCTTCCAATTAAATGATGGAGAGCAATTATAAGCCAACATCTTTCCAGGAAATTTTGCATGTATTGCATCAGCAAACTTTTTTGCTTCTTCTAGATTAGGTGTTGCAGTTTCACACCATATTAAATCTGCGTAAGGTGCATAAGCTAACCCTCTGGAGATTGCTTGATCAATACCATCTTTTACATAATAAAAGCCTTCAGGTGATCTTTCTCCTGTTAAAAACGGTTTGTCATTTTCATCAAAATCGTTTGTTATTAGTTTCGCAGCGTTGGCATCTGTTCTTGCAAGAATAATGAGAGGAACGTCGGCAATATCAGCTGCCAATCTTGCTGCTTTTAGATTTCGGACCATGGTTCCAGTAGGAACAAGTACCTTACCACCCATATGTCCACATTTTTTTTCACTAGCTAGTTGGTCTTCAAAATGAACTCCGGCTGCGCCAGCTTTTATAAATTTTTTTGTTAGCTCAAATACATTTAACGGCCCACCAAATCCTGCTTCACCATCTGCAATAATTGGCAACATGTAATCAGTTCTTTCGCTGCTATTCATATCTCCATCTGCTATTTCCATATGCTGAATTTGATCAGCTCTAATTAAAGAATTATTCATAGACTCAACTAATTTAGGTGCACTGTCGTAAGGATATAAAGATTGATCAGGATACATTTCACCAGCACTGTTCGCGTCTGCTGCAACTTGCCAACCACTTAAATAGATCGCTTTTAAACCTGCTTTTGCATGTTGAACAGCTTGATTTCCTGATAAAGAACCAAGTGTGTTTACATATGGCTCTGTATTCAACAATCTCCAGAGTTTTTGAGATTGCTGTTTACACATTGAATACTCAATTCTAATAGATCCTCTTAGCCTTTCTACTTCATTTGGCTTATAATCCCTTTGTATTCCTGCAAATCTTTTCAACTCGTACGAGATTTTCTCGGCTGACATTATTCCCCCTTTAAAAAAACTAATTCTTTTTACTTTTCGTTATATTCTTCTGTAAACTCATTCATTCCACTTGATCCCCAATCGCAGTGGTCATCTCTTAAATAAACCCCTCTGCTTCTATGCTCTTGGTGCTCTTGGTGATTTGTAGTTTGAGAACTAGTTTCAATGTTTTTTATAGTTTTTTTGTCCATGTAAACTTTATAATTTACAATATTTACAAAATCCACAAAAAATGTTAAAAGTCTTGTAAATACAATAAATTTTTTGTAAATAATAATTTACAAAGTTTACAAATAGTAAATGAGTCAAGTAGAATTAAACATTGGTCCAAAAATAAAAGCTTTTAGAAGACAGCTAGGTATGCAGGCAAATAAACTAGCCTCGCAACTTAACATTTCACCAAGTTATTTAGCTTTAATCGAGGGAGGTAAAAGAAAAATTGACGGGGAACTACTTTTAAAAATTTGTGAGGAGTTAAGCATCAACATTAGCGATCTAACAAATAAATCAGATATCAATATGGTCAACACAATTTCAGAATTGCTTGATGATCAACTTTTTGAAGATTTGGATATAGTTGGTCCAGAAGTTAAAGATCTTGCAAATAGTAATCCAAAAATTGGTAAAGCTCTAATAAGATTAGGAGACATTTTGAAAAAAAAAGATCATGAATTGGTTAACAAAATTGAAAAGCTTTCAGGAAAAATTGTAGATAATAGAAAAAACTCATTTCCTGGAGAGGTAATTTCAGATTTTTTGCAAGAAAATAAAAATTTTTTTCCAAAACTAGAAGAATTTGCAAATCAAATCTTTGAGCAAATAAAACAAAATAATAGAACAAGATATATTGCTTTATGTGATTATTTAAAATCAGAATATAAAATTGAAGTACAAGATATAATTCCTGAGGAAGGAAAACCCTTTTCAAAAATTTATGATAAAAAAAATAGAAAGTTGCTATTGTCTGATTATTTGTCTTTGGAAACAAAGAAATTACATGCTGCAGCTCAAATTGTGCAAGAGGGGGCTAGTGACAGAATAAATTCTTATCTTGATACTTTTAATTATCCAAATGAAGAATCGAAAAAATTAACAAAAGTTGCTTTATTAAATTATTGTGGTGCAGCAATTTTAATGCCCTACAAATTATTTCATTCTGAATGTAAAAAACTTAAATATGATTTAGAGTTATTGCAAAATACTTTTGCAACTTCATTCGAACAAGTCACACATAGAGTAACATGTTTGAATGATCCAAAATTACCTGGGGTTCCATTTCATTTTTTGAGAGTTGATGTAGCTGGTAATATTTCAAAAAGATTTTCATTGTCAGGTATAGAAATACCACGTTATGGTGGTGCTTGTCCTCGATGGAATGTATATTCGGCTTTTTCTAGACCTGGTGTTATACAAGCTGCAGTAAGTAAAATGACTAATGGCGAAAAGTATGTATGTATAGCAAGAACTGTTGAAAAAGGTATAGGAAGATATGGACAAAAAAAAAGTATGTTATCTATTGGACTTGGATGCGAAGCTAAATATGCAAGAGATTTTGTTTATACGGAAAACTTAGATTTGAATGATAAAAAATCAGAGATACCTGTAGGGGTTTCATGTAGAACTTGTGATAGACTAGATTGTTCTCAAAGAGCTTTTCCACCATTGCATAAAAAATTTGATGTAGACATTAATTCTAGAGGAGTATCTGTATATGTCAGTGATTAAAAAACATATAAGTTTTATAATTATATTTTTATTTGTAAGTACAAATAATGTGTATTCAGACAATTTAAATATATTGTTTAAAGAATTGCTTAACGCAAAAAATTTACAACAAGCAGAAAAGCTAGAGAATCAAATTTGGAATAAATGGACAAGACACCCAAACAATGATTATCTGACGAACAAATTAGAGAACGGAACTTATTCCATGTATCATCAGCAGTATAGAATGGCATTAAAACTATTTACAGACGTGATTAATGAGGACCCAAAATGGGCGGAGGGTTGGAATAAGAGAGCAACATTACTATTTATATTAGGGGATTATGAGAAATCGTTAGATGATATTGAAAAAGTTTTAGATCTAGAGCCAAGACATTTTGGAGCATTATCAGGACGAGCGCAAATATACTTAAGCTTAAAGGAATATGAAAAAGCAGTTGATGACTTGAGAAAAGCGAAATCTATTTATCCATTAATCAAAAGTGGAGAAAATATAAAGTTAATAGAAAAAATTATCAAAGACAAACAAATTTAATTGTTCTTAGATCTTTTTTTTGCAATGAGCTGGGTTAATGAATCTACCATTAAATCTGAGGCTTTAAAAATTTCACTTGGTTTAAATTCATGTGAAATATTTTTTTCTTCATTTGTTTTATCTTCAATTACTATACCTTCATCTGGAGAATTATTTTTAATATAAATTAGTATTAACCACTCATCATCAATTGTCTCATCCCATTTTATAAATATCTCTCCAGTTTCGAATCTTCTGTCTATGCATCTCAAGATAGACATATGTTTAGTTATATATCTTTTGTTAAGTTGAAAAACTAAACTATTCGCACTTCTGTAGAAGCTTTCAAGTGCAAACTCAATTTTTTGCCTAGCTAAAGTATACTCCCTTTCTCTTTGAAGTAATTTTGCTCTATCGTCTCCTTCTTGTGTTTCTACACCAAGCGCCTCGACTCGTTCTCTTATTTTCTGATCTCTTATTTGTTGATATTTTAATTTTAGTTTTTCGATACGCTCTTGTAATCCTGAATAATCCTCTCTCTTTTCTCTTAAAGCTAATTTTTCAAGTTGTTCTAGTTCTTTTACCTCTCTTATTCTAAACTTTTCTATTTGCTTTTCTAATTTTAATTCTTGTAAAAATTTTTTTTGTCTCTCCGCCTGCTCTTTTCTTAGTATAGCCTGTTCTTTTCTTAAGAATAATTTTATATCTTTTGCTCTTTCTCTTTCTAATTTTTGTTCTTGTTTTAATTGAATTTCTTTTTCTTTTAGAAAGGCAGCTTCATCTGCTTTCTTCTGTTTTTCAATTTCAATTTTTTCTTTTTCTGCTTGCTCAATTTTCTCTAGTTTAATTTGTCTTTTTTCCTCAGCTCTTATTTCTTTAAAACGAATTAATCTAAATTCTATAGTTTGAAAAAATTTTTGTATTAATTTATCAATTGCTAATAAATTAAAACTAAATTTGAAAGAAAACTTATTTTTTAAATCTTCTTCAAGTCTGACCGTTCTTGAAATAATACCCTTTTCAGTACTTGTCTTTAATTTAACTTTTTTTGTTTTTTTTCTTCTTTGAATAATCTTTGATGGCCTAAGTGTAAGCCGTCAAAATTACCAATTAATATCATGGCATTTTGATGCTTTCTTAAAATCTTGAAATTTTTATAGATTTTAAGAAATACAGCTTTATCAGCTAATTTTTAATAAATATAGTCTCTAGTATTAGGAACAGATCTTATATCTTTAGTTAGCTGAAGTTGAAATACAACTTGATCTCCCCATTTAAAAGCCATTTCACAACTTGTAAGATAAAATTCCCACATCCTTAAAAATTTTTCATCAAACATTTCTAAAACTTGATCTTTTTTTGATAGAAATCTTTCTTTCCAATTTCTTAATGTGTGAGCATAGTGCATCCTTAAAATCTCTATATCTGTAGCTATCAGTCCAGAATCCTCTATTGGCCTCGTTATTTCGCTTAAACTAGGGGTATATCCACCAGGAAATATATATTTTGTTATCCAAGGCTGTGGGTCTCTAGGTGGTAGATTTGATCCAATTGTGTGTATCAATGCTACTCCATCCTTTTTTAACATTTGAGACACTCTATTAAAATATGTTTGATAGAATTTTTTTCCAACATGTTCAAACATTCCAACACTGACTATCCTATCAAATTTTTCATTCAATTGTCTGTAATCTATTAATTTAAACTCAACTTGATTATCTAAATTTAATTCTTTGGCTTTTTCTTGGCTATATTTTAATTGATTTTCTGAGAGTGTAATTCCGGTAACTGAAGCTTTTGTTTTTTTTGCAATGTCAATTGCAAGGGTTCCCCAACCAGATCCAATATCCAAAACTTTTTGGTTAGGTTGTATATGAAGTTTTTTAATTATGTGATCAATTTTATTTTCTTGAGCAGTTTCCAAGGTATCATTCTCATTTTTGAAGTATGCACATGAATATTGTCTTTTTTTATCAAGAAACAAATCATATAAATTTTCTGAAATATCATAATGGTGTGCAACATTTTGTTTAGATTTAACAATTTTATTAAAACTTGTTAAATATTTTAAAGTTCCCTTTATTTTATTTAATGTCTTTCCATAAATATTAATATCTGCTCTTCCAATATTTTTAAAAGCTATATCAAGAAATTCCGTCAAGGTTCCATTTTTTAATCTTAAAGAGCCATTGGTATATGCTTCACCAAAATATAAATCAGGATGGAAAAGTAATTTTTTATGCAAACTTTTATCTAACAATTGTAATTCTATAGGAATTTCTTTCAAAGGCTTTCCTATAACATATCTGTTAGAATTATAATCTATTAATATAAAGCCATCTTCTTTGAATAAATCATTTAAAAAATTTATAAGTTTCATTATGCTGCTTTTAAGTGCTTAAAGTCAAAATCAAGTTTTTGAAGTTCGTTAAAAAATATTTTTTTTTCGTTTTCATTTAATAGCTTCAATGGTGGAATTAAATTCTGGTAGTCCTTATCAATTTGTGCCATGAAAGTATGTAACCCAGAGATTAAATTGAATTTATCGAAAATACTTCTTACTAAACACAACTTTTCGTTTGAAGATTGATCTGATCCATTTTGAAATTTATCGTAAACATCTCTTGCCAAAATTGAAGTAACATTTGTTGTTGCTGTAATTATTCCAGAGCAACCTAATTGAAGTCCATTCAATAATTTTGATTCTGAACCTGGCATTACTGAAAAATTATCTATTTTCAAATTTTCATACAAATTGTAAGAACTGTCTTTTACCCCAACTATTTGACTTGGAAATTTTTTTACTAGCTCTTCAACACAATCAATACTAAATTTATATCCTGAGAGTTTTTCGAAATTATATAAAATTATTTTACATTCATTAATTTCATCTATTATTCTTGAGTAAAAATTAATGACATCGTGATCGCTATACTTATAATAGGCAGGGGGCATAATTAAAAATTTATTAAACCCATTTGATTTGGCTATTTTTATCAAGTTAATATTATCAACTAGCGAATTAAGACCGGTTCCAATAATAAATTTATCCCTATAATTACTTTTTGGTAATAAATTGATTAATTGAATTTTTTCCGAAAGAGATATGAGTTGTGATTGTCCAGTACTTCCAAAAAAAACTACTCCATGACAACCTTTGTCGATTAGATTTTCTGCATATTTAATCGTTTTTTCACTATTTAACGCCAGATTTTTATCTAATACTGACAATGTAGCTGCATATATTCCATTAATCATAACTTAATTATATGACTATAATTATAGAATAGATTTAAGAAAAAAATAATAAAAAAATATATTCTAAATACTTATGAAAATTTGTGTTTATCTTAGCTATATAGGTCTTGGAGCAAATTTGTTACATCTAAGTTATGTGCATCAGTTATCTGAAAAGTTTGGACCTCTAACAGTTTTTACATTATGCAATAATTTGTCGGATGCATTAGAGGATGATCCTAAAATTAAAGAAGTCATAGTAATAGATAAAAAATATAATAAATTTAAAAATATATTGAGTTTTTCATCAGAATTAAAAAAATACAATTTTGATAAAATATTTATTTATTATCCAAGTCCTAGAATATTCATCGCTTGTAAGTTAGCTGGAATAAAAGATATTTATCACTATCCTTTATTTAAAAAGAAAAATCTTCATTTAATCAACGCAGCACAAAAGTTTACTGCGAGTGTATTAAACATAGACAAATGTCAAACATACACAAAAATTCACATAAATGAAAATAAACTTAAAAGTGTCTCAACTTATTTTGATAAATCAAAATTTAACATTGTGATAGGAGCTGGATCTTCAGGTCCAACAACAAAATGGGGCACTGATAATTACTCAAATCTAATAAATGAGTTAAATAAACTAAATAAATTTAATTTTTTTATTTTGTGTGGTCCTAATGAAAAATTAATTGCTCAAGAAATAATGGATAAGGTTGAAGGAGATAATATTACAGATCTTAGTAACAAAAATATCTCAGAAGTAATACCTTTTATAGCTTCTGCTGATATGTATGTGGGGAATGATTCATTTGGTTCACATATTTCATCACAATCTGGCAAACCAAGCCTTGTGATTTTATTGGACTCACCAAAAGCATATACGGATTATACTCCTAATCATATTAGAATTATTCCTGAAGGATATGATGTTAATAATATTACACATGGAAGTGAAATTGATCCAAATTTAATTAAGGTCGAACAAGTGTACAAATCAATACTTAGTTATACTTAAATCACAGATTTTAAGACTGTGTCTTTGGCTTGGTTCACTAAAGTAGCAATATTATTTAATTCTGGACTTCTATCTGGATGAATTTTTTTCATAATTTTTTTATAAGAATTCATCACTTCATCTTTTGTATATTTTTTTTTGGGATCTAAATTTAAAATTCTATATGCTTCATCTAAACTCATATTCTGAGATGATATATTTTGATTAAATTGATTAAAATTAAATCTGCCAGAATTTTTTAAAACTCTAAAAAGTCCCCATAATCTAAATAGCTGAAATAAAGAAATACCTGCTTTCGTTTTAATTAAAGGCAAAATAGCCAACATAAATGGTAAGGAAAATATATATCTTCCTGCATATGCCATTATTACCGCTAACAATATTGAAGAAATTATAATAAATGTTCTTACAAATTTTGATATTTTTTTTGTTGAGGTTTTGGCAAACCAATTAAGTAAAATATAAAGAATTATAAAGATTATTAGTATTGCAAAAAAAATATTCATAAATTAATTAAATTTAAATGAAAATACCACAGCTTAAAAAAAAACCAGAATTAAAATCTTGTCACAACGTAACTTGGGAAGACGATTATAGTTGGATACATCAGGAAAATATACTTGAAGTATTGAAAGATAGTTCAAAATTATTGCCAGAGGTGAGAAAATATCTTGAAGATGAAAATGATTATTTTAGTCATCAAATGTCAGATACAAAAGAAATTCAAAAAGTTTTATTCGATGAGATTAAAGGAAGAATTAAACTTGATGATGAGTCTCTTCCGTTTAAAGATGTAAGATATAGTTACTGGACAAAAACAACAACAAAAGGAAATTATTCTATAAAGTTAAGAAAAAAAATTGATTCTGATGAAATAGAAGAAATTTGGAATGGTGATTTAGAAAAAGCAAAGCTTAAAACAGAATATTTTGGGCTTGGAGACTTAGAGGTTAGCTATAATGATAAATTACTAGCTTATTCATTAGATTTAAAAGGATCTGAATATTACACCATACATATAAGAGATATTAAAAGTCGAGAGCAAGTTGGTGAAAAAATTGAAAATACAAGTGGTGGAATAACATTTAGCTTAGATGACAAATATATTTTTTACTCTAAGCTTGATGACAATCATAGACCGAGAGAAATTTATAGACATGAAATTGGAACTCCTACTAGTAAAGATATTCTTATATTTAAAGAAGAAAGTGAAGCATTTACTGTAGGAATAGGTCTTAGCTCTGACGAAAAGTATTTTTTTATTTCGTCATCTGATCATAATACGTCCGAACAGTATTATTTTAAAGCAGATGAAATAATTCCAAAACCAAAATTAATTGATAAAAGAAAAAGAGGGATAATATATTCTGTTAATTCATGGAATGGTTATTTCTATAAACATACAAATGAAGATGCAGAAGATTTTAAGATCGAAAAGACAAATGATTTAGAAAAAAAGGAGTGGGAAACATTTATACCTGCACGAGAAGAGGTTTTAATTGGAGGGTTAATTTTTTTAAATGATTGGATTATAAGATCTGAAACTTCTAATGCATTATCAAAATTAATATTAAGAAATCCAAAAAATGATGAAGAAGAAGAAATATTTTTTTCAGATGAAAAAGTTATTGTTCCTGGTGTGTCGTTAACCCAAAGAGATAGAAATACTGATACCGTTTATTTATCATATTCATCACCAAAAACTCCTGGAAGGACTTACCTATACAATCTTAAAACAAAGGAGAAAAAATTAGTTAAAGAACAAGAGATTCCTAGTGGCCATAATTCTGATGACTACATAGTTGAAAGATTAGAGTGTACCTCTCATGATGGAAGAATGGTTCCTATAACTATAACAAGACATAAAAAAACTAAATTAGATGGATCTGCAAAATTATTATTATATGGGTATGGATCTTATGGTAGTTCTATGTCACCAAGTTTTTCTTCAACCAGAATAAGTTTAATAGAGCGAGATATTATATGGGTAACTTCTCATATTAGAGGCGGTATGGAAAAAGGAATGAAATGGTGGAAAGAAGGAAAGTTATTAAACAAGAAAAATACTTTTGAAGATTACATTGCTTCTGCAAAATATTTAATTGAAAAAAAGTTTACGTCGAAAGGTAATATTATTGGAATGGGTGGATCTGCTGGAGGTCTTTTAATGGGAGCCGTTGTTAACCAAGCGCCTGAATTATTTTTGGGTATTGTTATGGCTGTTCCTTTCGTTGACTCGTTGACTACGAACTTAGATCATTCGTTACCATTAACAGTCGGCGAATTTGATGAATTTGGAAATGCTAAAGATAAAAAAGAACACTTTGATTACATATTTTCATATGCGCCTTATAACAATATTAAAAAGATGGATTACCCAAACATTTTGATAACTACAAGTCTAAGTGATAATAGGGTATTATTTGATGAGCCAGCAAAATTTACTGCAAAATTAAGGGATTACAAAACGGATAACAATTTACTTTTATTAAAAACAGAAATGAATGCAGGTCATGGAGGAAAATCTGGGAGAGATGGAGCAATTGAGGAGATTGCAGTTGACTACGCGTTCGCTTTGAAAATAGCTGGAAAATTAAACACTTGATCTTGAAATATCAAAATTAATTACCATATAAAAATTGTTAGTCGCCTAATGGGGCTAGCAACAAATAAACTTGCTTAATCAAAGGAGGATAATATGACAAGTAAGGATCTATCAATTTTCAACTCACTTCGGCCTTTCTCAATTGGTTTTGACGATATGTTTGACCAATTCGAAAGTATGTTGGGCAATGGTGGTTTAAGTATGCAATCAAACTACCCACCTTACAACATAAGAAAAACTGGCAAAGATAACTACTCAATTGAGGTTGCTTTAGCTGGTTTTAGCAAAAAAGATGTTGAGGTAGAGTTTGAAGATAATCTATTAACTGTAAGAACTAAACAAGTTGATAGAGGTGAAAACAAAAACCAAGATGGAGAGATAATCCACAAAGGTATATCGCAAAGACAATTTGCGAGATCATTTACCATTGCTGATGATGTAAAAGTGAATGGTGCAGAGTTAAAAGATGGTCTTTTAACAATTGCATGTGAAAGGATTATCCCGGAACATAAAAAAAAGAAACTTATTGAGATTAAATAAGTACCTTGCTTGTGGGGCTAGTCCCCACAAGACTAAATACATCCGCTAGAGCTAAATCCGATAATGACTCCTGATGCATTCACCTCAAATTTTCTTTCACAAGGAATTCCATATTTTTTTGTTTTGTAGATAAGCATTTCATTTCCAAGTTCATTTACAAAATCTTCTGAAGGTGAGCCTAATTCTAATCTCATCTCATTAACTTCTTTGCCAACGAATTGACCAAATTTTTCATTCTCTTTTTCAGCCACTTCATCAGATTTTTTTTTAATTGTCTGGCATCCAGTTAAAAAAATTATTGTTAATGTAATAAACAGAGCAATAAATTTTTTTGATAAAGCATTATTTTTAAAAGCAATAATCATTAATACATACCTAAAGTTGAATTATGTTAACAATTTGTTCAAAACTTTCATTAAATTGTTTGAATTTAATACAAATTTGAAAAGATAGGAAATTTTAAAGATTATTGAGTTATTGATTTAATATATTAAAGAAATGCTATGGCAACAGACTTAAGAATATCAAATATATCAAAAATATATCCAGGATGTGTAGCTAATGATAATGTATCTCTTCAATTTAAAAGTGGAAAAATATACGCACTTTTGGGAGAGAACGGAGCTGGTAAATCCACATTGGTAAAAATTTTGTCTGGTGTGATAAGCCCAGATAATGGTGAGGTTTTTTTAAATGAAAAAAATTTAAAATTAAATTCTCCGCTCGATGCCAAAAAAAATAAAATTGGAATGGTTTTTCAGCATTTCAATTTATTTGAAACTTTATCAGTATTTGAAAACTTAAGTATAGATGCAACTGAAGATAACAAAAGTTTAAGGGTGAGAATAAATGAAATATTAAAGAAATATAACTTTAGTATTGACCTTGATGTTCCTGTATTAAATTTATCAGCAGGACAAAAGCAAAAAGTTGAGATTATAAGATGCCTTTTAAGAAGCCCTAAAGTTCTTATAATGGACGAGCCTACATCTGTTTTGACTGAGCAAGAAACAGAAGAATTATTTATATCTTTAAAAAAATTCTGTGATGAAGGAATATTAATTATTTACATTACTCACAAATTAAAAGAAGTTTTGTCTTTATGCGATGAAGTTGCAGTAATGCGAAAAGGTAAGGTCGTATCTGTTAGCCAAACACAAAATGAAAAAGTTGAAACTCTAGCAAATAAGATGGTTGGTCAAAAACTAGCGAAAATTAGGAAAAAAATTAATATTTCCAAAAATAAAGATGAGATATTTAAAGTAAAACATTTAAATTTTTATAGCGATGATCCTTTTGAAACAAATTTAATTAATCTAAATTTTTCTGTAAAGAAAGGAGAATGTTTAGGTATAGCAGGTATTTCTGGCAATGGTCAAAACGAACTCTTTCAAATTTTGAGTGGGGAAATAATTACACCTGATACATCAATCATTTTTCGAAATAAAGAAATTGCTAAACTAAATCCAAAGCAACGACGAGAGTATTTAATGGCTTTTTCTCCTGAAGATAGAATATCTCAAGCAGCTGTACCTGAATTAAAAATATTTGAAAATGTAGCTTTAAATAATTTCAAGTCATCAAATTTTTTTGAAAAAGGTTTGGTAAATGAAAGAAAAATTAAAGAGCATTCAAAGAAAATATTATCTGATTTCTCAGTAAATACAGACAATGTTGAATTAAAAAGTCAATTTCTATCTGGTGGAAATTTACAAAAACTTATTTTAGGGAGAGAGTTAATTACAGCTCCAGAATTATTAATTTGTTACAATCCAACATGGGGGCTGGATGTGGGTGCAATCAGTTATATTCATGAAACACTTATAAAAATTAACGATCAAGAAAAATCAACGATTTTAATTTCTACAGATACAGAGGAATTATTAAAACTCAGTGATAGAATTGCTGTTATATACAAAGGCACGCTTTCAAAAATAATGCCTTCGGAAGAAGTGACTCCAGAAAAATTAGGAGTTCTAATGGGAGGTGGTTCCATTGATTAAAATTGAAAAAAGAAATGATGTACCAATGGCATTATATTTTTTTACTCCTTTTATTGCAATCATACTTACAATTTTAGGTGGTGGTATAATTTTTTATATTTTAGGTTTTAATCCAATAGAAGCACTTAAGTTTTACTTTATAACTCCAATTTCAAATTTATATGGCCTCAGTGAATTGTTACTCAAAGCAACACCCCTTTGCTTAATTGCTATTGGATTATCATTTTGTTTTAAAAGTAATAATTGGAATATTGGTGCAGAAGGACAATTAACTTTTGGTGCGATTGTAGGAGGTGGAGTTGCTCTTTTATTTTATAATCAAGAAGGTTTTTATATACTGCCTTTAGTTATACTTGCTGGAGCAATCGGTGGAATGATCTTTGCACTTATCCCAGCAATCCTTAAAACATATTTTAATACAAACGAGATTTTAGTTAGTCTTATGTTGGTTTACGTTTCAAAGCTACTCTTAGATTACTTAGTAGTTGGGCCATGGAGTAATCCTGAAGGTTTTAATTTTCCTGAAACAAGACAATTTAGTGACTCATCTAGAATGCCATTATTATTTGAGGGTTTGAGAATTCATGCTGGTATTTTTTTAGCTCTTGCAGCAGTTATGCTGAGTTGGTTTGTTCTTTATAAAACCTATTTAGGCTTTCAGATTAAAGTATCTGGTCTAAGTTTAAAAACTGCTAAGTATGCTGGGTTCAAAGGAAATACTATGATTTTAGTTGTTTTTATGATTAGTGGTGCTTGCGCGGGATTAGCTGGAGTTGGTGAAATTACTGGACCTATTGGACAACTGCATAGAATGATATCCCCCGATTACGGTTTTACAGCAATTATTGTTGCTTTTTTAGGTCGTCTTAATCCTTTTGGCATAATTTTTGCATCTTTGGTTGTTGCATTAACATACCTCGGTGCTGAAACGGCTCAAATTTTTTTACAAATACCAAAATATACCGGCCAAGTTTTTCAGGGTATGATCTTATTTTTTTTGCTCGCATCTGATTATTTGCTTTTTTTCAAAGTTAAAATTTTAAGTTTAAAAAAAAATGAGCTTAGACATTAGTTTTATAGGAATTCTGATAGGATCAATAATGGCTTCATCAGTGCCATTAATACTTGCTGCGTCAGGTGAATTGATTACTGAAAGATCTGGGGTTTTAAATTTAGGTGTCGAAGGAATGATGATAATCGGGGCAATATCTGGTTTTGCTTTAATGGTAATAACAGACAACCTTTTTATAGCCATCGTAGGCTCTATGTTATCAGGAGTTATAATTTCACTAATCTTCGGATTTTTAACGCAATCTCTTCTTACAAACCATGTTGCAACAGGTTTGGCATTAACTATTTTTGGCATTGGTTTATCCGCAATGTTAGGAAAAAATTTTGTTGGTATTCCTGGAAAAGAATTTCCAGTTTTATTTTCAAGTTTAAGAGAAAGTATTCCGTTTTTTGGTCCAATATTATTTGGACAATCTATAGTTTTATATTTTGCTTTTGTTTTACCATTTTTAACTAATTATTTTTTGAAAAAAACTAAATTAGGTTTAGTTGTTAGAGCTGTCGGTGATTCGCCTGTTTCGGCATCTAATCAAGGTATAAATGTTATTCTAGTTAGATACTGTTGTATCCTTTATGGAGGAGCTATGTGTGGCTTAGCAGGTGCATATCTATCCTTAATATACACTCCACAGTGGATTGAAAATATGACAGCAGGAAGAGGATGGATAGCTTTGGCTTTGGTTGTATTTGCAACCTGGAGTCCTATAAAAGTTTTAATTGGTGCTTTAATTTTTGGTGGGATTACAATTCTACAATTACATATGCAAGCAATTGGCTTTAGAATACCAGTTCAATTTTTAAGTGCATTACCTTATCTGATGACAATAATAGTTTTAGTTGTAATCTCTCGTGACAGTAGAAAAATAAAACTGAATACCCCAACCTCCTTAGGAAGAATATTCTATAAGGAAAAGTGATGTGAGCTATTCGAAAATAATTATTTTTTTTTTTTGAATTTTGATTAACTTAAAGCTTCACAAAAAAAATTTAGAGGGGAAATTCAAAATGTATAAAAACTTTTTTAGATATTTAATTTCTGCAATTTTTCTACTTGGGTTTAGCGTAAACTCAAATGCGGATTTTAAAGTTGGTTTTGTCTATGTTGGCCCGACTGGTGACCATGGATGGACATTTCAACATCACGAAGGTAGAAATGCTGTAGAAGCAGCTGGAATAAAAACAACATTTGTTGAAAGTGTTCCGGAAGGTGCTGATGCGGAAAGAGTAATCAGGCAACTAGCTCAATCTGGCCACGACTTAATTTTTACAACTAGTTTTGGATATATGGATCCAACTAACAAAGTTGCAAAAGATTTTCCAAACGTAAAATTTGAACACGCAACAGGTTATAAAAGAGAGCACTCAAATGTTTCTACTTATTCAGCAAGATTTTACGAAGGAAGAACTCTTTTAGGCCATATTGCTGGAAAAATGACTAAAACCAACACGATTGGCTATATTGCATCTTTTCCAATTCCTGAAGTAATAAGAGGAATTAACGCAATGACTCTTGCTGCACAAAAGGTCAATCCAAATATTAAAACTAAAATTGTATGGGTGTTTACTTGGTACGATCCAGGTAAAGAAGCTGAAGCAGCGCAAGCTTTAATCGATCAAGGTGCAGATGTAATTATGCAACATACAGATAGTACAGCACCAGTTCAAACTGCAGAGAAAGCAGGTGTATGGTCATTTGGTCAAGCAAGTGATATGCAAAGATTTGCTCCTAAATCAATCTTGACTTCAATTATAGATGATTGGGCACCATATTATGTTGAAAGAGCAATTGCTGCAAGAGACGGTACATGGAATCAACAAGATACATGGCATGGATTAAAGGAAGGTATGGTTGCTATGGGACCATATAATTCTGCAATGGGTGCTGACTTAGTTAAAGAAGTAGAGCAGCTTCAAAAAGATCTAGCATCTGGAAAAGTTCATTCGTTCACGGGTCCTATATATGACCAAAAAGGTAATATATTAGTTGCCGAAGGAAAAGTTGCTGATGATGGAATGTTAGCTGGAATGAGTGTTTATGTAAAAGGTGTTGAAGGAGATATTCCAAAATAATTTTTAAAAAAATTTAAAAAGGCCAACTTATATAGTTGGCCTTTTTTTTATGAATGTTTTTTCTTTAAACCATTAATATCTATTTCATCATAATATTCTGAAGGTTGAACTATCCAGGGATCTCCATCTAGTAAAATTGGACAAAAATCTGGAGTAAAAGAAGAGGATTTTTTTTTCCAAAGACAAGCTGTTTTTATTTCTTGAATATGGCTTTTCACTGGAGCATAATTTTTTAACCATTTAATACTTTCATTTAATGTAAGTCCAGTATCGGATAAATCATCAACTAATAAAACATTTTTAAAGTCTTCATTTTTAGCTATTGAGCTTATGTCTCTTGCAAAAATAAGTTCGCCCTGTTTATTTTCTACAGTTTCTCCAGAATAACTTTGAATAACAACATAAGCAGTGGGCAATTTAAATATTCTTGAAAGCATATCAATTATAGGTGCTGCACCCCTCATTATTCCGACTAAAACAGATGGTTTGTAATTTTTTTCAATTGAAAGAGCTAACTTTTCAACTGCTAATTTATAATCTTCATAATTGATTATTAATTTTTCTGCCATAAAATTTGGTAACATAAAAAAAAAAAATTAAAAAGGAGAATTATGAAAGGTTACTGGATTGCAACTTACAGTGAAATTAAAGACCCTGAAAGAATGAAAAAATATGCAGATAAAGCAAAGGAAGCTGTATTAAAACATTCTGGAAAAATTTTAGCTCGAAGTGCTAATAACATTGCACTTGAGGGTAGAGAAATGGTTAGAATAGCACTTGCAGAATTCCCAGACGTGGAAACTGCTAAAAAATGCTACGATTCTGAAGAATATGTTGAGGCAAGAACATATCTTAAAGATAATGTAATTAGAGAACATATGATATTTGAAGGAATGTAATAACTTAGAAAAGGGGCAAATATGAAGGCATATTGGGTGAGTTTGTATACAGATATTTCAGACCAAGATAACCTAAAAAAATATGGTGAAAATGCAATACCAGTTATAAAAAAATTTGGTGGTACTCCTGTAGTTAGAGGAGGCAAACTAAAATATTATAGTGGTGACAAAATATTAAGGACCGTCATTTGGGAATTTCCCAGTTATGACATGGCCATATCTTGTCATGACTCAGAAGATTATTTAAAAGCTTGGTCTTATGCAGAACAAACTACAAAAAGACATATGTTTATTGTGGAGGGTGCTAATACTGAATAGTATCGTCATCAATTGAACGCCATAAATACCAAGTGGCAACAGAGCAGTATGGAGAAAATCTTTTTTGAAGCTTTTTTACAAAAATTTCAGGTGGAAAATATTTTTTTTTATAGTTGTTTGATATTGCTCTTAATAACCCAATATCCTGAACTGGCCAGATATTAGATCTATTATAAGTAAATAACAAAATCATCTCTGCTGACCATCTTCCAATTTGTCTTAAGGTTGATAGGTATATAATTGCTTCTTCATCGCTCATTTTCGAAATTAATCTTGGATTAAAACTTTTATCTTTAAATTTTTGAGACATTTCCAAGATACCCCTTATTTTTTGACGACTAAGACCGCATTTTTTAAGTTGTGATGTTTTAAGCTTTGAAACAATTTTTGGATTAATTTTTTTTTTACATGCCAATTCAAATTTTTTGAAGACAGAGTCTGCAGCAGCAACACTTATTTGTTGTCCTATTATACTTTTGCATAAAGAATAAAAGACATCTTTTCTAGTAGTTAAATTATTATCTTTATATTTTTTAATCAATGATCTCATTATACTATCTTTTTTTGAAAGATATGTTCTAGCTTTTTTCCAATATGTCGGTGCCTTACTCATTTCTACTTACCGTTACTTGTTTATTTAAATATATTTCTCTTCGAAATATAATGATTGATGATATTATTACCAGTGAAGCACCCATCAATGTTTTAATTGTGGGAATTTCATCCCAAATAAAATATCCAAAAGATATTGCAAATATTAATCCTAAATATTTAAGAGGTGTAACCAGAGAAACCTCAGATAATTTATATGATTGGCTTAATAATAAATTAGCTGTTCCTCCCAACAAGCCAATTGTACATAATAGTAAGAAATCATTGAAAGTTGGCATGATCCACCCAAATGGTATTGATAAAACTCCAACAATTGTAATTGCAAAAGAAAAAAAGAATGAAATCAACCAGACTGGTTCTGTGGATGAAAGTTTTCTAATTGTAATTGCAACGTAAGACATTCCAATACAAAAGATTATTGGAAATAAATAATAAATATTTAAGCTAGAAAATCCTGGTTGGGTAATTACTAAAACACCAATAAAACCAACAAATACTGCGGCCCATCTATATACTCCTACTTTCTCACTTAGTAAAAATATTGATAGCAAAGTTGTAAATATAGGTGCAGCAAATGAAATACTTGTCACTGTTGCAAGTGGTAGGTTTCTTAGTGCCAAAAATATTGCAGCTAAAGCTATCAGTCCAGAACAACATCTAATTAAATGTAATCCTGGTCTATTTGTTTTGTAAAAATCTCTAAATCTTGTCTTAGGAACTAAAAAAATTATTGGCAAAATACCAAATAGACCTCTAAAGAACATTACCTGTCCAATTGGATAATCTGATGACCACTTGACTATTACATCCATAAATGAAAAGGCACAGATTGATAAAAACATGTAAAAAAAGCCTAATTGATTTTTGGAAAGCATGATAATAACTTTAGATTAATTAAAATTTTTAGCAATGGAAATAGCAACTTTAGCACTTGGATGTTTTTGGGGACCCGAAATAAAATTTAGTAAGTTAGATGGAGTAATAAATACAGAGGTTGGATATTGTGGAGGTAATACTGAGAAAACATCTTATAAAGAAGTATGTTATGGTGATACCAATCACGCTGAAGTAGTTAAAGTTGAATTTGACAATACTAAAATTTCTTATGAGGAAATAATAAGAAATTTTTTTGAATTTCATGACCCGACTACTTTAAACCGGCAAGGTCCAGATGTAGGTACTCAGTATAGAAGTGAAATATTTGTTCATGATGAAAATCAAAATAAAATCGCTAACAAAGTATTGAAAGAAATTAATGAAAAATTTAAGGGTAAAATCGTTACCAAAATATCAAAATCAAAAAATTATAACAAAGCCGAAGATTATCATCAGAAATATTTGGAAAAAAGTTTTTAATGTCACTTATATCAACTGAGCGGCTAGAAAAAAATCTCTCAAATGTAAAAATAATTGATGGCTCTTGGCATATGCCTGCAACAAAAAGAAGTGGTAAAGAAGAATTTAATAAAGAGCATATACCAAATTCAATTTTTTTTGATATTGATGAAAATTGTAATAAATCAACCGACTTACCGCATATGTTAACGGACATTAGTTCGTGGGAAAATATACTATCATCTATGGGCATATCTAACGAAGACGAAATTGTGATTTATGATAATTCTGATGTTTTAAGTGCTTGTAGAGTATGGTTTAATTTAATTTACTTTGGCCATGATAAAAAGAAAGTACATGTTTTAGATGGAGGTTTTAATAAATGGAAAAAAGAAAAAAGAATAACTTCTGATAACAATGAAATTATTCAAATAACCAGCTACAAAGCAAAAGAAAATAATGAAATGGTTAAGAGTAAAGATCAGATTGATCAAAATATAATTAAAAAAAAATTTGATTTAGTTGATGCGAGAAGCAAAGATCGTTTTACTGGTTTAACTCCAGACCCAAGAAAAAATGTAAGAAGTGGTTCAATACCTAATTCAATTTGCTTACCGTTTAAAACCCTTATTAATGACGATTTTACTTTTAAAAGTAAATCTGAAATTTCTTCTTATTTTAACGATTTATCTTTAAATGACCCAGTAAATGTTGTGTTTTCATGCGGTTCTGGGATCACAGCATGTGTTTTGGCACTTGCATATTCTCAAGTAAATAATAAGTATCTTCCAGTCATTTATGATGGCTCATGGGCTGAATATGGTAAAATATAGAATATGAAAAGATCAACAAAAATTACAAGCATAATAATAATTTTCTTTTTAATTATAGCTACAGTGATTGTTGGTAGAACAATGATTGGAAATCATTTTAAGAAGAAATTTAGTAAAAGACCACCTCCAGGAATAATTGTTACTGCAGCTGAAAATAGAGTTTTTGAAAATTTAATAAGCACATACGGAACAGCAAGACCATTTAAAACACAATCCTATAAAATTGAGAAGTATGAAATACTTAAACCTATCAACTTCAATCAAAAAGTAAAAAAAGGTGATGTAATTGCAGAACTTAAAAATAGAAAAATTACTGCTCAGTTTGATGGAACAATTGGAAAAAGAGAATTTTCAGAAGACATCGAAGTTTCAAAATCTTCAATCTTAGTTAATCTCGAAAATACCAGTATTATCTATTGTGATGTAGATATACCTGAAATGTTTGTACCATTTATTAAAGTTGGTTTACCTGTTGATATAAAATTTTCTGGATATAAAGATAAAACATATAAAGGTGAAGTTGACTCGTTAGCTAGTCGAATTAGTGAGGATACTAGATCATTACCAACAAGGATAAAAATGGATAATACATCTGGTGAAATTTTGCCTGGCTCATTTTTAGAAATTTCAATAAAATATGATACAAGAGAAAGCTTAAGTATCCCAGATACCAGCACAATAGTGGAAGGTGATAATATATTTATCTATAAAGTTGACGAAAAAAATAAAGTATTAAAAACAAATATTGATACCGGCGATAGATACCTGGGTTTTGTTGAAGTTTTAAATGGTCTAAAAGTTGGTGACAAAGTTGTTGCTGAAGGTACAAAAAAAGTCAGACCAAATCTAACAATAAGACCTATAGAAAAGGGTGCTAAAGTAGCTAATCAAAACAAATCTAGTTGGGGTGGAAAAAGAAAAAAGACACTAAAGAAAACAAGAATGGTATGTTTGCGTGGTTACAAAAATTAAATATATTTAAAAAGTCTGACTCTGAAAAACAAGAAAATAAAAAATAATTAATACATGTATATAACTGAAGTTAGTATTAAAAGACCTGTCGTTGCATGGGTAATGTCAATGATACTAATTATTTTTGGAATTTTTGTATTTTGGGAATTACCTGTTAGAGAATTACCAGATGGCATTCAGCCTCCAGTGGTACAGGTACAAACCGATTATAAATCTGCTTCAGCTGAAATTGTTGATGAAGAGATAACACAAAAAATAGAAGATGTTATAGGAGGAGCGGAAGGAATTAAGAACATTGACTCTAGTTCGCTTAATGGAAGAAGTAGAATAAATATTTATTTTAATACGGATATAGATTTAGATGATGCAGCAAATGACATAAGAGAGAGAGTATCAAGAGTTGCAGATAATTTACCAGATCAAGCAAACCCACCTCAAATTTTGAAACAAGCAGCAGGTTTTACAACTACAATGTGGGTTGCACTATCCTCACCAACTTGGAATGATTTAGATTTAGGTGATTATGCAGAAAGATATCTTATAGATGCCTTTTCGAGTGTACCAAATGTTGGTAGAATTTTAGTCGGTGGGTTAAGAGAACTAAGTGTAAGAGTTTGGGTAGATCCTATCAAATTAGCAGCAAATAATCTTACTATTCAAGAAGTGGAGAGAGCATTAAGAAATGAAAATATAAACATCCCCGCCGGAACTTTAGAGGCTAGCAACAAAGATTTAACTCTTAATATTGATAAATCTTACTCTAATATTGAAACAATCAAACAGCTTCCTCTTAAGAAAAACAAAGATAAAGTCACAACCCTTTCTGATGTTGCAAATGTTGAGCTTGGTCCAGTTTCTGAGAAAACTTTATTTAAAGCTCAAAGAAAAAATGCGGCTAATTTAAAAACAGTTGGGATTGGAATATACGCAAAAAGTGGAGCATCAACTGTTGAACTTTCAAATCAAATTAAAGAGAAAATAAATGTTTTAAATCAGTCTTTACCAGATGGTTTAAAGTTAGAGATAGCATTTAATAGAGCAACTTACGTAGGAACTGCAATACAGGAAGTTTATAAAAGTTTAATTATTGCTTTTATTTTGGTCGTGGTAATAATTTACTTGTTTTTAGGAAACCTAAAAGCTGTAATTGTACCAGCTGTAGCTTTGCCAGTAAGTTTAATAGGTTCATTTTTAGGTTTATATATATTTGATCTTTCAATAAATATATTTGTTCTCCTAAGTTTTATTTTAGCAATCGGAATAATTACTGATGATTCTGTAATAATGACAGATGCAATTTATACAAGAATTGAAAAAGGAGAAACACCACTTGTAGCTGCTTATAAAGGCTCAAGACAAATAACATTTGCAATAATAGCTACAACTTTAATCTTAGTTGCAGTTTTTTTACCTTTAATTTTTATTGAGGGTATAGCTGGTACCTTGTTTAAGGAAACTGCAATAGCACTATCTTTCTCAATTGTTGTTTCTTCATTTGTGGCTTTAACCCTTTCACCAATGTTAGGAAGTAAGTTTTTAAATAAAAAAGAAAAAATTAATTTTTTTGTAAAAAAATTCAATAATGGATTTAAATCTTTTACAGAATTTTATACCGACACCTTAAAATTTTGGATTAATAAACAAAAAACAATTTCGATATTTATAATTCTGTTAATTGCAGCCTCAGTATATTTATTTAACTTCACAAAAAAAGAATTGATACCACTAGAAGATAGAGGAGCTTATTTAATAATTGGCTCTACAGATGAAGGAAGCTCATTCGAGTACACACAAGAAAAAGCTCAAATAATTGAGGGAAGAATATTAAAATTATTACAAGCAGAAGACAGCCCTTACCAAAGATTAATTATGAGGGTGCCTGGTTTCGGTAGGTCCGCAACTTCATATAATACTTTTATTATAATTGCACTTTTAGATGAATGGAAAAATAGAGAAAAGAGTACACAAGTTGTTTTAAGAGAAGCTATTGGACAAGTTGTTAGTGTACCAGAGACGTTTGCGTTTCCTATATCACCTCAATCTATAAGAGTTTCTAGCTATAATAAACCAGTCCAAATGGTGATTTATGGGACAAGTTATGAAGAGTTAGAACAAATTCAAAGCCAAGTTTTAAGGGAGCTAAGAAGAAATAGAAATATGTTTAGAATTGAAAGTGATTACACAAAAAATAAACCTGAAGTAAAATTAATAACTAACAAAAATAGAGCAAATGATTTAGGAGTTTCAATAGAAAATATAGGTAGAACACTCGAAACATTATACGGTGGAAAGAGGGTCACAACATATAATAAAGAAGGAAGAGAATACCCCATTATTCTTCAGCAGTATTTAGCAGATAGAAGAGATAAAGATGGCTTATCAAAAATTTTTGTAAGATCTGAAACTACGGGAAAATTAGTGTCTGTTGCAAGTTTGGTAGAATTTGAAGAAAAAGGAACTGCTGAATCATTACCTAGATATAATAGACAACGAGCAGTTACTATATCAGCAGCTTTATCTGAAGAATATACATTGTCTGAAGCTATAAAATATTTAGAAGATGTAATGTTGCGAGTTGCTCCTCAAAATCAAATTACTTGGAAAGGTAAGTCCGAAGAACTAAAAGAGACAAGTAACGAAATTTTTCTTATTTTCGCTTTAGCATTAATAACTGCATATTTAGTAATGGCTGCTACTTTTAATTCGTTTGTCCATCCCTTTATTATTATATTGACTGTTCCTCTTGCAGTTTTTGGAGGTCTTGTATTCATTTTATTTCTAAATAGTTCGATAAATATATTTTCACAAATTGCCTTGATTATATTAATCGGTATATCCACTAAAAATAGCATTCTTATCGTTGACTATACTAATCAAATTCGAACAACAGGTGCAAAAATTGAGGAAGCACTTATGGAAGCTTGTAAATTAAGAATTAGACCAATCATAATGACTTCTTTAAGCACCATGATTGCAATGTTACCTCTTATAGTAGGTAACATAGGTCCAGGTGCAGGTGAGGCATCTAGATTAGCAGTTGGATCAACAATTTTTGGTGGAATGATTATTTCTACATTCTTTACATTATATGTAACGCCAACTATGTATTTAACACTAGCAAAAAATACCAAGAGGATAGATGCAGTAGATCTGGAACTAGAAAAGCAATTGATTAAAAAATAATATATTTTCTAGTAGTTAAAGATTTACTACATTTATTAAGCTGTTTCTTGAATTTATTTGAATATCTCTCTACTTTTTTTGCCAATACTATAACTTTCTGATTACTTTTATAATTTTTATAATTTCCCCAACCTTCATGATAAGCAATATATTGTCTGAAAGCATCTTTTTTTGAAACTTTTAAAATTTTTTCTGTTTTATTTGTATACCAGCCAATAAAATCAACACTATCTTTAAATCTAGTTCTCAAAGCATATTTATTTCCTGTCTCATCTTTATATTGTTTCCACGTACCTTTGATAGCTTGTGAGTATCCGAATGAACTAGAGGGTCTTTTATAAGGTATAACTTTAAATAACTTTTGACGAGCAGGTTTAGCGAGCCAGTCAAAATCAGATTCCATTTTTATTATTGCTAATTGTAAGTTAATTGGTGTCCCCCACTTTTTTTCAGTTTTTTTTGCGTGTTTATACCAAAGATATCTCTCAGAAAATATTGAACAGCCATCTGATGTATTTTGAGGTATCGATGAGCAAGCAGTAAAAAATAATAGACCAAAAAATAAAAAATACTTTCTAAAAAGAATCACAGTTTAATATAAATTATCTATTATTTTTTCTCCATATCCATGGATAATCAAATTCCATACTCCATAAACCTAACTTATTATTTTTTGCATAAATTTGATCTTTAGAATATTTTTTTTTAGAATATTTTGGATAATCAAAGGCCAATCCATTTCTTACCATATAAGCTGAAACACTCACATTATTGATAAAACACTCTCCTAAATACCTACCAAAATAGTCTTTTTGGGGCTCGATTAGACATTTTAATTTTTTATTTAAAATTTTTTCTGTAAGAGAATTTTTTGAAATTTTTCCACAATTAATTTTTTTTTTATTTTTTAAGCAAAACTGTTGCTTTCCTTTAAATTTGGTTTCTGGAGCATCTATTCCTGAAAAACGAATTTTTTTATTATCTAATAAAATTGTATCACCATCAATTATTTTAATGTTATCTGAAATTATGATTGTTTCTGATAGTAAGTAATTTGTTGCTACAAATGTAAATAAAAATAG
>CACGSX010000007.1 GCA_902575835.1 uncultured Pelagibacteraceae bacterium | reverse complement strand
CAGTCTCCAAACCTTCTTCTTCGTTAGGAAAATAAAATCTTTTTTTTGTATTTGTTTTTAAATATTCAGCAAATTCCTTATATATATTTGCAAAAGCATCTAAATATCCTTCAGGATGACCAAATTTTACTCTAGAAAATTTTTTTGAAAAATTTGCCTTTGTATATCCTCTTTCTAAAAACTTTACTGCTCCTTTGCTTGGATTAAATTTTAGATAATTTGGATCATTTTGAACCCATTCTAAACTTCCTTTAGACCCATATACTCTAATTCTTAAACCATAAACACCACCTTTAGCTGTTACACATGTCCATACAATTCCTTTAGCACCATTATTAAAATTAACAAAAACTTGTGCGTTATTATCCATATTAACGTTCTTCGAATATTTACTTACATCGGCTATCAGTTTTTCTCCTTTAAGGCCTGTAATATAAATTGCTAGATGATATGCGTGTGATCCTATTTCATTGAGAACTGCTGATACACCAACAATTTTTTTATCAACTTTCCATTTAAAAACCTTTTTTGAATTTGTTTTTGAAATTTTATTACCATCTGTCCAATCCTGAATATATTCAACATTTATATATTCAACTTTTCCAATTTTTCCTTTTTCCACTAAATTTTTTGCTTCTCTTACCATTGGATAAGATGAATAGTTGTGAGTCAGTGCATATTTAATTTTTTTGTTATTTTTAATCGCTTTATATAGTTTTTTTCCCTGCTCAAGATTCCCAGCAAATGGTTTGTCTGAAATTACATGTATATTTTTTTTTATAAAATTCTCTGCAATAATTTGATGACTTGATGGTGGAGTCATTATTGCTACAACATTAATACCATCTTTTCTTTTCGCTTCTTTTTCAGACATCTCCTTGTAATTTGAATAACATCTCGATTTGTCTAAACCTATACTTTGTCCAAATTTCCTAGATTTATCAACACTTCTAGAAAATACCCCTGCAACGATTTCGTATTTGTCATCATATCTAGATGAAATCCTATGAACATGTCCGATCCAAGATCCAGGTCCTCCTCCAACAATTCCAAGTTTAAATTTTTTAGGTTTAATTTTTTGAAGCATCTAATATCATAACAAAACTATTATTTATGTCAGTAAAATTAGGTATAGCCCCAATAGCTTGGAGCAATGATGACATGCCTGAGCTTGGTGGTGATACTTCGCTTGAACAATGTCTTTCTGAAGCTAGTGAAGCAGGATTTAAAGGAATAGAGTCTGGTGGAAAATTTCCAAAAACATCAAAAGAATTAATTCCTATATTAAATAAATATAATTTAAAATTATGCTCAGGTTGGTATGGAGCAAATTTAAGAAAAAATACTTTTGAAGAGGAAAAATTAAAAATTCAAAACCAATTGAAACTATTTCAAGATTGTAAAGCACCCTGCATGGTTTTTGCCGAAGTTTATGGTTCTATTCAAGGTGATCCAAATATAAATTTGTCTAAAAGACCTAGAATGGATTTAGACGAGTCTAAAAAATATTATAAAAAAATTTCAGAAATGGGAAAATATCTAGAGGATCAAGACATGCCCCTTGCTTACCATCATCATATGGGAACTTGCATTGAAAGTGAAGAAGATACAAGAAGATTATTAGAAAACACAGATGGTAGTGTCAAACTAACTTTAGATACTGGACACATGTTATTTGCAAAAGGAGATAGTTTGAAAATTTATAAAGAATTTAAAGAAAGAATAATTCATATACATTGCAAAGATATGAGAAAAAACGTTTTAGATAATTCGTTAAATCACGATTATAGTTTTAGGCAGGCTTTCTTGGAAGGAGCCTTCACTGTTCCAGGAGATGGTTGTATTGATTATAAGCCTTTTTTTGAATTGTTAAAAAAACAAAATTATTCTGGATGGTTAGTTGTAGAAGCGGAGCAAGATCCAGCAAAAGCAAATCCTTTTGAATATGCTAAAATTGGATACAAATATCTAATTGAAACTTTAAAAAGTGCAAATTTAGAAATTGAAAATAATTAGTTATCTATATAAAGAAGTTAATTCATTATTACCAGCAGCAACACATGGAGATTTAAAACAAGTACCAACTATCCATTCTGATCCTGGTTCTGCTAAAAAATTTGATGACATTATAAAAATAACACCCATTTCTACTGACTGACCAGCTTTTCCTTCTGCTTTTATTCTCGGGTCAGGGTCTGTTTTAACTTTATTGTCATCTGAAAATGGATTTTCAATCTTAAGATTATCATTTATATGATTAACAACCTTTTCAGCTATCCATTCAGCATTACATGGATCACCCCAAACTGTTATCTTCCCTTCATCGTTATTTCCACAATTATTAATTTCGCCATTAATAAAATCGACAACTTTTTTATGATTTTCTTTTACTAAATTTGCACGAGCTTCAACTTCAGGCCTTGTACTCGCTGTCCATATCAACATTCCTACCACATAAACAGCTGATATAATGATAAGAAACTCTAACAATCCAAAATTTTTTAATTTTAAGCTCATGAGATTTTTACTATTTTTGACTTTTCCAATTTATTATCAAAAAAATCAATAATATTTTGGACTGTTTCAATACCCATCCTAGACAAACATTCTTCGGTAAACACTGCTGAATGAGGGCTTAAAAATGCTTTCTCATTTTTTAGCAATGGATTATCTACAGATGGAGGCTCCTTTTCAAAAACGTCAAGCCCTGCACCAAAAATTAAATCTTCGTTTAATGCCTTATTAAGATCATCCTCATTAATAATACCACCTCTTGCAGCATTAATTAAAATACAATTTTTTTTCATTTTTTTTATCATTTCATAATTAATTAAATGTTTTGTATTTTCGTTTAGAGGCATATGAATTGAAATTGCATCCATTTTATTTAAACTATCATTTAAATCCTTAATTTTAGTACCACCAACTTTTTTAATTTCCTCTTCACTGACAAAAGGATCATAAACAAAAATATTCATTTCTAAACCCTTACATTTTTTAAGTAAACATTTTCCAATTCGACCAAAACCTGCAATTAAGATACTTTTATTCCATAACTCAATTGTTTTAGGAAGCTTAGTTCTATCACTGAACTTTCCAGTTTTTACTGTCTCGTTGTACATATTATTTCTTTTTGCAATGCTGAATAGCATGAATAAAACATGTTCTGCTACTGCTTGAGCATTTGCTGTAGCTGTTATTGCTAATGTGATATTGTTTTGCTTGGTTGCTTCAAGATCTATATTATCATAGCCTACACCATGTCTAGATATCACTTTTAAATTCTTAGCTGAGTCTATTATTTCTTTTGACAATTTAGATGTTCTAATGCTTATTCCATCACAGTCTTTTATTTTATCTTTCAAAAATTCTGCATCTGTATTATCTACAACTTCAAATTCAAAATTTTTATTTCCTTTAAGTAAATCAATACCATGATTATGTATTGATCCTATTATTAAGATTTTTTTCATACGTAAAAGTTTATACTTTATTTATTAATAGGCTTTAGATAATTCTGATTTAACTGTGCCTTTTAAATTTTCAACTGTATTTTTCGCACCCACACTTATAAATCTGGAGTCTGCTCCAACTGTTACAAATTGAAAACCTTTTTCAATCATTTTTTTTGCATAGTCAGTACTTCCGTTATGAATTCCAGCAAATATATTGTTTTTTTTTGCATGCTCTAATATTCTAAGTATTTCTGAATAAGCTTTAGTATCTTCACCTTTATCAAAACCAGGCTTTTCTCCTATAGCCAAACTTAAATCAGCAGGCCCTATGTAAATACCATCAAGGCCTGGGGTACTCATAATTTCATCAAGATTTTCTAAAGCTTCTTTAGTTTCAATCATAGCCATTTTTAATATTTCATCGTTTGCATGATCTCCATAATCAGGCCCTCCATAGATTAACCCTCTCATTGGACCAAAACTTCTATATCCATATGGTGGATATTTACATGCTTGAACAAATCTTTCTGCTTCTTTTCGATTACTAACCATTGGGCAAATGACTCCATAACATCCAGCATCTAAAATTTTCATAATTTGACCAGGTTCATTCCAATTAACTCTTGCCAAAGGTACGACTTCTGTCGCTGAAATCACTTGCATCATTGGCATTGCATTTGTGTAATCAACGAGCCCGTGTTGCATATCAATTGTTAATGAGTCCCATCCTTGTTGAGCCATTATTTCTGCTGAAACAGTACTTGGAATTTGTAACCAACCATTGATTACAGCATTGCCATTTTTAATTATTTCTTTGGCTTTATTTTTTCTCATTTACTCAGGTTTTGAGACCCATATGGGTATACTTTATATTAAGGTAATCTTTTATAGCCATAGATCCACCTTCACGACCATAACCGGTTTGTTTTATTCCACCGAATGGAGCTTCAGCAACTGCAACAGCCGCTGTATTTACTGCAACACAACCGGTTTCCATCATCTCTGATGCTCTATTAGCTTTGTCCATTGAGTTTGTATATAAATAGCTACAAAGTCCCAGGTCATTATTATTTGCTCTCTCTACTACTTCGTCAAAATCCTTGAAAGTTAAAACAGGTACTAAGGGACCAAAAGGTTCTTCTTTCATAATTGTAAAATTATCCTGCACATCATCAAATACTGTTGGTTCAAAATAATAACCTTTATTAAATCCTGAAGGTCTACCCCCACCTAAAACAACTTTTGCGCCTTCACTCTTTGTAGTTTCGACTAATTTTTCAATTTCTTCCAAACGTTTTGCTGTTGTTAAAGGTCCTAAGTCAGTGCCTTCATCCATTCCATTTCCTATTTTTAATTTTTTTGCTCTATCAACAAAAGCATTTACAAATTCTTCTTTTCTTGTTTCTTGAATGTAAAACCTATTTGGAGATATACAAACTTGACCATTGTTACGAAATTTTGCTGTTATTGCCATATCTGCAACTTTATTGATGTCAACATCATCAAATACTATAAATGGAGAATGGCCACTTAATTCCATTGTAACTCTTTGAACTTTATCAGCAGCTTTTTTAAGAATTAATTTTCCAACACGTGTTGAGCCGGTTATAGAAACTTTTTTTATTATATCTGAATCAAGTAATTCATTTGATATTTCAGCTGGGTCTCCAGATAATAAATTGACTACTCCATCAGGAACTCCAGCATCTTTACAAATATTTACAAGTTCCATAACTGCTCCAGGTGTAATTACATCTGGTTTACAAATAACTGAACAACCAGCAGCCAGTGCAGTTGAAATTTTTCTAGACGCTAAAACTATAGGAAAATTCCATGGCACAAGTGCTGCTACAACACCTACTGGCTGATAGTAAACATGAACTCTTGTTTCTGGAAATCTACTTTGTAATGTTTCACCATAAATTCTTTTAGTTTCTTCTGCATTCCATTCAAACATATCTGCTCCACCACCAACTTCTCCAATTGCTTCTTTAAGAGGTTTTCCAACTTCAAGTGTAAGCCATTTAGCCAATACATCTTTTCTTTCACGCATCAAATCTGCAATTTTTCTTATTACATAAGACCTTTGCCATGGAGTGGTATTTTTCCAAGTTTCGAGTCCTTTCTCTGCTGATTTTAATGCTTTTTGAACGTCAACAGACGATGCTTTTGATGCTTCTCCTAAAACTTCTTCTGTTGCTGGATTGATAACTTTATAAGTTTCTTTTTTTTCTGCTTGTTGCCACTGACCATTAATGAATTGACCAAAATTGCTATACATATTTTTTAAATTGTGTTTAATTGTTAAAAGTTAAAGATTTATATATAGAATAATGAAAAAAATAAAGCTCACTTGTGCACATGCAATAATAAAACATCTTATTGCCCAAAAAATTTTAATAGACGGTAAAAAAGAGCAGTTATTTGCTGGAGCTTTTGGTATTTTCGGACATGGCAATGTTGCTTGTTTAGGACAAGCTCTACAAGAAAATCAGGATAAATTACCAACTTATAGAGGGCATCATGAGCAAAATATGGCACTGACTGGAATAGCGTATGCTAGAGCCAAAAGAAGAAAACAATTTTTTGTTGCAACTAGTTCAGTTGGACCAGGATCTACAAATATGGTTACAGCCTCGGCTGTTGCTATGAGCAACAGATTACCAATTTTATTTTTACCTGGAGACACATATGCAAACAGAATGCCTGACCCAGTTCTTCAACAAGTTGAGCATTTTAATAATCCTGGCATTACTCAGAATGATGCTTTCAAACCAGTAACAAAATATTTTGATAGAATTACAAGACCAGAACAAATTTTACAAACATTACCTCAAGCAATCCAAACAATGTTAGATCCAGCAGATTGCGGACCAGCTTGCTTATCATTATCACAAGATGTTCAAGGTGAAACATATGAATATCCTGAAGAATTTTTTAAAGAGAGAGTTCACAACATTAGACGACCAAGACCTGATGATTTTCAAATAAAACAAGCAGCTGAGCAAATTAAAAAATCCAAAAATCCTTTATTAATTTCAGGTGGAGGGGTTTTCTACTCTGATGCAATGGAAGATCTAAGTAATTTTGCAATTAAACACAATATACCAGTTACACAAACAGTTATGGGCTACTCTACAATGAAGAGAGACCACTCTCATTTCTTAGGTCCCATAGGTGGTCTTGGTGGCAAGGCAGCAAATAATTTAGCAAAACAAACTGACCTAGCTATTGCTGTTGGAACAAAATTAGCTGATTTCACAACTGGGTCGTGGGCAAATTTTGAGAACCCAGACTTTTCACTTGTTAGTGTTAATGTCTCTAGATTTGATGCTAGTAAACATTTGGCGCAATCAGTAATAGGTGATGCAAAAGTAAGCTTACAAGAGCTATCAAATGCTTTGGGAGATTGGAAAGCACCTGATGAATGGCATAAAAAATCAAGAGATGAATTAAAAAATTGGAATGATTATGTAGATAAAGAAAGCGGTCCAACTAATCAAGAACTACCTAGTTATGCACATGCTGTAGGAGCAATATATCGTAATTCAGATCCAACGGATATTGCTGTTACTGCGGCAGGTGGATTAGTTGGAGAAGTTGTACAAATTTGGAGGCCAAAAGAATTAAATACACATGAAACAGAATGGGGTTTTAGCTGTATGAGTTATGAAATTTCTGGTGCATTAGGAGTTAAAATGGCAAACCCAGATAAAGAAGTAATAGCTTTTGTAGGAGATGGATCTTATTTACTTTTTAATTCAGATATTTATTCATCAGTTATAACAAATAATAAATTAATAATAGTTTTATGTGATAATGGAGGCCATGCCGTTATTAACAGGCTACAATTGTTTAAAGGTGGAAAAGAATTTAATTGTCTATTTAATAGTTCAAAAGCTCCAAATCTAGTCCCTGTTAATTTTGCTAAACATGCAGAGAGCATGGGTGCAAAATCTGAGGAGGTATCATCTATTTCTGAATTAGAGGAAGCATTTAAAAGAGCTAAAAAATCTGATGTAACTTACTTAATTTCAATAAAAACTCATTCTTATGAGTGGCTAGAAGGTTCAGCTTACTGGGAAAGTCCTACTTTAGAAATGCCATCAACAAAAGAAAATGAAGAGGCATTAAAACTTCATAAAGAAGGAAAATCAAAGCAAAGACAAGGTGTCTAAAATTCATGAATAAAGTTTTTAAGGTTGGTCTCATAGGATGTGGCCATATCGCAGAAACATATTTTAGGGGACACCAATATTTTAATAATTTCAAAATCGTTGCTTGTGCGGATATTAATCAAAAAGCAGCTGAAAAATGTGCGAAATTATACAACATCAAATCAATGACTGTTAATGAAATACTAAAAGATAAAGATATTGAGGTAATTTTAAATTTAACAATTCCTCAATCACATTATTCTGTATCAAAAAAAGTATTAAATGCAGGCAAGCATGTTTATTCAGAAAAACCATTAGCAACATACTTTCAAAAAGGAAAAGAGTTAGTGGCTTTGGCAAAACAAAAAAAATTATATATTGGTAACGCACCGGATACCTTTCTTGGAGGAGGTGGACAAAAAGCAAAGGAATTAATTGACTCAGATTTGATTGGACAAATCAAACTTGGAAATGCAATCTTTGCATTTCCTGGAGTTGAAAACTTTCATCCAAAACCAGAGTCTTGGTATAAAAAAGAGGGAGGACCAGTAATAGATATGGGTCCTTATTTTTTTACAACGCTTGTTAATCTTTTAGGGCCAGCTAAACAGGTGCAAGGTAGAACATTAACGGCGTTTAAAAGAAGAAATTATAGAGCGGGTCCGAATAAAGGAAAAACATTTAAGGTTGAAACACCAACTACTTATTTAGCAACAATTCAATTTCATAATGAAGCAATTATTCAAGTCACTCTATCCTTTGATGTTATTAATCATCAAAGAAATCATATGGAACTTTATGGAACTAAAGGATCAATTATCGTTCCTGATCCGAATATGTTTGGTGGATCTGTTTATATTTCTGTTACAGAAGGCGGTCGCTGGGGTGAACATAAAACTGATAAAATGCATTTAGGAAAAATAAATATTACATCTTCAAGTGGTAGATCTAATGAATCACCTACAAATGCAAACTATAGAAGTGTTGGAATGTCTGAGATGTTATATGCAATCGAAAAAAAGAAAAAAAATCGATGTTCCGGAGAGCTATCTCTTCATGTTTTAGATATAATTGAGTCTACTATGAAAGCTGCAACAACTGGAGTACCTCAAAAAATAAAAACTAAGTGTGAAAAGCCAAAAAGATTTACAGAAGAAGAAGTAAAAAAAATTCTCTTATAGATCATGAAAGATATTGCAATAGTTGATCCATATCCAAGAACTATGGAGCTTATTTTCTCAAAACCAAAATTAAATGAGTTAAAAAATAAATTTAAGCTTATTTTCGCACCAAAAATAAATAAACAAAAATTTTATATTAATAATATTCATAAAGCGAAATTTATAATTGGACAGCCTGATCTTCCTAAATTTTTATTAATAAAAGCAAAAAAGTTGAAAGCAGTAATAAATGTCGAAAGCAACTTTTTAGATAATATGGATTATAATTACTGTTTTGATAAAGGTATTCACGTTATTGCAACTTCACCTGTTTTCTCAAAACCAGTCGCAGAAATTGCACTTGGATTTACACTCTCTCTTCTTAGAAATATTCATGGAGCAAATCAGGATTTCATTAATAAAAAGGAAAAGTATGGACTAGATGGAAATCTTAAGGCTTCATTGTTATCAGATAAAAAAATTGGATTATTGGGATATGGAGACCTAGGGAAAGCGTTGGTTCCATTATTGAGACCATTTTCGAGTAAAATAAATATCTATGATCCTTGGATACCAAACAAAAAAATTATTAATCAAGGATTTAGACCAATTACTTTAAAAAAAATGTTTAAAGAATGTGAAGTTATTTATGTACTTGCTGCAATTACTACAAAAAACAAAGGACTGATTGATAAAAAATTACTCAATCTTATGAAATCAAACTCACTTTTTATACTAATGAGTAGAGCTGCAATAGTAAATTTTAAAGATTTAAAAAATAGACTTAAAAAAGGTGATATTTTTGCAGCGCTTGATGTTTTTCCGGAAGAACCAGTTAAAAAAAATGACCCAATAAGAAAATTAAAAAATGTTTTATTTTCTGCACATAGAGCGGGTGCTTTAGACGAGGCATTCAAGGAAATGGGCAACATTGTTTTTGAAGATATGAAATTAATTTCAAAAAATCTTAATCCAAGATTTTGTAAAAAAGCTCTAAGAAAAACTGTTCATCTTTTAAGGTCAAAACCTGTTGCAATTAATTAATTTTTTTTTTAATTTAAATTAAATGACTTCAACAAATAAATTGCTCTTAGAGGCTAAAGGTATCACAAAGTATTTTGGAACAATAACTGCTTTAGAAAATGTAAATTTAAAAGTGCACGAAGGTGAATGTTTAGGTGTAGTGGGAGATAATGGTGCAGGCAAATCTACTCTAATGAAAGTTTTATCTGGTTTGTACAAACCAAGTGCAGGTGCTTTATTTTTTGAGGGCAAAGAACATGTGTTAAATAGCCCAAAAGACTCTCAAAATTTAGGTTTAGAAATGGTTTATCAAGATCTTGCATTGGCAGGTAATTTACCCATTGGAGAAAATATATTCTTAGGAAGAGAGCCAACAAAAAATATTGGCTTCTTAAAATTTCTAGATTTTAAAAAAATTCAAGAAATGACAAGCGCACACTTAGAGAAACTAAAAATAAATGTTAAAAGTGCTGATCAGAAAGTAGAGGAATTATCTGGAGGACAAAGACAAGCGGTTGCAATAGCTAGGTCAACAGCATTTAATGCCAAAGTTGTTATAATGGATGAACCAACTGCTGCTTTAGCAATAAAAGAAGTTGGAAAAGTATTAGATTTAATTAATAAATTAAAAAGTACTGGTGTAGGTGTTATAGTAATAAGTCATAGAATGGATGATATTTTTACTGTTTGCGACAGAGTAATGGCACTTTTTCAAGGAACAAACTTTGCAGAGTCTCAATTAGTTAAAACTTCAAGAGATGAAGTCATTGGTTGGATTATGGGAAAAAAATAAATATGGAAGATAAAGAAAAAAAACAAGATAGCTTATACGTAAAACTTATTCCATATTTTGAAAAATATGGGATTTTACTATTATTAGTTATCATGATCTTGGTAATGCATATTTTACAACCAGATGTCTTCTTGTCTTGGAGAAATGTAACAAACGTATTTAAACAAATATCTTGGCAATCAATGTTAGCTTTAGGTGTTTTTATGGTTATTGTGACTGCGGGTATAGATCTATCAGTTGGCTCAATAATGATGCTTTCATTAATGATTTTAGCAATTGTAGCTAAAGCTGGAGCACCTTGGTTTATAGTTGTTCTAGTACCTTTATTTGCTGGATTTTTATGCGGGTTGATAAATGGTTTAGGGATAACACTTTTAAGAATGCCTCATCCTTTTATAATGACTTTAGGAACTCTTTATATTTTTAGAGGAACAGGAAACTTAATATCAGGCGGAACACCCATAAGTGGATTTACCGATGAAGTTAGGTACTTAGGTCATGGTAGAATAGATCTTACTTGGTTAGGATTAGAGAAATCTCAATATCTTCCCGTAAGCTTAGTTTTAATCGCTGTTGTATATTTTGTTTTTTGGGTTTTCTTGAATCATAGTCGAACAGGAAAGTGGATTTATGCAATTGGAGGTAACCCAAGTGCAGCAAGAGCTTCAGGAATTAATGTTAATAAAATTTTAATAATTGTTTATTCACTTTGTGGATTTTTATCAGGTATTGGAGCATTAATTTTAGCAGGAAGAACAGACTCTGGTTATCCTAATGCAGGATTACAATCTGAATTGGATGCTATCGCGGCATGTATAATTGGTGGAGCTAGTTTCTTTGGTGGTAGAGGAACTGTTCTTGGAGTTTTCGCCGGAGTAATGATTATGGGAATTTTAAGAAATGGACTTAATTTGATGGATGTAAGCTCTTTCTGGCAACAAGTATTGATTGGCTCGATCATTGTATTAGCAGTTTACGTAGATGTTTTAAGAAGAGATTTCGGTACGAGAAAATAAACACGTCATAGTTGAATAGTTGCTCTCATTAGAGACCCTCTAAACAGTTGAATTTTTTTTAAAAATTTTATTAAATTAAGCTTTAATAATTATTAAAGGGGAAATTTATGAAAGAACTATCAAGAAAAATTGTTGTTTTAGTATCAGCAATTTTTTTATCGATAAGCATGATTTCAGCTTCTTTTGCTGATGGTCATGGTAAAAAAATCTTGTTCAGTATTAAAGGTCCTGGGTCTGGAAATCCTTTCTGGGCTTCTGTTACAAAAGGTGCTGAAGAAGAAGCTAAAAAATTAGGTGTTAAGTTAATTTTGGTTGCACCACCTCAAGAAGGTGATGTTCAAGCTCAAATTAACCAAGTTGAAGACCAACTTGCTAAAGGTGTTGATGCCTTAGCTCTTGCACCAGGAGATCCAAATGCATTTGCTCCAATTGTAGATGACGCTATCAAAAGCGGTGTTCCAGTTGTATTCGTAGATACAAAAGGAATAAACGAAGGAGTTACTTTTATTGGTACTAACAACATGAATGGAGCAGAATTAGCTGCTAAATTCATTTGTGACAAAACTCCAAAAGGTTCAGATGTTGCTATTTTGACTGGAATAGAGTCTCAATCAACAGCTTTACTAAGAAGAGACGGTGCAATTAAAGGATTTAAAAATTGTGGTTTAAATATAGTTGCTACTCAAACAGCTGAGTGGGATACTGCAAAAGGTAGATCGGTCACTGAGTCTATTATTTTGAAAAATCCTAACATCAAAGCAATATTTGCTTCAAATGACAATATGGGCTTAGGTGCTATGCAAGCTCTTAAAGATGCAGATATGAATGATGTGGTTGTTGTTGGTTTTGATGCAACTCCAGATGCTGCTACAAGTATCTTAAAAGGTGAAATGACTGCAACTATTGCTCAGTTCTCATATAACATGGGTGCTTACGGTGTTAAATATGCACTTGAGCTAGCTAATGGTGGAAGTATTGATCCAAACATTGATACTGGAACACAATTAGTAACAAAAGAAAACGCTAACGATTTTAAATAATCATTAGTTTATAACATTTAAAAAAGGGTGGAGTTTTATTCCACCCTTTTTTTTTATTTATTTTAAAGAGTGATTACTTGATCAGGTGGATTTGATCCAAGTGCAGTATATAATTGTGGAAAGCATCCGGCCACCACACCATCAACCAAACCTTTTGCTTTAACGTCTCCACTTCCGCATTGTTCTAAAGTTCCATCAGCAAAACCTCGTCTAACAGCGCAGGCATCACATACCATCAACAGCATTTTCTTCTCATTAGCAATTTTTGCTAATCTTTCACCGATGGGATCTCCTTTTTTTAAACAAAAAAGGTTATCATAAAAAAAAAACATTCCAGCAACATCAACTACGTGTGAGTTTTTTTCCAGTTGTGGCAATATCATCGTAGCAAGTTGGAAAGTACTAGCCATACTTGTTTTAAATACATAAGCAATTTTCATATTTTCTCCTAATTTTATATTTATTTTGTTATATTATAACATAACATTAAAATTCAATGTATAAATAATCAAAAGAAAATATTTTTTAAAATTTTTGTTAAAATAGTTATGTAAATTAATAAATTCAAGTAATGTTAGAAATCTTAAAAAGAATATAATATAATTATAAAATGTTAATAAATATTGACCCAGTTTTAAGTCCTGAATTACTTTTTAATTTAAGATCCATGGGTCACGGTGAGAAAATTATACTTGCCGATGCTAATTTTCCTGCAAACTCAATGAACAAAAATGTAATTCGATTAGATGGTGTAGACATTAAAAGTGCAGCAAATGCAATTTTATCTGTCTTTCCATTAGATAGTTTTGTTATATCACAAGGTGGCTCTCCTGCACTTAGAATGGAAGTAGATGATAAACCAGAGGAACTAACTGAAACTCATAATGAGTTTATTGAAGCAGTAAAAAATAATTCTGGTCCCCAATGGAAAGTTGGATCAATTTCAAGACAAAATTTTTATGAAGAAGCAAAAAAAGCATATTGTATTGTAGCCACTACAGATGCTCGACCTTTTGGATGTTTTATTATTACTAAAGGAGTTATTCTTCCTGACGGTAAAGTCTGGTCTTAATTAAATGAAATCTATATGTGTATTTGGAGTATTTGTTGCAGACTTATGTTTTATTGGTGAAAAAATTCCTGAAGTGGGGCAAACTATTTTAGGAACAAAACACTTAATAGGACCTGGTGGAAAAGGATCTAACCAAGCCATTGCCGCAGCAAGACTTGGCGGAAAAATAAGTTTTATTACAAAAGTAGGTGATGATAATAATGCTGAAATGGCACTAAATTTATATAAATCCTCTGGAGTAAATACCGATTATATTATTAAAGACAAAAATCATTCAACTGGTGTTGCTGGTATTATGATTAATGCTAATACAGGTGATAATGCAATAAACATCATACCAGGCGCTGCCGGCACTTTAAATAGTTCTGATATAGATAATAATTTAAAAGCAATCGAGAAGTCAGATATATTCTTAACACAATTAGAAACACCATATGATGTTACTAGTTATGCTTTACAAAAAGCTAAAGATACTGGATCAATTACTATTTTAAATCCAGCTCCGGCTTCAAAAATATCTGAGAATGACTTTAAAAACATAGACTATTTTACACCAAATGAAACTGAGGCTAGTTTTTATTTAGAAAAAAAAATAGAAACAAAATCTGAAATAGAGAATGCAGCTAAAGAATTTTTAAAAAAAGGAGTAAAAAATATTCTAATAACTCTAGGTTCTAAAGGAGTTTATTTTTCAAATGGAACCGATAGCTATTTTGTAGATGTTCATAAATTAAAAGATGATGTAAAAGATACTACTGGAGCAGGAGATGCATTTAATGGAGCTTTTAGTGTGGCATTAGCTAAATCGTTAAAAATTGTTGATGCATTAGAATTTTCTAACAAAGTTGCTGGCATTTCTACAACTAAAGAAGGGGCTGCAAATTCAATGCCAAGTATCAATGAAGTAGAAAATTATTAATTACTCAATAATTTTAAATTCTGATTTATATTTATCTGTAATCTTAAGCCCAAGACCTGGAACATTATCATCTAGATCTATCATTCCATCTATTGGAGCAGGATCACCTTCAAAAATATAATAAAATAGTTCGTTACCAATTTCTACATCATGAACTGGAAAAAACTCTGAGATAGGACAATTAAAATTCGACATTGTTAAATGATAGTTATGCATTTGACCTGCATGTGGAATTGCTGGAACTTGATAAGCCTCTGCAAGAGCATTTATTTTCTGAGCGATTGTAAATCCACCAACTCTATTATTATCATATTGAATGTAGCTAACTGCTTTTAGGTCTAACAATTGTTTAAAACCAAATAGATTAAATTCATGTTCTCCCCCAGAAATTGGTATAGCGTTCATATTGTTCAGTTCCGCATACCCATGAATATCATCAGCAATAACTGGTTCTTCTAACCATCTTGGATTAAATTTTACCAATTTAGGTATCATTCTTTTAGAATAATCTAGGTTCCAACCCATATAACATTCTAACATTAAGTCAGTATCATCCCCGATTACTTCTCTTACAGCTTCTACAAGTTCAATGTTTTTTCTCATACCTTCAGGACCATCTTTTGGCCCCCAACCAAATCTCATCTTAAACATTTTAAAACCTTGTTTTTTATATTTTTCAGCTTCATTTTGTAAATCTTTGATAGGTTGGCTATAAAGTTTTGATGCATAAACAGGTATCTTTTCTTTTGTTCTACCCCCTAACAATTTAAATACGGGTTTGTTAGTTAACTTTCCTAATATATCCCAAATAGCAATATCAATTGCAGATATTGCAACCATGCCCAAACCTCTTCTTCCCCATGCATGAGTTCTTCTATACATTTTTTCCCAGATGTAAGCGTAATCAAAAGGATCTTCTCCTGTAACTAATGGTTTAAGATACTCATCAATAGTTTTTTTTACTAACTGAGGTGCAAGAGCTGCATTACCGATTCCAATATGACCATCATCAGTTTCAATTTCACAAATTAACCATTCATGAAATCTGAAAGAGCCCATGGCATCTGATTTTTCATAAAGTAAATCTGATGCATTTGTGCAAAAATTATTTTGTGGAGGAACTGTTTTGCCATTCCATTGATATACTTTTGTTCTTATATCTTTAATTTTAGACATTTAATTTAAATTTTGAGCCATTCTTAATGCAATTTTAAACGATTGCAATGTTGGCTCCAAATTTGCCTGATTTTTTCCAGCAATATCAAACGCAGTTCCATGCGCAGGTGTTGTTATTGGAATTGGAAGACCACCTTGAACTGTTACCCCTCTATCAAATCCAAAAGCCTTTAGTCCAGATTGAAGAGCATCATGATACATTCCAACAATACAATCATGATTTTTATTTTTAAATGCTGTAATGAAAGAAGTATCACATGGCAAAGGACCATCAGCATTAATACCAAGTTTTTTTGCTTCCTCTATTGCTGGTATTATCTCATCTTTTTCTTCATTACCAAACTCTGCATGAGGGTTAAGAGCTTGAACCGCAACTCTTGGATTTTCTATACCGTTTAATTTCATTGCTTCATTAATCAATTTTATTGGCTTCATTATTTTATCTTTCTTAATATGTTCTGGAACTTCTTTGATAGGTATATGAGATGTCACTCGTGCAGTCCAAAAATTATCTACTACATTAAATTCACAAAAAAAACTTTTTACATTTAATTTATCAGCCATATGATGTAATTCGTCATCAAATTTACATCCACCTAGTTTTAAGCTTGTCTTATTAAAAGGACCGAAATTAATAGCATCAATTTTTTTTTCTTTCGCAAGTTCTAGTGCTAAATTTAATGCATTTAAAACTGTTTCCCCAGATTCTGCAGAGCACTCTGATAAATTATAATCTTTGTTTTTACCCTTAGAGATATCTAAAAAATACTTACTTTTTTTATCAAAATTTATTTCATCAAAATCAGTAACAATTTCTAGGTCTGAATTATTTCCTGAAATTTTATCTCCAGCGTTTAAAATATTTTTTTCACCAATTATAGTAATGTTTGCATTCGATAGTTCGTTTTGGGTCAAAAGTTTTGATATAAGTTCTGGTCCAATACCTGATGGATCTCCTAGTAATAAAGCAATATTTTTTTTCTTATTTGTCATCTTTTTTCTTACTGTTTCTAACAGATTATGATTAAATATTTAAATATAAATTAACTTAAGAGGGAAATAATGAAAAAAAGCTTTAAACTATTTTTAGCTGCTGCTTTTTTAGTAACTGAATTTTTCGTTGTAGCACTTCCACTTATGATTACATCTGCAAAAGCAGATGGTCATCCAATACAAGCAATTACTCACGCTGGTTTTGGTGGTGGAACAGATGTTACTACGAGAATGATGTTGTTAAGAGCAAGAAGAGTTTTAAAACAAGACATGCAATTAGTTAATAAAAAAGGTGGTGGTGGAGCTGCATCTATGGACTATATGATGACACTTCCTGCTGATGGTAATCATACTTTGACTTGGACTACTGGTCACGCTGTATCAATGGCTTTAGGTAAAACAAAAGTCAAAATAAGTGATATGCAACCGCTAGCTAGAGGAACTGATGATCCTCAACTATTTGTTGTTAACTGTAATAATGACATTAAAGATGCTAAGAAATTTATTAGCACGCAAAAATCAAAATCACTAAAATATGGAACAACACACACTGGTGGAATTGATGATGTTAGTGCAATTGCATTTACTAAAAAAGGTGGATTAAAAGATCCAACTATTGTTGCTTACAAAGGTGTTGCGCCAATTAAAACTAATCTAATCAAGGGAGATATTGATGTAGGAGTTTTAAATTTAGGTGAGGCCCTAACTGAAATTAATGAAGGCAAACTTTGTGTTTCAGTTGTATTAGCAAATAATAGAATGGCTAAAATAGGAGACTCTCCAACGGCAAAAGAATTAGGGATACCTGTTTCTTTATCTACTGTTAGAGGTTTCGTAACTAAAAAAGGTGCTCCAGCAGACAGAGTTAAACAACTAGAAGCTGGAATGATGAAAGCTATGAGTCACAACTACTATAAAAATTTCCTAACAGAAATTGGTCTAGATGAGACTAGTGTTGTAGGTGCAGATGAATGGGGCAAGCAAATGGAAGAAATGCTTGCTGAAATGACAGCTCAACTCAAAGCATTGGGTTACATAAATTAATAAATTTTGTACATTTAAATGAATGATGTACATAACGAAAAAGGGACAAACAAAAGTTTGTCCCTTTTTTTTAAAAGTTCATTCATTGTTTCGGCTGTAATAATAGTTATTTCTTCAATTTTATTATACTTTACTTTTACATTTGACATAGTGCCTCCTATATTAAATAGAGGTATACAGCCAGCAACATTTCCAAAGGCTCTATTAATTTTAATTATTACCCTAACTTTATTAACTTATTTTATTTCTCTTAAAAAACCCTGGAAAAGTGAAAAAAAATTACCTAATTCATTTTATATTACTTTGCTTTCATTTGTTGTTTTTATAACTGTTTCAAAATTTTTAGATTTCTTTTTAGGCATAGCATTACTTTCAATCATAGTTTCTTACTTTTGGGGAGAAAGAAGAGTTGCCTATTTAATAATCGTATCAATTATATTTCCTTTAATTGTTTTTGTATTTTTTGAAACAATTTTAGGATTACGATTTCCACCTGGAATTATTACAAACCTTTATTACGGATAAAATGGAAAATTTAGGTTTAATCTTTGCTCCTTTATTTAGTTATAAATTATTAATTGTTTTATTTTTTGGAACAATTTTTGGATTAATTCTTGGAGTTCTTCCTGGACTAGGACCAACAACAGGTGGTGCTTTAATATTACCATTTACGATGACACTAGATCCACTCTCTGCAATTGTATTACTAACTGCAATTTATTGTGCAGGAACTTATGGAGGGGCGATTACCGCAATTTTAATAAATACCCCTGGAACCCCTGCAGCAGCAGCCACATGTTTAGATGGTTATCCTTTAGCACAAAAAGGAGAAGCTGGTAGAGCTTTAGGTATGGCAACTGTCTCAAGCGTAATTGGTGGAATTGCTAGTGTAATAGTTCTTATATTTTTTGCTCCTTTACTTGCAAATTTAGCTTACGAATTCGGTCAACCTGAATATTTTGCGCTAGCAATTTTTGGATTAACTATGCTTGCATCAATTGGTGAGGGCAGTCCTATTAAAAATTTAATTGCTGGTGCTTTTGGAATTCTAATTTCAACTGTTGGTAAAGATTTTATGACATCTATAGATAGGTTTACATTTGGAATTAATGAATTGACTGAAGGTATTGGTTTTATTCCAGTAGTAGTAGGTTTATTTGCTATTAGTGAAATGTTAACTCAATCCACTCTAATAAATCAAATATTTAATAGAGTAGCTTTAAAGGCAGTTAAACTTCCATCAATCGATGATTATAAAAAAACTTGGAAAACAATTATAAGATCTAGCGGGATAGGATCATTTATTGGTGTTTTGCCAGCAGAGGGAGGAACTGTTGCATCATTAATAGGATATGCTGAAGCAAAAAGATGGTCAAAAAAACCTGAGGATTTTGGAAAAGGATCAATTGAAGGAATAGCTGGAGCTGAAGCAGCAAATAATGCTGCTACCGGAGGAGCTATGGTTCCAACACTAGCATTGGGTATTCCAGGTAGTGCGACTACAGCGGTTATACTTACAGGATTAATTATACATGGTGTAAGACCGGGTCCAGATTTATTTAGAGAGCAACCTGAGTTTCTTTATGGAATATTTGGATCGATGCTAATTGCAAATATTTTATTCTTTGTATTAGGATTTTTTGGAGCTAAAATATTTGCAAGAATCACTCTAGTTCCGAATAAATTATTATGGCCGATGATTTTTGCAGTTTCTGTTTGTGGAACATATTCTTTAAATCAGTCAATTATTGATGTTTGGTTGATGCTATTATTTGGAGTTATTGGTTTCTTTATGAGAAGATATGGATTTTCAGTTGTGCCTGTAATTATAGGTTTAATTTTGGGTGAATTGGTAGAGGGAACTTTAAGACAATCGCTTGTTATTTTCGATGGAAACTGGTTAATGTTTCTTCAAAGACCTATTGCATTAACATTTTTTGTTTTATCTTTAATTGCTTTAAGTTTTCCATTAATAAAGAGAAAGAAATAAAATGATAAAGTTTGATCTAAGTAATAGAGTTGCAGTTATAACAGGTGGTGCTCAAGGTTTTGGATTTGCAATAGCAGAAAGATTCATTCAATCAGGTGCAAAAGTTATTATATGGGATATTGATGAACAAGAAGCAAAGAAAGCCGTTGAAAAAATAAATTCAGAAAACATAAGTTATAAAATTGTAAATGTATGTAACTTTGAAGAGATTTCTAAAAGCTTAAAAGATATTGAGACTGAACATAATAAAATAGATATCTTTGTAAATAATGCTGGGATAACTGGTATGAACAAAACAGTTGCAGAATATCCTATAGAGGAATGGGAAAAAGTAATTCAATTAAATTTAAATGCAGTATTTTACTGTTGCAAAGCAGTTGTCCCTTATTTGGAAAAAAATAATTATGGAAGAATAGTTAATATTGCATCAATTGCTGGAAAAGAAGGCAATCCTAATGCTGGAGCTTATAGTACATCAAAAGCTGGAGTTATTGGTTTAACAAAATCTCTAGGAAAAGAATTGGCATTAAAAAATATAGCAGTAAATTGCGTAACACCGGCGGCTGCAAAAACAAGAATATTTGATCAAATGACAGAAGAACATATAAATTACATGCTTTCAAAGATACCAAGAAATAAGTTTGCAAAAGTTAATGAATTGGCTTCTTTAGTAACTTATTTAGCTAGTGAAGAAAACTCTTTTGCGACTGCAGCAGTGTTTGATCTAAGCGGGGGAAGAGCTACTTATTAATGTATTTAATTTAATATTTTTCATATGAAATACTCTGCATCTAAAAATAGATACTCAAATATGTTATATAGGACATGCGGTGACAGCGGTGTGAAATTACCTTTAATCAGCTTGGGTCTTTGGCATAATTTTGGAGCCAAAACCCCACTTTCAAATATAAAAAAAATCTTATTTTACGCTTTTGATAGAGGTATTACTCATTTTGATTTGGCAAATAATTATGGCCCACCATATGGAAGTACTGAAATTAATTTTGGAAAAATAATAAGTAAAGACTTAAAAAAATATAGAGACGAACTCATTATATCATCTAAAGCTGGTTATGATATGTGGGAAGGACCTTATGGAGAATGGGGATCAAAAAAACATATTATTGCAAGTTGTGATCAAAGTTTAAAAAGAATGAAAGTTGATTATTTTGACATATTTTATTCACATAGATTTGACCCAAATACACCTTTAGAAGAGACAGCAGATGCTCTAGAAAGTATCTATAAATCAGGAAAAGCCTTATATATTGGAATTTCATCTTATTCCTCTAAAAAGACAAATCAAATTTACAAAATTTTAAAATCAAGAAATATTAAATTGTTTATTCATCAACCATCATATTCGTTAATAAATAGATGGATTGAAAAAGATTTAACTAAGACAATAAGAAAACTAAAAATTGGATGTATTGCTTTTTCTCCACTAGCTCAAGGAATGCTATCAGATAAATATTTAAAAAAGATACCTAAAGTTTCAAGAGCAAGTGATATTACATCATACCTAGATAAATCATTAATAACAAAAAAAAACTTAAAGATAGTCTCGGAATTAAATAAGATTGCAATTAAAAGAGGGCAATCTTTATCTCAAATGGCAATCTCTTGGGTTTTATCAAATAATTATGTAACATCTGCTCTAATAGGGGTTAGAAGTTTAAATCAATTAAAAGAGAATTTGGAAAGTCTAAACAAACTTAGTTTTTCAGCTTCTGAAATGAAAATAATTAATAAAACTGCAAAAGATGGTAATATTAACATCTGGAAGCAATCAAGTTCTTATTAAAATGAAAATTGGAATAGATATTGGGGCAACAAAAATTGAAAGCGTCATTTTAAAAAAAAACGGAGATGAAATTGAAAGATCAAGAGTTCCTTGTCCTAAAAGCTACAAAAAAATAATAAAAGATGTAACAAAAATAGTTTTTACATTAGATAAGAAATATAAAAAAAAATTTCAAGTAGGTGTATGTCATCCTGGATCTATAGACTATAAAACTGGACTACTTAAAAATTCAGTAAATGCCAAACAATTAAATAATAAAAAATTAAATATAGATTTATCAAAAGCTTTGAAAAGAAATATAAAATGTGAAAATGATGCAAATTGTTTTGCATTGTCTGAAGCAATAGATGGAGCTGCAAAAAATTATAATGTTGTATTCGGCATAATTATTGGATCAGGCACTGGAGGTGGAATTGTAATTAATAATAAAATCTTAAAAGGTGCAAATTATATTTCTGGAGAGTGGGGACATCTTCCTCTACCAATTTTTGGTAATCTAAACGATAAAAAGTATATTAAAAAAAAGATATCACTTATGCAAATTCAAAAATTTACCTCAGGAAAGGGTTTGGAAAAACTTTATCATAAAAAAATTACTGCGAGAGAAATATTTAATAAATCTGATAAGTTTACAAAATCAATTTTTATTAAACATTTTAAAATTCGGTTGGCTAGAGCACTTGTTAACTTAATTTATACAATTGATCCCGATGTATTTGTATTTGGAGGTGGATTATCTAATGAAATCTCATCATTAAATGAATTAAAGAAAATGGTAACTAAAAATATGGAAATTAAACACATAAATACGAAATTTTTAAAAGCTAAGTATGGAGATGCAAGTGGAGTAAGAGGGGCGGCACGGTTGAATTATTAATATGACAAAAATAGGTTTTATAGGAATTGGATTAATGGGCGCTCCTATGGCAAAAAATCTACTGAAATCAAAATATCAAGTTAAAGTTTTTAATAGAACTAAAAATAAAGCCCTTAAATTAAAAAAATTTGGCGCAGAAGTATGTAATTCTTTAAAGGAAGTTGTTTCAGACCGAGATCTAATAATTACAATGTTATCCGATGATAAGGCTATAAAAAAAATATATTTTAATTCAGAATTTTTAAAAAATTTAAAAAAAGGATCTACAGTCATTGATATGAGTTCTGCAAACCCTAGAACAGCAATTAATTTATCAAAATTATTAAAAAAATATAAAATTAATTTTTTAGACGCACCAGTTTCCGGAGGCACCAATGGCGCAGAGAATGCAGAGCTCGCCATAATGGTTGGTGGAGATAAGAAAGTTTTTTCTAAAAATTTAAATGTACTTAAGAAATTAGGCAATCCTGTTTTAGTTGGAAAAAATTCCGCAGGTCAAATAGCAAAATTAGCTAATCAAATAATAGTTGGAATTACAATAGGATCTGTTTCAGAAGCAATTAAACTATCACAAAAAAATAACGTAAATCCAATTAATATTCTCAAAGCATTGAAAGGCGGATGGGCTGACAGTAAAGTATTACAAACTCACGGACTAAGAATGATCAAAAATGATTTTAAACCAAGAGGAAAAAATTTTTCGCAATTAAAAGACATGAATAACATCCTTGATTGTGCAAAAAATAAAAAGTTAGAATTACCTTTATCTAAAATAGTAAAAAAAATGTATAATAAACTTGTTAAAAAGGGTTTAGGTAATTATGATCATAGTTCGTTATACAAAAGCTATAAATAATTATTGGAGATGAAATGAAATTACTAAGAGTAGGAGAAAAAAATAAAGAAAAGCCAGCTATATTAGATAAAGATGGAAAGTTGAGAGATATATCCAAACATATAATTGATTTAGATCCAACTCATTTAAATTTTGAAACATTTGAAAAAATTAAACAAATTGATTTATCATCACAGCCCGAGATTTCAAATAATACAAGAATTGGTTCATGCATAACTAAACCAGGAAAATTTATTGCAATTGGATTAAATTTTTCTGACCATGCAGCGGAAACTGGAGCAAAACCACCAACAGAACCAATTGTATTTATGAAAGCCACTAGTTCAATCAATGGACCAAATGATGATATTGAAATTACAAGCTATTCAAACAAACTAGATTGGGAAGTTGAGCTAGGTTTAGTTATTGGAAAAAATGCTAAAAATATTCCAGAGAAAAATTCACAAGATTATATCTTAGGCTATTGTTTAGTGAATGATGTAAGTGAGAGGGAGTGGCAAATAGAAAAAATGGGACAGTGGGTAAAAGGAAAGTCGCACGATACATTTGGTCCTGTTGGTCCATATCTTGTGACCAAAGATGAGATTAATGATGTAAACAACCTAAATATGGAATTAGATTTAAATGGTGAACGAATGCAAACGGGTAATACAAAAACAATGATTTTTAATGTAGATCATATTGTTTCATATGTTAGCAGATATATGTCTCTTCAACCTGGAGATATCATTACCACAGGAACACCCCCAGGAGTTGGAATGGGAATGAAGCCACAAAAATTTTTAAAAGCAGGTGATGAAATGAGGCTTTCAATTGAACTTCTTGGTGAACAAAAATCAAAAGTAGTAGCAATTTAATCCAAATATAATCTCTTTTTTGATATAATAAATTGTGATCAAAAGAGACCTATACTACGAAAGAATTCCTACAAAATCATTAAGAGAGGATGTTAGGTTTTTAGGAAATTCATTAGGAAATGTAATTAAAGAACAAGAAGGTAAAAGCTTTTATAATCTTGTTGAGAAAATTAGAAAGTTATCAAAAGCAAATAAAATCCAAAAAAAATCATATAAAAAAATTTCTAGTGAAATAAAAAGTATTAATCCTAAAAATACTTACAAGCTTGCAAGAGCATTTAATCATTTTATGAATTTTATAAATCTAGCTGAGTCTATTGATGCATCTAGACAACTAAACCAATATGAAAATAAAAGAGACAACAAAAATCAAAAAAATATTTTTATAGAAGAAATTTTTGAGAAATTATTTAAAAATAAAAAAATTAATAATAATAAAATATATAGTTTCGCAAAAAATTTAAATATTGGAATAGTTTTGACAGCCCATCCAACAGAGGTCAAAAGAAGAACTTTAATTCAAAAATACCATAAAATTACAGAAATACTTGAGGATAGAGAGTTATTTAAAGATCACTCTTCAAAAATAAAATCTTTAAATAAAAAAATTCATGATGAATTTACCATTATCTGGAATACAGATGACTTAAAAAGATCAAAACCGTCTCCACCCGATGAAGCGCGATGGGGTCTTGCAATAATAGAGGATAGTCTTTGGGAAACTATTCCAAAAGTCTACAGAAGACTCAATGATATATTTTTGAAAAATATGGGTAAAGGTTTGCCAAAAAATTTTAATCCTATTGAGTTTGGATCATGGATGGGTGGTGATAGAGATGGAAATCCAAATGTAACTTCAAAAGTAACTAAAAAAGTTTTGTTATTATCAAGATGGGAAGCAGCAAAATTGTATGAAAAAGAACTCACTAAATTAATTAGATCGTATTCAATGAGAAAATGTTCAAAAAAAATTCAAAAACTTACAGGAAAATCATTTGAGCCTTACAGAGTTTTCTTAAGACCTCTAAGGGATAAAATGCGATTTACTCACCGAGCAATTGAACAGTTCATAGTGAATAAAAAACCTTTGGACTACAAAAAATTGCTAAGCTCAAAAGAGGAAATTTTAAAACCTCTTAGAATTGTCCGTGAGTCCTTAGAAGAAAATCAAAGTGAAAATATAGCAAGTGGTGAATTATTAGATTTAATGAGAAGAGCAAAATGTTTTGGAATTAATCTGGCAAAACTAGATATTAGACAAGAGTCATCTAGACACTCACAGTTAATTAATGAACTAATTAAGAAAAAAAATAAACTTAATTATTTAAAATGGAGTGAGGAGGAAAAAATTAAATTTTTATCATCTAAGATGAAAAAAAAATCAAATTTCATAAAAAATTTTAATTTTAAAAATAAAGAAAATAAAGAAGTTTGGTCAACATTTAAAATTTTATCTGAAGAGCCGCCTGAATGTTTAGGGGCTTATGTTATTTCAATGACATCATCTGCATCTGACATTCTCTCCGTTTTATATTTGCAAAAAGAAGCAAATATTAAGAATAGATTAAGAGTTGTCCCATTATTTGAAACATTAGATGACTTAATTAATGCAAAATCAATAATGGCCAGTTTGTTTTCATTAAAGTGGTACAGAGATTTAATAAAAAATAAACAAGAAGTCATGATTGGATATTCAGACTCAAGCAAAGATGCTGGAAAAATTTGTGCAAGTTGGCATCAATATAAGGCTCAAGAAGAAATTATTAAAATTGCTAAAAAATATAAAATAGATGTTACCTTCTTTCATGGAAGAGGTGGTTCAGCAGGTAGAGGTGGAGGCCCAATTCAAGCTACTTTAAAATCTCAGCCGCCAAATACAGTTAATGGAAAAATTAGAATAACCGATCAAGGAGAAGTAATTCAACAGAAATATGGATATCAACCTTTAGCAATTTACAATTTATGTAGCTATATAGGAGCGGTAATGGAGGCAACATTAACCCCACCGCCAGTCCCTAAAAAAGATTGGAGAAATCTAATTGAAAAAATGTCTGATATTTCAAAAAGTTCATATAGAAAAAATATTAATCAAAGTTCGGATTTTATTAAATATTTCAAAACCGTTACGCCACATGTGTCTTTAGGAAAACTTTCAATTGGATCAAGACCGTCTAAAAGAAAGAATATTGATAATATCAAAGGTTTAAGAGCAATACCCTGGGTATTTGCATGGACACAAATAAGACTAATGCTCCCAGCATGGCTTGGAAGTGCAGAAGCTTTAAGATATTCATCGATAGAAAAATTTGAGAAAACACTAATAGATATGGAAAAAAATTGGCCTTTCTTCAATTCAATGATGGATATTTTGGATATGGTAATTTCAAAAGTGGACCCAGATATTTCAAAAATATATGAGGAGTATTTAGCAGACAAAGATTTAAAAAGAGTTGGAAAAAAACTTAGGTTCCAATTCGAAGTTATTAAGAAATTAAATAAAAAGATTACGCCAAAAGAAATTATAAATGAAAGAAAAAAATTTAGATCAGGAATTATTGTAAGAAATATTTACACAGAGGTTTTAAATATAATTCAAGCAGTAGTTATGAATAAAATTAAAAACAAAAAATTAAATTCAGATAAAAAAAATGATCTTAATGATGCATTATTAACATCTATTGCAGGTATTTCAGCTGCAATGAAAAATACTGGTTAAATGATAGAATTATTTGTTGCATTTGGAGCTGGATTGATAAGCTTTTTGTCTCCATGTGTACTTCCATTAATACCTGGATATATATCTTATATTTCTGGAAGCTCTTTAAATGAATTATTAGAAAAAAAAACGATTAATATATTCCCTATAGTTTTATTTACTTTTGGTTTTTCAATTGTTTTTATAAGCTTCGGAGCTACCGCAACTTTTTTAGGTTCTTTAATTTTAAGTAACTCTTTTGAACTAAGAATTATTGCAGGAAGTATTATAATTATTTTCTCCCTTCATATTATGGGATTAATTAATATTAAGTTTTTAAATTATGAAAAAAGAATTAATACTGAGATTAAATCAGGAAATTTTAGCTCAATATTAGTTGGTATGGCATTTGGATTTGGATGGACTCCATGTATTGGACCTATTTTAGGATCAATATTAGCTCTAGCTTCAATTGAGCAAAGTTTGAACCGAGGTATATTGTTACTTGTGTTCTATTCACTTGGTTTAGCACTGCCTTTTATTGCATCAGGTTATTTGATTCAACGTTTTATGGTTGTAACAAAAAATCTAAAATCAAAAATGATAACTATTTCAAGAGTTGGTGGAGGATTATTATTGATAACAGGAATATTAATGATTACAAACCAGTTGCAAGCTTTAGGATTTTACATATTAAAGTATTTTCCTATACTTCAAAAACTTGGATAAAAATGAAAATATATCAAATTGATTGCAGTGCTAGAAAAGAAGGTTCTACCTCAAGGATGCTTGCAAAAAAAATACTTGATAAAGTTAAAAAAGATGATGATGAAGTCATTTATAGAGATCTAGATGACGAAATGCTTTTTATATCTGGTTTAACTGAGTCTGGAATGAAAATTCCAGAAAATGAGCAAACAGATGAACATAAAAAAATGTTTGAATTGTCTGATAAGTTAGTATCAGAGTTAAAAGAATGTGATGTAATTATTATATCAGTGCCAATTTATAATTTTGGCCCACCAGCAACACTTAAAGCTTGGGCTGATCTTGCAGCCAGAGTAAAGTTGACATTTAAATATGGGGATGACGGAAGAAGAAAAGGTTTATTAGAAGATAAGCAGGTCTATTTAGTAATTACTTCTGGCGGAACAAAAATACAAGGTGAAGAAGACTTTTTAACTCCGTGGTTGATACATATGTTAAATTTTTTTGGTATTAAAAAAATCGATATAGTTGCAGCAGATCAAATGGCTTTAGATTATGAAAAGTCGATAAAAAACGCTGAAGAAAAAATAAAAGAATTATTCAAAGATTAAATTTTCTTTTTAAATGTCTAAGTTTACCTTCTGTACTGTCGAAATCAATGTAGCATCCTTGTAAATATCTATCACCTTCGTTAACATCATACTTTGTTCTTCCGTGAAGCAATCTATGATTGTCCATCATTAATAAATCTCCGGTTTCTAATTTAAATTCAACTTTATATTTATCAGAGTTGTATAATTCAGAAATTTTATTTCTAGCTTTATAGAATAAATCCAATTTTGATTTTTCTAATATCGGAGCATAATCTAATCTTGGACTAAATCTAACTTGTTTAAAATTATTTTTTTCATCCAATTTAATTAACTCAGACATATCTTCTAAAACAACTGTATTGTCTATAAATTTAAATTTTACTTTAACTGAAGATAAAATTTCATAATATTCTGGATAATCCTCTTTGATTTTTTCACTTACAGTGTAGCCATCAACCAAGGTAGAATTTCCTCCACTCACATTATTAGTAATACAATGCAATAATTGAACACAAGGAACTGGTTTTCTATACGGATTATCTGTATGTGGAGATAATGCTAATGATGTATAAGCTAAATCATTTGGATTAGGCACAGATCTTACATTAAAAAATTCCCCAAAATTAGTTCTTCTTACACTGCCAATTGAATTTGCAAATTTAATAATAAAATTATCTTCAGTTGGTACATTAGTTAAAACTACAAAACCATATTTATAGAATGATACTAATAAATCATACATGATTTTTTTTTCAAAAATATCATTTTCAAATTTAAATTTTTGAAAATTATTAAAATTTGAATCCCATTTAATTTTATCAATTGAAATAGGATCAAGATTTTGCAATTTATACTCATTTAATATTTGATCTTCTTTTATTTTATAATTGGTTCCATCATTGAAAAATAAATTTAGTAATCCATCTTCATTCTCAATTTTTTCTATATCAATGTTAGTATTTATAGAATTTGGATCAAATAATCTTTGTTGATTTCCTTTATCCAGAGCATCTTCGTTATTTATTCTTTCTCTAAGCCAAAATGGATGTATTTCTTCTTTATTATTTCCACTATTTATAAATACTTTTTTAGAATCGATTTCTATTTTCATCTATCTGGATTCTTCTATCAAATTCTAAAATTTTCAAGATATTTTATTTGAACTAGTTGTATATTTTAACTATTACTCATCAGATAAATGACCTTCAAAAAAACAAAAGATTTCAAGATTTATTACACTTTTTTGAATAAGCTTGCTAAGGATTTAACTAATTTTTATTACACTAAACTTAACAAAACTTTTACAATTAATAACAAGTTAAAAGGTAAAGGTTATGATCCTGTTACCAGTGCTGATAAAGCTTTTGAAAAATTTATAAGAAAAAAGATTAATGATAAGTTCCCAGATCATCAAATTATCGGTGAAGAGTTTGGAGCAAAAAAGACAAAAAGTCTATTTTCATGGATAATTGACCCAATTGATGGGACAAGATCATTTGTCGCTGGAAATCCTACATGGAGCAATTTAATTTCTCTAAATTATAACGACGCCCCTATAGTTGGTTTAGCAAATTTTCCAAGAATGAAAAGATACTATTTAAATCAAGATGATAAATCTGCTTTTGTGTTTGAAAATGGAAAAAAAAGAAAATTAAAAGTTAACAAAAAAATAAAATTTAATTATTTGAAAGTAGCTGCTGCTTTTCACGGAACTTTGTCTTTTCAAAAACAAAAAAAAATAATGAAATTTATTAAGAGAATGCAGTTTCCATGTTTCGATGCACTAACATATTGCCAATTAGCAGAGGGAAGACTAGATATTGTAGCTCAATGTGCAAACAAAATTTGGGATATACATCCGATAATACCAATTATTAAAGCATCAGGTGGAATAATTACTACATGGGATAATAAAGATGCTTCATTAGGTGGAAACATAATTGTTTCAAATAATTTATCAAATCATAAAAAAATTTTAAAATTACTCAAGCCAGCTACATGAAAAATATAATTGTTCTTCAACACATTAAAATTGAGGATCCTGGTTATATTAAAGATTTAATGTTAAAGGATAAAGTTCATATTAAAACTGTAGAACTTGACGAAGGAGAAAAAATACCTGATGATTTAACTGGATTTGATGCAATGTTTTGTATGGGCGGACCAATGGATACTTGGATGGAAAAAGATTACCCTTGGTTAATAGAAGAGAAAAAAAAAATCAAAGAATTTGTAGTAGACTTAAATAAACCATATTTAGGTTTTTGTTTAGGTTGTCAATTATTAGGAGAGGTAGTTGGAGGTAAAGTAGTTAAATCAAAAAATCCAGAGATAGGTATTTTAGACATTAATTTTTTAAACAGTAAAAAGGACGATTTATTATTTAAAGAATATCCTGATATTATTAAATCACTCCAATGGCATTCATATGAAGTTCAAAATCTTGAAAATAATAATGATATAACTCTTTTAGCATCATCTCCTGAAACGAAATACCAAATTTTTAAATACAAAAAACATGCTTACGGTATTCAATTTCATATAGAGATAAAAGATACTACTGTAGGAGAATGGGGATGTGTGCCAGAATATAAGTCTGCTTTAGAGAGTCAGTTAGGACAAGGAGCTCTTGATAAATTTGATAGTGATGCGAAAGACAACATTCAATCTATGAACAAATATTCTAAAATTCTTTACGAAAACTTCAAAAAAATAGTCAATTAAATCACTTTAGTTTACATAATTAATAAGTTAGATTTTTATTTTAATAATATAGGAGAGAGAAATGAAGTATGGGTATTTTATAAAAATTTTATTGGCTTTTTTTCTAGCTTTTGCTCCATCACAAGCATTTGCAAAAACTATTAAATGGTCAATGCAGGGTGATAGTTTAACACTTGATCCTCATGCTCAAAACGAAGGTCCTACCACTCAAGTGTCTAGACAAGTATACGAAGCTCTAGTTACCAGAGGATTAGATATGAAAATTGGACCTCAACTAGCAACAGAGTGGAGAACTCAAGGTCCTAATACTTGGATCTTTAAATTAAGAGAAGATGTTAAATTTTCTGATGGAACTCCATTTACATCTGAAGACGTTGTATTTAGTATTTTAAGAGCAAAACAAAGAACATCTGATTTTAAAGAATATATTAGTACAGTATCAGGTGTAAAAGCAGTTAATGACTACACGGTAGAAATTACAACAAGTAAACCAAATCCAATTCTTTTAAACCAACTTTCAAACATTTTTATAATGTCAAAAAAATGGAGTGAAAAGAATTTTGCAGTCATGGCGCAGAACTGGGATGCTGGACAAGAAACATTTTCAGCTACGAATGCTATGGGAACTGGACCATTTAAAATTACATTAAGAGAACCAAATACTAAAACAGTTTTCAAACGTAATAAAAAATGGTGGGGTACTATGAAGGATGACAAAGTAACAGAAATTCATCTACTACCTATAAAAAATGCAGCTACTAGAGTTGCAGCTCTTTTATCTGGTGAAATTGATGTTGTTACTGATGCACCTGTGCAAGATTTAGCTAGAATTAAAAATTCACCTGCTCACAAAGTTGAAAGCACTGCTCAAATGAGAACTATATTCCTTGGTATGGATCAGGGAGCAGATAAACTTAGAACAGGTAATACAGGTGATAATCCATTCAAAAAGAAAGCAGTTAGACAAGCTCTTTATCAAGCAATAGATATTGAGGCTATTAAGAAAAAAGTAATGAGAGGTTTAAGTGAACCTGCAGGAATAATTACTTTTCCAGGTGTTAACGGATACACAGAAGAACTTGATAAAAGACTTCCTTATGATGTAGCTGCTGCAAAAAAACTTCTAGCTGATGCTGGATATCCGAATGGATTTGAAGTTGAGCTTAGATGTCCAAATGACAGATATGTAAATGATGAAGCTATATGCACAGCTGTTGTTGGTATGTTAGGTAAAATCGGTGTTAAAGTAAATTTATTTGCCCAAACAAAAAGTAAGCACTTTAAAGAACTAAAAGATAATCAAGGTGACTTTTATATGTTAGGTTGGGGAGTTCCAACTTTAGATAGTCATTATGTTTTCCATTACTTATATGAAAGTGGAGCAAGCTGGAACAGAGTTAACTTTAGTAACTCTGATGTAGATGCTGCGATAAGAGTTATGGAAGGTGAAGTTAACCTAGATAAGAGAAATGCTGCGATAGCTAAAGCTTGGAAAATAGTAAAAGATGATATTTCTTATCTTCCTTTACATCATCAAGTTATATCTTGGGCTGCAAAAAAAGATGTTAATGTTCCGATAAGACCGAATAACGAACCGTTATTCCGTTTTGCGAGCTTTGACTAAATAATTTATTACAAGCCCTTTTTAATTAAAGGGCTTGTATAAAAATAAAATTTCATAAATTGATAAAGTATTTTTTTAAACGATTGTTTCAATCTGCAATGGTTATGCTTGTTGTAGCTTTTGTATCTTTCTCTCTTTTTAATTTTGTGGGAGACCCAATAAATAACATGGTTGGTGAGGAAACATCAGATGAAGAAAGAGCTGAGTTAAGAGAAACTTTGGGTTTAATGGACCCAATTCATGTACAATTTACTAGGTTTATAATTAATGCCTCAAAAGGAGAATTTGGAATATCTTATCAATTAAGAAGACCTGTATCAGAATTAATCATTGAAAGATTACCGGCAACAATTGAATTAGTTTTAATATCTGCTTTAATTGCATTGGTTTCCGGTACTTTATTGGGAGTATATACAGGCATAAAAAGAAAAGGTTTTTTGAGTGATTTTATCTTAGCGGTTTCTTTATTAGGTGTTTCTCTACCAACTTTTGTAATTGGTATTTTATTTATTTATCTTTTTGCAGTTATATTGGGCATTCTACCATCGTTTGGAAGAGGCGAGGTGGTAGATCTAGGATTTTGGTCGACAGGCTTTTTAACCATATCAGGATTAAAAGCAATTATATTACCATCAGTTACTTTAAGTCTTTTTCAAATGACCTATATAATAAGACTCGTCAGAGCTGAAATGATGGAAATACTTCAGACTGATTACATTAAGTTTGCAAGAGCTAGAGGCATTAATGAAAAAAGCATTAATTATAAGCACGCACTTAAAAATGGACTAATTCCAGTAATAACTATTGCAGGTATAAATATTGGAACATTAATTGCATTTTCAATTATTACGGAAACAGTATTTCAATGGCCAGGTATGGGATTTCTTTTTATTCAAGCTGTTCAGTTTGTAGATATTCCAATTATGTCAGCATATTTAGTATTTATAGCATTCGTTTTTGTAATGATAAATTTTATAGTCGATATCTTGTATTACTTTATAGATCCAAGAATTAGAGTTAAAGGAGATTCAGCTAGTGGATAATAAAGCTTTAACAACTTGGGATAAAATTAAAGATAGTGAAATTTATTTCAGTTTTATAAAATCTCCTACAGCAATAGTTTCATCGATTTTATTAGCAATAATATTTTTTTGTTCATTTTTTGTAGAATTTATTACACCTTATAATCCATTCGATCCATCATCTTTATCTTTAATGGACGCATTCACCCCACCATCTTGGACTAGCGAAGGAAAAGTAGAATTTATACTTGGTACTGATGGACAAGGAAGAGATATGTTATCCACTATTCTTTATGGATCTAGAATATCTTTGATTGTTGGTTTCTCAGCAATTTTATTTAGTTTAATTTTAGGAGTTGGATTAGGTCTTACTGCTGGTTTTTTTGGTGGCAAGTATGAAATGATTGTTATGAGATTAACTGATGTTCAGTTAACAGTTCCAAGTATTTTGATGGCACTTCTTGTTGATGGTATTGCGAGAGGTATAATTTCGCGTGAACTTCATGACGAGATGGCAATATATGTTTTAATTTTTGCAATTGGTATTTCAGAGTGGCCACAGTTTGCAAGAGTATCAAGAGCAGCAACTTTAGTTGAAAAAAATAAAGATTATGTCTCAGCATCAACAATTATTGGAGTTTCTAATTTTATAGTAATGTTTAAACATATTCTTCCAAATATTATGAGACCAGTACTTGTTATAGGAACTATAGGTCTTGCATTAGCAATAATTGCAGAAGCCACATTGAGTTTTCTAGGTGTTGGCGTTCCTCCAACTACTCCTTCTTTAGGAACATTAATAAGACTTGGAAATGACTTTTTATTTTCTGGTGAATGGTGGATAACTTTTTTTCCAGCAATATTCTTAGTTGTTTTGGCTTTTTCCATTAATCTATTAGGAGACTGGATGAGAGACACTCTTAATCCTAAATTGAAAAAATGAGTTTTTTAAAAATACAAAATTTAAGTGTAGATTATAAATTGAGAAAAGAGACAGTTCATGCTGCAAAAGATATTAATATTGAGATAAAAAGAGGAGAAATTGTAGGATTAGTAGGAGAATCTGGGTCTGGAAAAAGTACTGTAGCAAATGCAATAATTGATTTAATTGACGAACCAGGGAAAGTATCTGAAGGATCAATTTATTTAAGCGACATAAATATTCATGAAAATAAAAAAAATATTCTAAGTTTAAGAGGAAAAAAAATTGGATTTATTTTTCAAGATCCTCAGACATCTTTAAATCCTATCTTAACAATTGGACAACAACTTATTGAAACAATCCAAACTCATTTAAACCTCAGTAACTCAAAAGCAAAAGAAAAAGCAATAAATCTTTTAAAAGAAGTAGGCATAAAAGATGCTGAAAAAAGATTTAATGATTATACTCATCAATTTTCAGGAGGTATGAGACAAAGGGTTGTTATATCACTTTCTCTATGTTGTGAACCAGAGTTGTTAATTGCAGATGAGCCCACAACTGCACTTGATGTATCAATACAATCACAAATATTAGAACTTATCAAAAAACTGACTAAAGAGAGAAATTTAGCAGTTATATTAATTACACATGATATGGGAGTTATAGCAGAGACTACCAATAGAGTTGCTGTAATGAAAAATGGTAATTTGGTAGAATTGGGAACAACAAAGCAAATATTAACAAAACCAAAAGAGACTTATACAAAAAGTTTAGTTAGTTCTGTTCCTCCCACAAATAAAAAGATATCCAGATTTAAAATTATAGAGAAAGAAAAAAATGACCAGGAAAATATTAATTTAAAAATTTTAAACAGGTGGAATAAAAGAGAGATCTTAAAAAAAGATTTAGTTCAAATAAAAAATCTCTGTAAAACTTTTAATGAAGGTTTTTTTACAGAAAAATCTCAAAATAATGTTTTAGCAGTTGATACTGTTTCATTTAATATACAAGAAGGAAAATCTTTTGGACTTGTTGGTGAAAGTGGTAGTGGAAAGACTACAATTGCAAAAATGATTGTTAATTTATTTAAACCTACTTCAGGTGAAATTTATTTTGATGATGTATGTATTAATAATATCAAAAGTAATAAAGAATTACTTAAATTTAGAAAACAAATTCAAATGATATTTCAAGATCCATACTCTTCATTGAATGGCAGGCTTAAAGTTAAAGATATCATTGCTGAACCTATAAAATTACATGATACAAATATTAGTACTAATGAACTAAATGAGTATATAAATGATCTCTTAGACTCTGTGGAGTTATCCAAGTCTTCAGCCGAAAGATATCCTCATGAGTTTTCAGGAGGACAAAGACAAAGAATTTCTATTGCAAGAGCGTTAGCAACAAAACCAAGACTATTGGTTTGTGATGAACCAACATCTGCTTTGGATGTGAGTATTCAGGCCCAAATACTAAATTTACTTAAAGATTTACAGGAACAACTTAATTTAACTATACTTTTTATAAGTCATGATCTACCAGTTGTAAGACAAATGTGTGATGACATTGGAGTTTTAAGGAATGGAAAACTATGCGAGGTGTCTGAGACAGAAGAGTTGTTTAAAAATCCAAATCATGAATATACTAAGGAATTATTAAGATTAATGCCTAAAATAGAAACAATTTACAATTAAGGAGGTGAAATGGCAGTTTTTAATATGATTGAAGAAGCTGATGCTACAGGAAAGGTGAAAGAAGTATTTGAAGATATAAAAAAAAAGAGAAATACAGACTACATAAACAATTTTTGGAAAATGTTAGCCAACAACCCAGAAACTTTAGAGAGAACATGGACTTCTATACAGCAAGTGATGAAAAAAGGCGCTTTAGATGAAATGACAAAAGAGCTTATTTATGTAGCAGTTTCAATGACAAATAGTTGTGAGTATTGTATTAAATCTCACAGTATCGCTGCTAAATCTAAAGGTGCTACTACAGAGATGTTAAGTGAACTTATTGCAGTTGTAGCAATGGCAAATGAAACCAACAGACTTGTTGAATCATATCAGGTAAAAGTTGATAAAGTTTATGAATGATAGAGCCAAAGCAATATTAGATTTTTGGTTTGATGATATGGTCGTTGAAAAGCGATTTAAAAGAGATGATAATTTTGATCAATTGATTAGAGACAAATTCAAAGATGATCATGAAAAAGCTACTTTAAATGAATATGATGATTGGCAAGATGAGCCATTAAGCACTCTAGCTTTAGTTATTTTATTGGATCAATTTTCAAGAAATTTATATAGAGACGATAAAAAAGCTTTCGAGTTTGACCATAAAGCAAGACTGATTGTAAATGATGCAGTTTATAACGGGTATCTTGATCAAATGGATGAATATCAACGTTTTTTTATGCTATTACCATACATTCACAGCGAAGAAGTAATAGATCATGATAGAGCATATAAATTGTTGGATAATTATTTATCTAACCATCCAAACTATAATGAGATAAAAAAATTTTGGAAAGATCATACAGCTGCAATTAAAAGATTTCATAGATATCCTCATCGAAATAAAGTTATGGGAAGAAAATCTACACCAGATGAGTTAAAATTTTTGGAAAGTCCAAATTCCTCTTGGTAATTATTCTATTGGATAATCCCAAGCATCTCCACCAATAACTTTTGATATAGCTGAAAAATCTTTCGAACCGTTTCCATCCTCACAAAACTTTGAATATATTTCTAATGCCATCTCTCCTAATGGAGTAAATGCATTTGCATTTTTAGCACATTCATTTGCAAGTTTTAAATCTTTGTTCATCATACCTGCAGAAAAGCCGGGCTTATATTTGTTGTTAGATGGAGTTCCTTCAATTAATCCAGGTAAGGGTGGATAAACTGAAATAGGCCAGCTATTTCCAGAAGCATTTTTCATAATTTCATGAACTTTCTTTGTATCTATATTCAATCTTCTTGCTAACATTAATGACTCTGAAGCAGCAATCATTGTTATTCCAAGAGACATGTTGTTACAAATCTTTGCACCGTTTCCGCATCCTATCTCTCCAGCATGATAAATATTTTTACCCATTAGTTTTAAAATAGGTAAAGCTTGATTAAATGCATCATTTGATCCACCAACCATAATATTTAAAGTTGCTTTTTGTGCACCCATCACGCCACCACTTACTGGTGCATCAATCATCTTAATACCTTTTTCATTTGCTTTCTTTCCTATTTCTTTAGAAGTATCTATATCGATTGTTGAACAATCTATTAGTAGACAATTTTTAGAAACTTTATCTAAAACACCATTTTCTTTTAAATAAACTTCTTTTGAATGTTTACCCTCGGGCAACATAGTGATTACAACAGATGTTTCACTATTGATTAGCTTTCCAAAATCGTTCTCAACATCAAGATTATTTTCAATGGCTTTATCAATCATCTCTTTAGAAACATCAAAAACTTTAACTTTTTTCCCAGCATTTTTTAAATTACAGGCCATTGGGTTTCCCATATTACCAACTCCTATAAAAGCTATATTTTCACTCATATGACATCCTCTCTATTTAGTAATTTTTTCCACTAATTTATTCACCAATGGTGCAACAAAAGTTGTTGCAACTAATGCAACTGGCAAACTAATAGACCAAGCTTTGAAAAATCTTTTATAATAAAATTCATCATAACCTGTATTTATAAATGTAATAATTAGGGTCATTAACAAACTCATTCCTAAACCCATAAAAAAAACGAAAAGAATTTTAGAAAATTTTTTTGGAAACATTATTTATATTTGTCTTCAATATCGTAATATTCGTTGAAGCCAACTATATCTTTTAAGTCTGAAAATTTAGAAACATTTTTATTATAAACTTTATTTTTCATATTATTCAAACATTCTTGCATCGTTTTTACTGATGCACTCATTAGGGTTAGAGGCATTACAGCAATTTTATAACCAATTTCCTCTATTTCATTAATTTGTAATAATGGGGTTTCACCATCTTCGATCAAATTTAACATATGATGACCTGGAACTTCTTTGATAATTCTTTTCATATCATCTTTATTTTTAACAGCTTCTATGAATAAAATATCAACACCAAGTTTTGAAAATGATTGCATTCTTTTAATTGCATCATCTAATCCTCTAGTTGCTATGGCATCAGTTCTTGCCATTATTAAGATATCTTTATTTCCATATTCTCTTGCATCCACCGCAGCTTTAATTCTTGAGTTTGCCTCATCAAGATCGACAACATCTTTTCCCTTTGTGTGACCACATTTTTTTGGCCACTTTTGGTCTTCAATCATCACACCAGCTGCTCCTGCATCCGCATATCCTCTTACAGTTCTAAATACGTTCACTGAATTTCCATATCCAGTATCCCCATCAAATATTATTGGAATTGATGTAGCATTACATATGTTTCTTACTTGATCTGCCATTTCAGAAAAGGAAATCAGACCCGTGTCCGGCATACCAAGTTTTGTTGATGAAACACTGAAGCCAGACATAAAACCAACTTTCAAACCTTCTCTTTCAATTAATTTTGCTGATAATGCATCAAAGCATCCAGGCATTACAATTATTTCTGGTCCATTTAATAATTGTCTTAGTTGTTCTGCTTTATCTTTTGATTTTATTTTTGAAAACATATTTATAATTTAAAAGGTATATATAATGCTAGGTCAGGGAATAAGTAAATAACAAATACTGTAAATAACATTATAATGACAAAAGGTATCACACCTTTAGCTATTTCTGACATTTTTGCTTTACCGATTGCTTGGAGAACATAAATATTTAGTCCAACTGGCGGTGTAATTAATGCACATTCAATCATTAAAGTAAAAATTATTCCAAACCAAATTAAATCAATATTCATTGCAGCGATTGAAATCGAAAATATAGGCATCATAATTAAAATTAATGAAAGGGTTTCCATTATAAATCCTAAGATTAACAAAGTAATACACACAACAAGTATAAATAAACCAGTCTCATTAATATTAGTAACTATGAAAGATGATAAATCTTGAGGAATTCTATAAAGAGAAATTGCTTTACCAAAAACTTTTGCTCCTGCAATAATTATAAATATTGTAACTGTAGTTTTCATTGTCTCCAAACCAGCTTCGATAAAACCCTTAAAATCTAACCTTTTTTTAGCCACTACATAGATAAATGATATTAAAAAACCAATACCACCGGCTTCTGTTGGTGTATAAATTCCAGCATAAATTCCACCCAGCATGATGAAGGCCATTAATAATATTGGCAAACCTCTTTTTGTGTACTTAATTTTTTCTTCTAAAGTACTGGATACATTTTGAACTTCTTTATTAAAAAATTTTACGTAAAAAACTGAAAAGATAATAAAAAATAATGCTAAAACTATTCCTGGCCCAATTCCTGCAAGAAACATACTTAGTACAGACTCTTCAACAACAAATGCATAAACAATCATTGGAATTGATGGAGGAATTAAAATCCCTAAAGTTCCACCCGCTGCCAAAATACCTAAAGTAAAGTTTCTGTGATAACCTCTATTAATCATTGCAGGAAATGCTACAGTTGAGATTGTTGCTGCAGTAGCCACTGATGATCCAGATATAGCAGCAAAAATACTGCAAGAAACTATAGTTGCTATTGCTAAACCGCCTGGAAAATTTCCAACCCAGCTTTGAGCAAAATTAAATAGATCTTCTCCAACACCTGCTTTTAATAATATATTAGACATCATCAAAAACATCGGAACAGCTAATAAAATAAAGTTATCTGCCACACTGTAAAAAGTTTGTGGGATCATTAAAGGAGAAATATCTCCAAATAACATTAAACCCAATCCTATAGAACCTAAACCAAATGCTATTGGCACTCCTAAAAAAAGCACAAAAAATAACAAAAATAAGATTATTGCTACTGTCATTTAATTATATCTTTGATGTATTTAGGTACTTCGAAAAGCACTCTTAATACCAAAAATGCAAAACATAATGGTATCGCAAATTCTGTAAGAAAGGATGGAACATCTAAAATTGTAGAGCTTGTTCTTCCAACTTTAAGAGAGTCGTAAGCAATTAACCATCCATAATAAAGTACAAATCCACTAAAAATTAAAATGAATATTGCACTTATTAAATCTAATATCTTTTTTCCTTTATCTCCTACTTTGTCATATATAACTGTTATTCTGATAAAATCATTTTTATGAAAAGTATAAGTTAAAGCTAAATAAGTAGCCCAAATTTGTAAAAATCGAGAAATTTCGTTTACCCAAATAGTAGGTGAATTAAATATGTATCTCATGATAACTTCATAAGAAACTATAAAGCCTATCATAATAAATAACGCTGAAGCTAAATAGCCAGAATATTTTACAATTTTGTCGTAGGTATTCATTTGAAAACCCCGCACTTAAGTGCGGGGTATTTATACGATTTAAAGTTTGTTTGCAGCTTTTACAAGTTGATCACCAACTCCACCAGCTCCACCTGTTCTAGAAATGTAATCATCAATAACAGATGACGATGCTTTTTTAAGAGCAGAAACTTCAGAACCACTTAGGTTTACAATGTTCATTCCATTTGCTTTTGCTTCTTTGTAAGCGCCAGCTTCGATGTTAGCCATGTCATCTCTAACAGCTTTTTCAGCTACTTTTGATGCTTCAGCTATAGCGTCTCTTTGTTTTTGAGTTAATGAGCTTAGCCATTTATCATTAGCAACAACAACGAATTCGATATCGCCATGATTTGTAACTGTTAAAGTATCCATTACTTGATATAATTTTCTAGATTTTACACCAGATACACCAGTCATACCTGCATCAACTGTATTTCTTTGGTAAGCTAAATATTGCTCAGATCCAGATATTAATGCTGGTTTACCACCTAAAGAACTCACAAAAGCTCCAAGTGTTTTTCCAAATACTCTAATTTTTTTATCTTTAAAGTCAGCCGGAGTTTTCATCGGACCACCATTAGATAACATTATTGCTGATCCATAAGCTTGATAATAAAGTGGAACTGCTCCAGTCTTTGCTATTGCAGGATCAAGGATAGCTCTTATCTCAGATCCAGCTTGAGTTGCTTTTCTTACTTTTTGTTCTGAGTCAAATAAGAATGGAAGATAGAAAACATCAACTTCAGGATTAGTTCCTGCAAATCTTGTTATAGATGCAACACCAGCTTCGATCGCTCCTGAACCTACTGCTTGCGGAACCTCTTTATCTTTGTAAAGTTGTGCAGAGTCGTAAATCTCTACTTTAATATCTGATCTTGATTCTAATTCTTTTTTAAATACCAAAAGGTTCTGACCTAAGTGAGCCTTTAATGGTAATTGAAGTGTAATTCTCATTTTTGTTTCTGCCAAACTTGCACTAGCAAAAGAAACGAAAATTAGAGAAAATATTATTCTTTTAAAGATTTTCATGTTATTTCCCTCTTTTTTGTTAAATGAGACTATTTAAGTCGACTTTAAAATTAAATACAATATTAATAATCATCAATGAATTGGATAATTGTAGCTATTTCTGGGGCTTTTTTTCAAAATCTTAGATCAACTTTACAGAAAAAACTTAATCAAAAAGTATCTACTATTGCATCAACTTATGTAAGATTTGCTTTTGCGTTACCATTTGGGACAATTTTATTTTTTTTGTATTTCCAAGATTTAAATGTAATTCCTCAAATCCTAAGTCAAAAAAAATTTATATTTAACGTATTATTAGGTTCAATTTTCCAAATAATTTTTACATTTGTTTTACTCTATTTATTTAGATTTGCTAATTTTGTAGTTGGAACTTCATTAAGTAAGACTGAAGTTATTCAAGTTGCAATTTTTGAATATTTAATAATAGGGGATAAATTAAATAAATTTGGAATAACAGGAATTATTGTATCTACAATTGGAGTAATTATATTATCGATTAAAGATTTAAGTTTATTTCTAAAAAACTTATTTTCAAAAACAACTTTAATTGGTTTATCCGCAGGACTATTCTTAGGTTTAAGTGTTGTATATTTTAGAGCAGCAGCATTAACATTGGAAAATTTTAGTAATAACTTTGAAAAAGCTATAGCAACACTATTTTTTGGTCTAGTTATACAAACAACATTAGTTACTATTTATTTAATTATATTTGAAAAGTCGCAGTTTAAAAAATTATATGAAAACAAGTATGAATGTTTGACAGCAGGGTTAGCTGGATTTCTCGCAACATTATCTTGGTTTTATGCTTTTACATTAATACAATCTTCATTTGTTAGAGCTATCGGCCAAATAGAATTATTATTTAGCTATGTGTCTTCAAAGTATATGTTTAAAGAAAAAGTTAAAATTACAGAAATTTTAGGGATAATTATATTTGTAGTAGGAGTTCTAATTTTATTATTAAATAAGAGCTAATTAATTCTTCCAAGATAATTAACCATTACAACACCAATAATAATTAAAAAAATCCCAATTAACCCATACATATTTGGTATCTGGTTATATTTAATCATACCGAAGACTAAAATAGCAGCCACTGTTATCCCACTATAAGTGGCATAAGTAAAACCTACTGGTATCATAGACATAGCTTTTGCAAGTCCATACATAGTTATACACATAAAAGCTATTGATAATATCGTTGGAGTTAATTTTGAAAATCCATCTGAAATTTTAGCAAAACTATTTGCAGCTATCCCTGTTGATATAGCTAATACTAAATAAATGTAACCAGATAACGGTTTCACTTATTTGTTCCTAATAAGTTAACTATTAAGACACCCGAGATAATTAAAATCAATCCAATTATTGTATAAAAATTTGGTACTTGATTAAATTTTATAACACCAACGGCAGCTGTTGCAATTATACATAAGCCTGCAAAAGAGGCATATGTTATTCCAACTGGTATACTTTTCATAACTAAAGACAAAGTATACATGCATCCAACAATTGTTACTGCTGTGATTATGCTAGGTATTAATAATGTAAAACCTTGGGCACTTTTAGCAAAACTATTTGAAGCTGTTCCAAGAATTACTGCGATTAATAAAATTATATAAGCAGTTATATTATTCATTTGCCTTCGACCATTTGATTGCATCTTCCATTCTATCATCTCCCCAGAATATTTCATTTTTTACAACAAATGACGGACTTCCAAATATTTTATTTTTTCTAGCTTTTTCTGTATTTGATAAATAAATATTATTTATTTCCTCAGAGCTTGCCTCTGAAACAATCTTTTCTTTATCTAAGCTTAGTTTTCTACAGATTTCACTCAAGTTGGGTTCAACAGCAGGCTCTTTTCCTTCTTGAAACCATCGTTTATATGTAAGTTGAACGTAATCTACACCCCAGTTATTTTTTAAACCTAATATTGCAATTTTATTAGCTAAATCAAATTCTGTTAAAGGGTAAGGAACTGGTGTTTTGGCAAAAAATCCATAATTTTTTGCTCGTCTTTCTATGTCCCTCCACATGTAATCTACTTTATTTTTTTTTTCTTTAGGAAAGGGAACATTGTTCATTTCTTTCATTATTGCTCTCACACTAAAAGGAGTCCAGTTAAACTTAATTTGATGTTGTTTTTCTGCTTCTAGTGCTCGAGTAACCGAAAGATAAGTATAAGTACTTCCAATAGAAAAATAAAAATCTATATTGTTCACTTATTTTGGCATTGGCGTTGCGCCAGTTTCTAAACTAATCATTTTGCCATCTTTGTATTTGTAGACTGCCATAACTGCTTCTACATTACCATCATCAAATGTTACAAACGCATGGTGAACACCAACTTCATCATTTTCATAAACAATTCTAGTTTTATCTTGCTTAATATCACCACTCATTGCCCATTTAATAACATCACTTTTAGTTAAAACACTCCCTGATTTATGCATTGTGAATTTAAAATCATCATGCAAAAGTTCATTCATTGCTGCTTCATCTTTATTTTTAATTGCAGCACTATATTTTTCTAATATTGACATTTTTTTCTCCTTTATGCTCCTTTAATTATTAATGTATTTGATACAGTATTATCTAATCTAATCTGTCTGATAGGTTTATATATTTCGGAATTGTACCACTCAAAAACTTTTTCATAAGATGGGAATTTAATTACAACAGTTCTTGGATATTTCCACTCACCTTCAATGACTTCATTTTCGCCACCTCTTATAATGTATTCGCCACCAAACATTTGAGCAGTTGGAGGAGCTTTTTCCAAATACTCTTTGTAATTTTCAGGATTTAACACATTAATATTTAATATGATATATCCTGAAGGCATTACAAACCTTATTACAAAAATTATTACATATCTACTTTATTTAATTCGTAGACACTGTAACTTTCCATAACTTCTTTCATAACTGGAGCTGATACTGGATTGCTTCCATCTATAAAAGCTTTAAGGGCAGCTTTATCGGTCACAAAAATTTTAAACATTACTGTTTTTTTGTCGGGTGCAACTGTTCCAATTGTTTTTGATACATTTGCAACTTTCGATCTTTCTGCCATACCAGCATCTGATTGCATAAAGCCCATAAATTTTTCTAACATACCTTCTTTTAAATGAGCTACTACTAGTGTTTCTGTTTCCATATTTTATCCTTTCTTTATTTTGATTGTTTATCCACTAAAATTTTCCATAAAATCTTCATGCATCGGTGTAACCTTTGCTGAATCTAAATCCACGCCTGCTTCAGCTCTTGCTGCATGAAGTTCTTTGTCATTTTTAAATGCTTCAAAACCTTCCATGGTTGCATACTTAACGATTACAGTAAATTTTGTAGGGTCTTCTTTTGATACACCTGCAAAAATAATCGTAGCACCAAATCCTTTAATTTTTTCAGCATTCGCTTTTACCATATTCATCCATGATGAAAGTGATTTTATATTTTCTTCTATTTTAATTATCATTTCTGTTTCCTCTCTATTTAACTGGATTTACAATCTTCTGACCTTCAACACCGATTGCAACCACTATTGCTTTAGCAGGCACATTTCCTATATTTCGAGATTCATGAGCAATACCGACATCTTCAACAAATGCATCACCAGCCTTATAAACTTTGGTTTTGCCATCCATCGTAAGCTCAATTTCACCTTGTTGGATCATTATTAATACTGGAAAGGAATGTGTGTGAGGTTTTACTGGAGCTCCTACAGGGACAGTAAATTCAAAAGCTGTTATTTTTGCTTTACCCGATGGATAAACAATTTCATTTCCCATACCAGTTTCACTTGTTGATAATATTCTCTTTACATGACCATCTGCAAAGCAATTTGAAGTAAAGATACTTAAGAATAATACGACTATAATTTTTTTCATAAATTTTCCTATATTGTTTAACTATTAAAATTGAATACTTCCTCTTTTACCTCTGTAAATTGATGTGGTTCAAAAAAATCATTCATAGCAGAAAGTTGCTCATTAATAGCATCGGTGCTTTCAGCCATCCAATGACAGAACATAGTCATTGTCTCATCAGGAGTGTAGTATGTCATTTGACATTTGGCCTTATCACTTGTTGATGATTCAATTATTTGTTCTCTAGTCATTCCGCCTAAAGTTTCATTAAATTTTTTTTTCATTTCTTTGGATTTAAACGTGTGAGTTACCATATAGTATTTCATATTACCTTTCAGTTTGTTTTAATCTGAGCAAACGCTCATCATTGTTGTTTCTTGTTTGTGTCCAGATTCTTCGATTACTTTAGCATTATCTGGGTCTTGCATAAATTTTTGCATTGTATCTGCTGCGGGAGTCTCCATGACTATATGAACTTTATTTGGATTATCTATTTCATTTCCAACATAAACTGTTTTTATACCAGCAGCTTCCCTAGGTTCTTTATGGGCATCAAAAGATTTTTTCCAGTGATCCCAATCTTTCACTTCAAAACTACCTACCATCTTCACCATTATTCGCCCCACACTCCACCAAACTCGTATGCAATAACTGGCTCATCACCAACTACCCATGCATCATGACCTGGTTTAACTGAGTAAGCGCTACCGGCGGTATAAGTAATTTCTGTTCCATCGTCATGTTTTGCACACACAGTTCCTTTTACAATAACCCCAATATGATTTGCCTGACAACTTGCAGAATCAGAGTCTATTTTTGGTTTAACATCTTTTGACCATTTCCAACCTGGTTGAAGTTTAATTTGTACTAACCTCTGTCCACCAACATTCACATGGTACATGTCTGCATTGTCAAATTGTTTAAATTCCTGATCTGGTTTATCAAAACTTTTTGTTTCTGCGCCACTCATAATCCTCCTTAATTTATTCTTTTGGTAATTTTGTTGCGCCTGTTTCTACTTCGATGATTTTTCCATCTTTGAACTTCCAACAACACATTAACGCCTCTGTGTTTCCATCTTGATAAGTCACATAAGAATGATCAAAACCTATCTCATCATTTTCAAAAAGAATTCTATGTTTAACAGGACTCATCATTCCTTTACTTACAGCCTCTATCATACCTTCTTTACCCATATGCACATATTCGCCTTTAAGATGAGAAAACATCTTATATTCTTCATGCACTAACTCTCCAGCTGCAGCCCCATCCTTTTCCAAAATTGCTTTATTAAGTTTTTCTAAAATTGACATATTTCTCCTTAGTTTAAATTATAATTTCCTGTAATTTCATTGTAAGAATGAACTATCCCTTCTTGTGCAGAATTCATACCTTTTATAGTCGCAGTTCCACCACCTGATATATTTTCATACTTTCCAGTTCCACTTACATATTTCCATCTCAACATTTTTCCAAAAACACCTTTATATTGCGAAGTTGCTGTTCCACCATCTTCAAATTTATTTACGCAAGTACCACTTTCATATCCTTTTCCTGCAAAAACAACTATTGAACCTACGCATCTCATTGAAGATTTATCTCCAAAAGTCGTTCCATCTAATGCTTTTAAACCCAACATACCATCATAGATAATTGTAAAATTACCTTTATCGTCACCTAAAACCTTTGATGTACCTGCAAAAAAACCGTTTTGTTTAATTTGTCCTTGTTCAGCAAAAGCTGTGCTCGACATAAATATGATAATTAAAAAAAAATATAATTTTTTCATAAACTCTTACTTTTTCATTGCATTGAACATGCTCAATGTGTCGTCAAACGCAATAAACAATGTCAGTTTACCATCATCGCTTACTTCAAAATAATGACCAAAAATAGTATCCATGCCATCTGCCTTAGCAATTGCTTTAACAAACACTTTATTCCCCTCACTTATCATCATATCAGGGGTTACTGAAAAATTACTCCATAGATCTGGAACTCGCATCATGGTTTTCATATATGCTTCTTTGCCTTTATGAGTTCCTGACATTGGATGCTTATCTCCAGGATAAATCCAAGTGATATCATCATGTACCATTTCCATAAATCCCTCCATATCTCCTTTGCCAAAAAGTTCATATCCTTTTTTAACTACTTCTTTTGCGTTCATAAAATTCCTTTAATTATTATATAATTATTATTTATTCTAAATTAAAAATGTAATGGTTTTATTACAGTGCTGGTATGCGTGATTATATCCAGTCGGGATAAGGTAAACCTTTTTCAATTAAAAAAGGTTTATTAAACATCTTTGAGTTGTATCTGTCTGATTTGTCGCAAAGAATAGTGACAATAGTTTTTCCTGGGCCTAGTTTTTTACCCAATCTAATTGCACCTGCAATATTTACTCCACAACTTGTTCCAAGACTTAAACCTTCATTTTTGATTAAATCATATAGTATTGGCAAAGATTCTTTATCTTCAATTGAAAAGGCTCCATCTATTTTTGCTTCTGCAAAATTAGCAGTTACTCTGCTGGATCCAATACCCTCAGTTATTGATCCACCTTCAGCTTTTAACTTGCCGTTTTCAATGTGATTGTAAAGAGAGGATCCCTTTGGATCTGATAGATAAATTTTTATATCTTTATTTTTTTCTTTTAAAAAACTACTTACTCCACCAATTGTTCCTCCAGTTCCAGAAGAACATACAAATCCATCAACTTTTCCTTCCGTTTGCTCCCATATCTCAGGACCCGTTGTATAGTAGTGACCTTTAGAGTTTGCGGTATTATCAAATTGGTTTGCCCAGACAACTCCATGATTATTTGAACTTTTTAGCTCCTCAGCCATTCTAGCAGCAACTTTAACAAAGTTATTTTCATCTTTATAAGGTTTTGGTGGAACTAATTTTAAATCTGCACCAATATTTCTTAATGTATCTTTTTTTTCTTGAGTTTGATTATCGTTCATTACAATAATAGTTTTGTAACCTAGTGAATTTCCAATAAGGCATAAACCAATACCAGTGTTTCCTGCGGTTCCTTCTACAATTATTCCACCTTTAGATATTAATTTTTTTTGTTCAGCATCTCTTATTAAAGCAAGTGCTGCTCTGTCTTTTACAGATCCTCCTGGATTTAAATATTCGGCTTTACCATAAATATTACAACCAGTTATTTCGGACGCAGCTTTTAGTTTTATTAAAGGAGTATTTCCAATTGATTGGATAAAATCATCCTTATAATTTTTCATTATTCTTTTTCCTCGTTGCCATTTGTAACAGCATAAGGTTTAAATTCTTCGGTTGCTGTTCCAACATTCTTAGCAGGTATCCCTACCATAACAGCATTTTCAGGAACATTTTTTGTGACAACTGCATTCGCACCAATTTTAGCATTTTTTCCAACTATTACTGGCCCTAAAATTTGAGCACCTGAACCAACTACAACATTGTCATGAAGAGTAGGGTGTCTCTTAACTTCTCTTTGATCATTGGAATTTATGCTTGGAGATATTCCACCTAAAGTAACCATATGATAAATTGTTACGTTATCTGCAATGTCAGATGTTTCACCTATAACGACGCCCATACCGTGATCAATAAATAAATTTTTACCTATCTTAGCTCTTGGATGAATTTCAATACCAGTTAAAAATCTTGAAAATTGAGAAATTATTCTTGCGATAAGATCGAATTTTGCAGTAGCAAAAAAATTTGCAATTCTGTGAAAAAATACAGCCTTAACGCCAGGGTACGTTAATATTACACTTAACTTAGATCTTGCCGCTGGATCCCTATCAATAATTGATTGCAAATAGTCATTCATAGACTGCCTATATAGTTATTAATGTTGGAATTTAAAGTTAATTAATATTGTCTAAAGTAAGCCCTTTTACATTAGCTGGCACTGCGACATCCATCATTTTTGGATTCGCAAGATTTAGATTATTCATTATGTCCGCGTATTCTTCCTTTGAACTTACTTGTAATCTTGGATTATTATTTTTTTCATTTTCAATAGTAGAAAATTTCTTGCCATTATAATCATGAGCTGGAAATACGAGAGTTTTTTCGGGTAATTTTAATAATTTATTAAATATAGAATCATAAGCATCGTAAGCATTACCATTTTGAAAATCTGTTCTACCACTTCCATTTATTAAAAGTGTATCTCCAGTAAAAACTCTATCATTCATCAAAAAACTATAAGAGCAGTCAGTATGACCAGGAGTATAAATTGCTTGAAGTTCAACTTCTTCAACTTTAATTTTTTCACCATCTTTTATTCTTAGATCTATCACTTCTGATTTAGATTTTTCTCCCATAACTCTTATACAGTTTGTTCTTTTATTTAATTCATTTAATGCTGAGATATGATCAGCATGAATGTGAGTATCGATTACTTTTACAAGTTTAAGGTCTAAATTATTTAATATAGTTGAATACTCATCAGAGTGTTCAATGACCGGATCAATTATTAATGCTTCTCTACCTTCACCACTTGCAATTATATAAGTGTATGTAGAAGATTTTTGATCGAAAAGTTGTTCAAATATCATAAATACCTAACTTTATAAAAGTTTGCTTAGTAAAACAATCTTTCATATAATATTTATTTTATAAGGAGGAGACAATGTTAAAAATAAATAGTATGTGTCCTGATTTTCAAGCTAAAACAACTGAAGGAGATATTTCTTTCCACGAATGGTTAGGTGATAGTTGGGGAGTTATTTTTTCACATCCTAAAGATTTTACACCAGTTTGTACTACAGAACTTGGTGCTTTAGGTTTAATGAAAGATGAGTTCGATAAAAGAAATGTCAAAGTGATTGGTTTAAGCGTTGACGGGGTAGAGGATCATAAAAAATGGTTAGATGATATTAAAGATGTATCTGGTACAAAACCAAATTATCCAATTATTGCTGATGAAGATTTAAAAGTAGCAAAATTATTTAATATGTTGGAAGCAGATGCTGGAACAACATCAATGGGTAGAACAGCAGTTGATAATGAAACTGTAAGAACTATTTTTGTAATCAGACCTGATAAGAGAATTGGATTATATCTTACATATCCTATGGCAACTGGAAGAAACTTTTTAGAGATTTTGCGTGCAATAGACTCTATGCAGCTAACAGCTAAACATAAAGTAGCTACTCCTGCAAATTGGAAAAAGGGAGAGGATGTTGTTATTTTGCCAGCGATTAAAGATGACGAAGCTAAAAAAATATATCCAGATGGATGGGAAACTGTAAAACCTTATTTAAGAAAGGTTCCAGATCCTTCTAAGTAAATTGGATAAAAATATTTTAAACCGACAATCTCAGCATTGGGAAACTAATTTCTCAAATAAGCCTGAGATGTTTGGTTTAGAACCAAGTTTACCTGCAAAAAAAGCTTTAAATATTTTCAAAGAAAACAATTGTTTTAAAATTGTTGAGTTAGGAGCAGGCCTAGGAAGAGATAGCATTTACTTTGGAAAAAATTCGATAAATGTAACCGCATTAGACTACAGTGAAAATGGAATTAAAGTTATCAATGAAAAAATAAAAAAAGAAAATCTAACATCTTCAATTTCTACATTAAAATTTGATATAAGAGAGGACTTGCCATTTGAGAGTAATTCAGTTGATGCTTGTTATTCACATATGCTTTATTGCATGGCTTTAACTCAGAAAGATTTGGATAAACTTAATAGCGAGATTCATAGAATTTTAAAACCAGGAGGAATAAATATTTACACAGTCAGAAATACTGATGATGGGGACTATAAAAAAGGAATTCATAGAGGAGAAGATTTATATGAAATAGATGGTTTTATAATTCATTTTTTTTCAAAAAAGACAATTCAAAATTTAATAAATGGATATGAAAATTTGTCTATTGATTATTTCGAAGAGGGTTCTTTTCCAAGAAAATTATTTTTTGTTTGTAATAAAAAAAAAAATTAAATGTATTGCTTGTTATCTTCATTTACAGCATCTTGAAGCCTATCTAAAAAATCAGGAATAGCACTTTTAACTCTGCTCCAAGTTGGAATAAATGGTGTATCCATAGGATTTAAATAAAATGCTTCACCAGCTTTCATTATATTTATCGCAAAAAGTTCAACTGCCTTTTCTTCGGTATGAGAGTCGAATTTTAGACCATTCATTTGTGCATCACTTCTATATATATCAATTAAATCTAAAGCTGACCTATAATAAGTTGCTTTTAAAGATCTAAATTTTTCTCTACTAAAAGAATGTCCTTGTGTAGCTAATTTTTTAATAAAAGTTTTTATTATGTCTATAGACATTCTAGACAAACCTTTTGTTTCATCATCAATAGATAGTTTCTGGTGCTTGTGATCATAAGTTTCTGCAAGGTCAACCTGACATATGTTTTGTGGAGAATAACTCCTTTGCATTTCAGATAAAATTCCAATTTCTATGCCCCAGTCAGAGGAAATCCTTAATTCAGGTAAAACATTACGCCTAAATGAAAATTCCCCTGCGAGAGGATATTTAAAAGATTTCATGAAATCTAGATAATCACTTTTACCAATAGTTTTTTCCAAAGCTGTCAATAAAGGAAAAACTAATAATCTTGCAACTCTGCCATTCATTTTACCATCAGCAACTCTTGGATAATATCCTTTACAAAACTCAAAATTAAAAAGAGGATTTACAACAGGATAAAACAATTTAGCTAGCATGCGTCTGTCATAAGTTTTTATATCACAATCATGTAAAGCCACAGATCTTGCCGTATTTCTAGCAATGGACATTCCTATACAATACCATACATTTCTACCCTTACCTTTTTCACTTGGGGCTAAATCCTTTTTTTTTAATTCATTGTCTAACTTTTTTAAATTGGGTCCGTCATTCCATAAAATTGTAAATGGTGTTTCAAGTTGCTCGAAAAAAGTCCATGCCTTTCTAGCTTGATCTTCGTTAGCCTTATCGAGACCTATAATTATGTGATTTAAATAATTAGTTTTTTTTATTTCTGAAACGATATTGGGTAAAGCATCACCTTCAATCTCTGAGAAGAGACATGGTAAAATTAATTCCATTTTTCTCTCACTAGAAAATTTTAATAGTTCACCTTCTATTTCTTTGGTGGATTTGGTCCCAAAATCATGCAATGTTGAGACGATCCCATTTTGTGAAAATTCACTCATGGCAGCTATTAATCACATTATTTTAATTTAAGTACCGCCTTTTTGATCACATCAGCCCAGCCCTGAGGAGATGGCTTACTGGAAGTTATTAATTTTTTTATATTTAAGTTAGTTGTCTTAAAA
>CACGSX010000006.1 GCA_902575835.1 uncultured Pelagibacteraceae bacterium | reverse complement strand
AATGAATATGGTGTTTTGAGAGGTTGCTATAAAGGCATTAAAAGAATTTTAACTTGTCATCCTATAAAAATTTTAGGAGGAGGACATGGGTATGATCCGGTAAAGAAAAAGAATATTAAATAATGGACACAAGAAACGTAATAGCAGCAATTTCATTAAGTGCAGCAGTAATAATTCTTTATGGATTATTTTTTGCTCCACCAAGTCCTGATCCAAACCAGGTAAATAATAATGATCAAAATAAGAACAATCTTCAACTAAACGAAGCACCAAAAATAGAGCAAAATATTGAGAATAATAAAATTTCTAGATCAGAGGCAATTAACAAAGCTGAAAGGATATTTTTTGAAAATGAAAATATTAAAGGTTCTATTTCTCTAGAGGGATCATTAATCGATGACCTGATTTTTAAGAAATACACTGAAACTTTAGACTCTGATGAAAATGTAGTTTTGCTCAATCCTAAAGAGACTGAAAATGGTTATTATATAGAAACAGGTTGGGCTATAAATAATAAAGATATTGAGGTTCCTAATTCAAATACAAAATGGGAAGTTGTCGGCAATAAATTACTAACACCGAACAATCCAATTAGATTAGTATGGAATAATGAGCAGAATATAACTTTTGAGAAAGAAATAAGTATAGATGACAAATTTTTATTTACTGTTAACCAAAAAATTACGAATAATACTCAAAATACCTATAACTTTTATCCCTACGGACAAATTATTAGAAACTTAGCTCCTGATGTAACTGATTTTTATATATTACATGAAGGTTTGCTAGGTGTTTTTGATGATAATCTTGTTGAAGAAGATTACGATGACATTAAAGACAAAAAGTACTCTGTAAATGCTAACAAAGGATGGATGGGTATTACAGATAAATATTGGATAACGAGTTTAATCCCAGAAAGTAATAAAAGTTTTAGATCAGATTTTGATTATAAAAATAAATTTAAAGCTAACTTCATTGAGACTGCTGCAACAGAAGTCAGAGCTAATGAAAGCAAAACTAATCAAGTAAAAGTGATTATTGCGGCTAAAGAAGTGGATGTTGTTGACGGTTATGCGGAAAAACTAAATATTAATAAATTTGATTTAGCAATTGATTGGGGTTTCCTATATTTTTTAACAAAACCAATATTTTTGATATCAGATTATTTCTTTAAATTAACTGGCAACTATGGAATTGCAATTATACTAATTACCGCTTGTATAAGAATATTGTTTTTTCCTCTCGCTAACTACTCATTTAGGTCAATGGCAAAAATGAAAGTTCTTCAACCAGAAATGGTGAGGCTTAAAGAACTTCATAAGGAAGATAAGATGAAGTTACAGCAAGAAATGATGGCTCTTTACAAAAGAGAGAAAGTGAATCCGGTAAGTGGGTGTTTACCTATTTTAATTCAAATACCATTCTTTTTTGCAATTTATAAAATGTTGTTTGTTACAATTGAAATGAGACATCAGCCTTTTTTTGGTTGGATACACGATCTAAGTGAAAGAGATCCAACAAGTTTATTTAATTTATTTGGTTTATTACCATATGATGTTCCGTCATTTTTAATTATTGGCGCTTGGCCTGTAGCAATGGGTGTAACAATGTGGATGCAACAAAAACTTAATCCAACACCACCAGATCCAATTCAGCAAAAAATATTTATGTTTTTTCCTGTATTTTTAACAGTGATACTGGCACCTTTTCCATCAGGATTAGTTATATATTGGACAATTAATAACGTGCTTACAATGGCACAACAATATGTAATTATGAAGAGAACTTCAGTTAAAACAGTTTAATTGATGGAATTAGATAAGATTATTCCAACAGATGGGCCTAATATTAATGAGGTTGAAAAATATATAAACAAATATCAGTCTGAGGTAATAGTAATTAAATGTGGCGGATCTGTTTTATTAGATAAAAAACTATTTAATCAGTTCATAGAAGATATTTCAGTGATAAACAAAATCGGTTTATCAGCAATAGTCGTTCATGGTGGAGGTAAAAATATTAAAAAAAAATTAGATGAAAATAATATTGAAACTAGATTTATCAAAGGACTTAGGGTTTCAGACGAAAAAACAATAAGATATATAGAAGAAGCTTTACTAGAGCTTAATTTAGAGATTTTACATGAATTAAAATCTAAAAACACTAATGCTTGTTCAATATCACCTAAAGAAAATAATGTAATTAATATTATTCCTGAAAGTAAAGAATTGGGATATGTCGGGAAACCAAAAAAAATTAACAAAGAGAAAATATTAAATTTTATTAAAAATAAACAAATTCCAATTGTTGTCCCTTTAGGATTGGGTGATGACGGCAGAATTTATAATATTAATGCAGATATTGCTGCAGGTTCAATTGCAAAAGAGATCGATGCCAGACGACTTCTTTTGATGACAGATGTTGAAGGAGTTCTTGATGAAAATCAAAAACTTATATCTGAAATTAATCTCAATAAAGCCAATGAAATGTTAAAAAATAATATTATTTCTGGAGGCATGATACCAAAAATAAACACTTGTCTAGATGCAATATCTAATGGTGTTAGAGGTGTAGTTATTGTTGATGGGAGAAAACCGCATTCAATACTATTTGAGTTATTTTCTGACAAGGGTGCGGGAACATTGATAAGAAAATGAATAATTTAAAAAATATAAAAAACATCTTATTCGACTGCGATGGTGTTTTATATAATGATTTAGAGGCAGTTTTTGGTCAAGTTAGTAAGAGAATGACAAAATATATCTCAAATAAGCTCAACTTAGATCTTATAAAAGCTAAAGAATTACAAAGAGATTACTTTCACAAATACAACACAAGCTTAAATGGATTGATGATACATCATGATATACCACCGGAAGAATTCTTAGAGTATGTTCATGATATTGATCTTTCATTTATGGAAAAAGATCTTATCTTAAGAAATGAGCTAGAAAACATTGATTTAAATAAATTTGTATTCACAAACGGAAGTAGAGCTCACGTAAAAAATATAGTGAAAACTCTTGGTATTGAAGACCAATTTAAAGATATATTTGATATCGTAGACGCAAAATATCACCCTAAGCCTGAAGCTAAAGCTTTTGATCTTATGGTTGATAAATTTAAGATTGATCCAAAAGAAACTCTTTATATCGAGGATATAGCTAAAAATTTATCAATAGGTAAAGAGCGGGGGACAATAACAGCTTGGCTTATCAATAATGAATACTGGGGTAAAAAAGAGTCTGACAAAGATTACATCGACTATAAAATCGAAAATCTCTCTTTATTTTTAAAAGAAATAAGGTTATTAAAAAGTTCTTAAATTTATGAGCATAGAAAATATAATCAATGATGCCTGGGAAAATAGAGACCAAGTAAGTCCTAACTCAGATGAGAGTTTAAAAAATACTGTTAATCAAATTATCGATGACTTAGATAGCGGCAAAGTCAGAGTAGCAGAAAAAATTAATGGTGAGTGGGTAACACATCAACATATAAAAAAAGCAATTATGTTAAGTTTTAGAATGTATCCAATGGAAAATTTAAATGGCCCCTACAGTAGTTGGTATGACAAAGCGCATCTATTAAAAGGTAAAACTGCAGGCTGGTCTAAAGAAGATCACGAAAAAGCAGGATTTAGAATGGTTCCTAATTCTCCTGTTAGAAGGGGATCATTCGTAGGTAAAAATGCAGTCTTAATGCCATGCTATGTAAATATTGGAGCATGGATCGACTCCGGAACCATGATGGACACGTTTAGTCGTGCAGGTAGTTGTTGTCAAATTGGAAAAAACTGTCATATTTCTGCTGGCTCAGGAATCGGGGGAGTATTGGAACCTGCCCAAGCATTACCAACAATTATTGAAGATAATGTTTTTGTTGGCGCTATGTCGGAAATTGTTGAAGGTGTTATAGTTGGAGAAGGCTCAGTATTAAGTATGGGGATGCTGATTACGCAAAGTACTAAAATAGTAAACCGTGCGACTGGTGAAATCACTTATGGTAAAATACCTCCATACTCGGTTGTTGTACCAGGTTCTCTTCCTGATAAAAATAATCCGTCTGCACCTTCGTTAAGCTGTGCAGTAATTATTAAACAAGTTGATGAAAAAACTAGATCAAAGACATCTGTTAACGATCTTTTAAGAGACTAAATTAATGAAAACTTTTAATGAACTAAAGTTAGCTCAGGAGCTAATAAAATTTCAAACTATTAAAACAGAAGATAAAGGGATTATGAAGTTCCTTTCAAAGAAACTTTCCTCATTGGGTTTTAAATGTCGGATAATAAAATCAAAAGGTACAGGCGCTGAACCTGCATTAAACTTATATGCAAAATTTGGTAAATCAAAACCTAACATTAATTATTTGGGTCACACAGATGTTGTTGCTAACCTCAACAATTGGGAGTTTCCACCATTTAAAGCAGTGGTAAAAAAAGGGTATTTATATGGAAGAGGATCCCAGGACATGAAGGGTAGCGTAGCATGTTGGATAAGTGCTGTGAGTAATTTTATTAAAAATAAAAAATTTAAAGGATCTATATCAATAATAATTACGGCTGATGAAGAAACTACAGGTCATGGTTGTCCAGCCGTTATGAAATATTTAAAGAAAAAAAAAGAAAAAATTGATTTTTCAATAGTAGGCGAACCGTCATCAAATAAATCAGTTGGAGATGAAATCAGGATTGGAAGAAGAGGTTCTATGAATGCAACGGTAACAGTGTATGGAAAAAGTGGACACTCTGCATTTTATGGGACATATATAAATCCATGTACTACTCTTGCTAAAATAATCTCTAAACTGAAAAGTGTTCCGCTAGACAAAGGAACAAAGTATATGCCACCATCAAATTTAGAATTTACAAAAATGAATGTGGATAATATGTCTGAAAATGTAGTCCCACAATCTGCAAGTGCTAAATTTAATGTTAGGTTTAATTCAACTTATAAATCAACATTTTTGAAGAAAAAACTTAGTAAAATTATAAATGCAGTAGCAAAAAAAGAAAATTGCAAGACAAAAATAGATTATAAAGTAAGTGGAGAAGCATTTTACACAGTGCCAAATAAAGAAATTTATATGGTAAAAAAAGTTGTAAAAAAAGTTACAGGCAACAATGCAAAATTAAATTGTAGAGGTGGCACAAGTGACAGCAGATTTTTAGGTTCGATACCACGTCTTGAGCTGGGGTTAAGAAATAATACTATTCATATGGTTAACGAGAGAACATCGATCTCAGATTTAAAAAAGTTAACTAAGATTTATAAGAATATCTTACACAATTATTTCACTTGAAAACCGCAATTATAACATCTGAATCTTCAGAAAAACATATAACAGGAGATGGTCATCCAGAGCAACCGAAGAGAGTGGTTTCAATAATTGATACTTTAAAAAAAAATAAAGAACTGCTTTGGGGTAAGCCAGATGTTGTTCCTAATGATATTCTTAATATGACACATTCTGAAGATTATATTAATAATTTAAATAATTCATTCCCCAAAACTGGCTTAAATTTTTTAGATGGTGATACAGTTGTATCGCCTGGAAGTAAGGATGCGGTGTTTCAAGCTGCAGGATCAGCTATAAGTGCAATAGATGGAATTGAGAATAAAAAGTATAAAAATGCTTTTTGTGTTGTGCGACCACCAGGACACCATGCTGAAAAAAATAAATCAATGGGCTTTTGCTGTATTTCTAATGCAGGTGTTGCAGTTAATTATTTAATAAAAAAATATAAGTATAAAAGAATTGCATGTGTAGATTTTGATGTTCATTGGGGAAATGGGAATTATGATGTAATGTATGATAACAAAAATTCACTTTATATATCAACACATCAATATCCATTTTATCCAGGTGGTGGCTCAGAAAAAGACAAGGGAAAGTATAATAATTCTCTTAATATACCTCTTCCTGCAGGCACAAATTCTGAAGAGTATTTTAATGCTTATGATAGAGTTTTAGATAGGTTAATTGAATACAAACCTGATTACCTCATCTTTTCTGCTGGCTTTGATGCCCACAAAAACGATCCATTAGCTCAATTTGAACTTTCATCCAAAGATTTTTATGAAATAACAAGAAGAACACTAAAAGCCACTAATAAATTTACTAACGGAAAAGTAGTATCTTTATTAGAAGGTGGATACGACCTGAAAGCACTTGCTGAAAGCGCTAATTATCATGTAAATGCATTAATCGAGGCAGAAAATAAATAATCATGAAACTATACAAACAAAAATCATCAAATATTGATAACAGGGGACTGTTTGCATCTAAAAATATAAAAAAAGGAACTAAGATTATTTACTACACAGGTAAAATAATTACAAAAAAACAGACCGAAAATAATCCAAAATTTGATAATGATAAAGCGATTTATCTTTTTAACTTAAATAATAGATATGATTTAGATGGTGATTTTGCTTACAATACTGCAAGACTTATTAATCACTCTTGCGATCCAAACTGCGAAGTTGAAGGCAAAGGTTTAAAATTATGGATTAGTTCTATTAAAGATATAAATAAAAATGAAGAACTAACTTATGATTATGGGTTTGGTTTTGATGAAAACTATAAGGATTTTCCTTGTAAGTGTGGCTCCAAAAATTGTTGTGGTTATATAGTTAGAGAAGGATCAAGATGGAGAATAAAAAAGAAAAAAAAGAAATCTAATAAATAATTTTCTCAAGATATAAGCCATGTGCAGGAGCAATAGGAGCACAATTTTTTCTTGATTTTGATTTAAATATACTGGTAAATTTTTTTAAGTTCCATTTATTTTCACCAAGGTATTTAAGCGAACCAACCATGGATCTAACTTGACTCTTAAGAAATGATTTTGATACAAATTGAATTTTTATAACATTTTTAATTTTTGTTATTTTTACCTTTTTCATGGTTCTTACCGGACTTTTTGCAGCACAATTAGATGCTCTGAAAGTTGAAAAATCATGGGTTCCAATTAACTTTTTGGCTCCTTTTTTCATCAAATCGACATTAATTTTTTTTTTAACATGCCACTCTCTATTAAAATTAATAACAGAAGGAGAAACATCATTTCTTATTAAATAGGTATATCGTCTTTCTTTCGCAGAATATCTTGAATGAAAAAATTTATTTTTTCTTTTGATTTTCAATATTGATATTTTTTTTTTATTTAAAAAAAAGTTTAGCGAATTTATTAATTTATCTTTTTGAATAATATTATTTGTAGTATCAAAGTGTGCTGATTGCTCTTTGGCGTGAACTCCTGTATCTGTTCGTCCAGACCCATAAATTTTTATTTTTTCTTTTAATAGTTTAGATAAGACAATCTCAATATTTTCCTGGATTGACTTACCTTTTTTTTGAATTTGCCAACCATTGTATAAAGTGCCTTCGTATTCTATTAGAATCTGATATCTAATCACTTTTTATTATTGTTCCTTTTCTAACCTTATTGCCTAATAAAAATTCGTTAATTTTTTGAGGATTCTTGCCCTCTTTTTGTATCTTAATAATATTTATTGAATTTTCACCACATGCTATTGTCATTTGTTCGTCGATTACTTCACCGCTTGTTGCTGACTGCTTGTTTATTTTAGCTTTTAATATTTTATATCTTTTGTTGTTAACCTCAAACCATGCACCAGGTTTTGGATATAATCCATTTATTTGAGCAATTATTTTACGAGCACTATTATTCCAATCTATCTTTCCCTCTACTTTTTGAATTTTCTTTGCATATGTAGCTTTTGCATGATCTTGCTCTTTAAATATTGCTTCTCCTTCTAAAACTTTTTGCACATTTTCTAAAATTTTTTCTGTACTCAAATAGGATAATTTTTCAGACAAAGTTTCTGTATTATCCTTGTCAAGAATATCTATTGGATATTTATTACATACTGGCCCAGAATCTAATTTTTCATCAATTTTCATAAATGATATACCAGTTTTTGTTTCATTGTTTAAAATCGATCTTTGGATTGGTGCCGCCCCTCTCCATTTTGGTAATAATGAAGCATGAATATTCAAAAAACCTTTTTTACTCAAGTCAAGAATTTTTTTCGAAATTAACTGTCCGTATGCAACAACAATTACGAGGTCTAAATTTAATTCTTTAAGATATTCAAATTCTTCATCAATTTTTTTTGGAGTTTTAATTTCTAGATTAAGTTCCTCTGCACATGTATGAATTGGTGATTTCATAAACTTTTGACCTCTATTTGATTTACTTGGAGGCTGAGTAAATACACAATTAATTTTATATTTTTGATTAATTTTTTTTAGAATAGGCACTGCAAACTTTGGTGTACCCATAAATACAATATTTGACATTTAAACAACAACTCTGTTGGAGGTTTTTTGTTTAGACAATTTTTTTATTATTAAATCTTTTTTGATTTTAGATAAATAATCAATTATTAGTTTTCCATCTAGGTGATTTATTTCATGTTGTAAACATGTTGAGAGTAGTCCATCGCATTCCATTTCTTTCTTATCACCATTTTCATCTATATATGATACGGTACAAATTTCTGGTCTCTCTATCTCAATAAAGGTATTAGGTATTGATAAACAACCTTCCTCATATGTAGACATTTTTTCACTTAAAGTTTTTATTTGTGGATTAATAAAGCATAAAGGCTTTTTTTCATTTTCATTTTTTGAGACATCTAAAACAACTACTCTTTTAAGAATTCCTACTTGAACAGCTGCCAAACCTATGCCATTGTGATGGTACATAGTTTCAAATAAATCTTTTATGAGTTTTTTTTCATTAACATCGACTTTATTTAATGGCTCAGATTTTCTTCTAAGAATATCATCAGGTACTGTAATTAGTTCTTTCACTGGCATAATTTATTTATTCTTTAGACTTTTAAAGGCAAGACTTCTATTAGAATTTCATTCCTTAAATCTACATTTTTTAGCTCATTCATAGTTGAAACTAATAAATTCACTGTGTTTATATCTAGATCTTCAAGGTTACTTTCACCAACAATATCTACTATTTTTATTAATAATAAGCCCAACTCTCCATTGGATAGCATTTGTTTTATATCAGAGGAAAATTGAAAGTTGTATTCATAAAGGTTTGAGTATTTTTTATCTATTTTTACACCATCTGATTTGAGCGATTCAATAAGAATCATATCTTTTGTAGAAAAAACATACTTTTTATTTCTTTTAATTTTTTTCAAAATATCATTTGTTTCCTTTTCTGCTTTCAGCAAACTAGTTTTATTTAAAAAGTAATTTAATAATTTTGATTGATGTATTTTTTTATTATTAAATTTTATCTTTCTCTCTTTTTTTAACTTATTGTCGGTATGATTTTCATAAAAGGTAGTAAAATTTGAGGGAACATCATCTTTTTTTATTTTTTTTAAAATTACTTTGATTTCATTATCAAATGCATTATCTAATTTTTTTTTTTGGAAAGATTTATATAATTCAGAAGCCATACTTAATCTTTGCTCAACATCAACAGATAAAAGTAATCTTTGATATAATAAAGCTCTGCCCTCATAATCTGGAAGAAGCTTATAAGCATCTTTGGCATTTAATAGTTGCGTTATGTTAAATTGAAATTTTTTATATGTATCTAATAGTTCTCTCTCTTCAAATACATTTTCATGAGTTGCCCTTTCTAATAATCTTAAATCTTCTGGATTTTCAATATCAAAGGAATTTGCATTTTTGAGAATATTTGATGACGACAAATAATTCCAGATAAATCTAGGTGAGTCCATTTTTGGCTCATAATTAAAATCATTATTTGTTTTATGAGATAAGTGAAAATATAATATATTTTCGTCCGAAATTATTTCATCTTTGCTTGCGTAACCCATTAATATATTAAATTTATTTTCAAAAAAAATGTCAATTTCATCCAACTCTTTTGATAAATCGAAAAGTAGTTGGGCTTGTTCTTTTTTATCTTCTAGAATTAAACAATAAATTTTAAAATTATTTAAATACTTATCAGTAATAGCGCCACTAATATTAAATATCTCACATGCTTTTTTTACCTCAGAGTTTGAAAGATAATATTCTGAGTAAAATTTAATCAATTTATTTTTATTAGAAACTTCAGAATTATTGATTAAAAATTCTTTAATTAATTCAAAATCTTTTTTATTTATTAAATGATTAAATTTAAACTCTAAAAATTCTTCTTCAGTAATATTATTTGTGGGAATATATGAGTTTGTTAGTAAAGCTATGTCTAATATTTTTTTTGAAAATTCAGATAAGTTTCTATTTAAATTTTTATTTAATATGCTTTTAATTAACTCACCATCACTGTTCGACCACATATCGATTTTTAAACCATTCTGTGCAGGGTCATATAATCCTGCTAATTTAATAGTGGATGATTCAATTTCTTTATTTATCACTATCTCAGAACTAGATTGAACTGATAATGTTGTATTAGTATTTAGATTATTACTTTCGTTTATATTTGAGGTTGAATTATCTTTGCTAATAATGTCTTTTTTTTCAATTTTCCAGATATCGATTGGTTCATTTGCAAAAGTACAATTATAAAAAAATAAAATTAAGGTTATTTTGAAAATTATTTTACTTAATTGTTTTAAAATTTTCATTAGGCAAAATCACTTCAATTTTTTTATTGGGAGATGGGAAATCAATCTGACTTAAAACAACAATAGACAAAATTAATATAAAAAAAATAATTCCAGCTTTAATTGCAAATTTCATATTATGTTATATTCCTTTGTAGTATAATGTTTTAAAAGCATATAATTTTGTAAAATCAAAATAAGACATATTTGTGTTTTTTCAACTTAGAAATATATGGAATCAAATAAAAATCTAGTTTTAGTAGGTATGATGGGTTCGGGAAAGACATTAATCGGAAAATTGATTTCTAAACAAACCAAAATTAAATTTATTGATATAGATGATAAAATTGAAGAAAAAGAAAAAATGAAAATTGCAGAAATTTTCAAAAAAAAGGGAGAAGAATACTTTCGTGAGTGTGAAGAAGAAATAACATTATCATATTTAAAAGATGAGAAACAAATTTTATCACTGGGTGGAGGTGCATATATTAATACTAATATTAGGAAAGAATGTAAGAAGAGTTCTTTTAGTTTTTGGTTGAATTGGAAAAAAGATATAATAATTAAGAGAATAAATGGTAGCAAAAAAAGACCTCTAGCTATGACATTAAGTGAAACAGATCTAGAGAGACTAATAAATGAGAGAGCTAAAATATATAGTTTGGCAGACTTCACAATTAATTGTGATCAGCTAAATAAAAATGAAATAGCAAATAAAATTATAAAAAAATATGAAACAAAAAATAATAAAGGTTAAAACTAAAAGTAAAAATTACGAAGTTCATATTGGTGCCAATCTAATTCCAAAACTGAAAAATATTTTAAAAAGAAATAAAGTATTATTTTCTAAATGTTTGATTGTAATTGACAGTAAGATACCAAAAAAATTTAGAACATTACTCTTAAGAAATTTAAAAAATCAAAAAATCTATACTTTAAATTTTAATGCAAATGAAAAAAATAAAAGTTACTTAAGTATTGACAAAATACATAATGTTTTATTTAAAAATAAATTTTATAGAGATGACTGTATAATTTCATTTGGTGGAGGAATTACAGGAGATGTAGTTGGATATGCAGCCAGCACATATAAAAGAGGAATAAAATTTATTAACATACCTTCCACTTTATTAGCTCAAGTCGACTCTTCTATAGGCGGAAAAACAGGTATTAACAATAAATTTGGAAAAAATCTTGTAGGAAGTTTTTATCAGCCGGATTTAGTAATTTCAGATATTAATTTACTACATACCCTCCCCAAAAGAGAAATTATATGTGGATATGCTGAAATATTAAAAAGTAGTTTAATTGATAGCAAAAAAAATTTTGTTTTTTTAGATAAAAATTTTAATAATATTTTAAACCTAAAAGGAAATTTTATAATTAACGCAATTTTAAATAGCTGTTTATTAAAAAAAAAAATTATCGAAAAGGATGAAAAAGAAAAAAATTTAAGAAAATCTTTAAATCTTGGCCATACATTTGCTCATGCATATGAGGCAACTCTTGGTTATTCAAAAAAATTAAATCATGGAGAAGCTGTTATATTTGGTTTGATGAATGCTGTAAGCTTTAGTAAAGAAAAAAAAATTATTTCAGATCCAAATTCAGAATTAATAAATAATCATATTAAAAAGATAGAAATTAAAAATAAATATAAAGATCTTTTTAATAAAAGGAAAATTACATCAATTCTAAATTTTATGAAAAGTGATAAAAAAAATAAGTCAGATAGCATAAACTTAATATTAATAAGGAATTTTGGTAAATTAAACTTAAATTATCAGGCCAAATCTGGTGAATTGAACAAGTTTTTATTAAAAGAATTAAATAAAGCTTATTTGTAAAGAATGAATATCAGTTTTCAGTTCTTCGCTTAAAATTTTGTAAATTACTTTATTAGACTGAATTCTATTCATTTTTTTTAATATATCAGAATTTATTTCTAATTTAATATGAAATTTGCCTTTCTGATGTGAATTATGTTTTAAATGCTTATAAGTGTTGTCAATTATCTTTACGTATTTTATAGAAGCATCTTTTAAAAGTTTATTTTCAATTTTTTTTGAAAGTTGATTAATATCCATTAAACTTGATACTATATAATATGAAAAATATTTGTGAATGGAATAATTGTAATGAAGAGGGACTTTACAAAGCTCCGAAAGAAAAGGATAACAGCAAAGAATATAGGCTTCTCTGTCTTAAGCATGTAAGAGAGTTTAATAAAAGCTGGAATTATTTTTCAGGTATGAGCGACGAACAAGTAATCAACTTTTTAAAATCTGACATGACATGGCATAAGCCAACACAGAGTTTCAGCTCTTCAGATAATTTTTTTAAAATATTGTGGAATAATACTTTAAAAGATGAAAATGGAAAAATTAAAGATTTTAGTAACTTGAATCATATGAATAAGTTTAAGTTTAATAGCAATGATCTTAAGGCCTTTGAAATTTTGGGTGTTGGAGTTGGTTTAAAATGGGCTAAAATACAAGAAAAATTCAAAAGACTTGTGAAAAAATTTCACCCTGATATGAATGCTGGCAATAAAAAATTTGAAGATAAGCTTAAAGTAATAACTTTAGCTTATACCCAACTAAAAAATACTTATAAGGACAAAATTGACAACAAATATTGAACAAACCCCAGATATTAAATTATCGATTAAACAAACGTTCGGAATTGATTCTGATATGGAAGTGGACGCATTTTCAAAAAAAACTGATTATGTGCCAGATATAGATAAAACTTATAAATTTGATAAAGACACAACTTTAGCAATTCTCTCTGGATTTTCATTTAATAAAAGAGTCTTAGTGCAAGGTTATCATGGAACAGGTAAATCAACTCATATAGAACAAATTGCAGCCAGATTGAACTGGCCATGTATCAGAATTAACTTAGATAGTCATGTTAGTAGAATAGATTTAATTGGTAAAGACTCAATTGTAATCAAAGATGGTAAACAAGTCACAGAATTCAAGGAGGGTATTCTTCCTTGGTCGATACAAAATCCTGTGGCTTTAGTATTTGATGAATATGATGCTGGTAGACCAGATGTTATGTTTGTAATTCAAAGAGTTTTGGAAGCCGAGGGAAATTTTACTTTATTAGATAAGAATAAGGTTATTAAACAAAATAAATATTTCAGATTATTTGCAACTTCAAATACTGTTGGTTTAGGAGATACAACTGGCCTCTATCATGGAACACAACAAATTAACCAGGGGCAAATGGATAGATGGAATATCGTTACAACATTAAATTATTTAGCATTAGAAAAAGAAATGGAAATTATTTTGGGAAAAAATAAATCTTTAGATAATAATAAAGGTAAAGAGAGAGTTGCAAACATGATAAAAGTTGCGACACTTACAAGAAAAGGCTTTATGGCTGGAGATATTTCAACTGTAATGAGTCCTAGGACAGTATTACATTGGGCAGAAAATTCTGAAATATTTAAAGATGTGGGCTATGCGTTCAGAGTAACTTTTTTAAATAAATGTGATGATGTAGAAAAGAATACAATTGCAGAATACTATCAAAGATGTTTTGGCGAAGAACTGCCGGAGTCAATGATAAATATTCAGGTTTAATGAACAAAGATGATCTTATAAAAGAGCAATTTAAACAAGCTTTAAACTCAACAATTAAAGCCATTTCAGGTGAAACATATCCGTTAAAAGACAAAAAAAATTTAAAAGAATTTAATATTTCCAAATTTGATAATTTAAAAGATAAAGAAAATTTTATTAAATTAAGAGCCGAGGCAGATTCAGAGGCATTAAAAAGAAAATTTTCTGATAACTCCACTTTGGAAGAAAATATTCCAAAAACACCTACTTGCCATACACTTTATAAAATTTCTGAAAAAATAAGATATGAACTTTTAGGTTCACAAATGATGAAGGGAATTTCTAAAAATTTAATGACCAAATATAACAATAAAATTGGTATGGCAAAATCTGAAAATATAAAAAAGAAAGAAGAATCAAATGTTTCTGAAGCTTTTGAATATTACATGCTTAACAAGCTCATGAATGTAAGTTTATCAGAAAGTGCTAAAAAAATTTTATCATATTGGAAAGATGATTTTGAAAAATCTTTAGATAAACACGTAAACTTTTTAAAAGAAAATGCAGAGAATCAGCACATATATAATTCTAAAATATCGGAAATTCTTCAGAACATGGAAATCTTCGAGTCTGAAGAAGAAAATAAAAAAGAAGAGCAGAAAGAAGATGAGCGGGATAGTAATAATTCAAAGGACGATCAAAAAACAGATAGTGGAGACTCTCAAGAAAGAGAAGAGGAAGATAGTATAAATGAAGGTGTTGATAGTTCTGATGAAATGAATGAGTTTAGACTTGATGAACAATTAGGAAATGATGATGCTGAAAATAATGAGGTAGAAAATATTGTCCAGAAAAAAAATTTAGGAATAAGTAATAAAGAATATAAAATATATACTTCAGAATTTGATGAGACAGCAAAAGCAGAAACATTGGAAAATTCTGAGGAAATTTCAAAATTAAGAAAAAATTTAGATCAACAATTAACTAGTTTCCAAGACATAATTACGAAACTCGCAAATAAATTACAAAGGCAGTTACTTGCAAAACAAAATAGGTCTTGGGAGTTTGATCTTGAAGAAGGTTTATTAGATAGTTCAAAATTACCAAGAATAATAATTGATCCATATAATTCTCTTTCTTTTAAAAAAGAGAAAGATTTAGAATTTAAAGATACAGTTGTGACTTTACTCATAGATAATTCAGGATCAATGAGAGGAAGGCCAATTACTATTGCTGCTCTTTGTGCTGATATATTGTCTAGAACATTAGAAAGATGCTCGGTTAAAGTAGAAATTCTTGGTTTCACAACAAAGAATTGGAAGGGTGGTAAGAGTAGGGAAAAGTGGAATAAACTTGGAAAATTAAAAAATCCAGGACGTTTAAATGATTTAAGACACATAATTTATAAATCTGCTGACACTCACTGGAGACAATCAAAAAAAAATTTAGGCTTAATGCTAAAAGAGGGTCTGCTTAAAGAAAATATTGATGGAGAAGCTATTACTTGGGCTTTCAATAGACTTAAGAAAAGAAAAGAAGAAAGGAAAATTCTTATGGTTATTTCGGATGGAGCACCAGTTGATGACTCAACATTATCTGTTAACTCGGGCGATTTTTTAGAAAAACATTTAAAGCAAACTGTAAAATTAATAGAAAACAAAAGCGATATCGAAATTCTTGCAATAGGTATTGGTCACGATGTTTCGAGATATTACAAAAAAGCGATAAAAATTGCTGATGTTCAAGAGTTAGGTGATGTAATGATTGGTCAGCTTAGTGGTTTGTTTGAAAATAATAAAAAATTACACTAATTTTTTTAAATTTTTATTTTCCCACTCTATTTTAACTTCGGCTCCACCTCTAGTTTCTGAATTTCTAATTGTTATTTTTGCAGAATTTTTTTCTAACAAAGTTTTGCCTATAAAAATCCCTAAGCCTAATCCAGTTTTTTTATTATCTTTAGGTTTAAGTGTCTTAATATAGGGTTCTCCGATCTTATTAATTATATCTTTTGGTATACCAGGGCCATCATCCTCTATTGTTATTTCGGTCTTTTGACTGTCGCTTTTGATAGCAATATAGATATTTTCATTTGAAAATTTGTTAGCATTTCCTATGAAATTCCTCAAACCATAAACAATTTCAACAGATTTTAATATTTCAAATGAGTTGGAATCTTGCTCTTTATCAATATTGAAATTCTTATTTGAAATTTCCTTAAATGAGTTAACTATCTCACTAATATAATCGTAAAGCGTTTTATTTTTGTCAATAAAATCATCTTCTATAGTTGGATTTAATGTTAGTTTTTTTAAAATATCATTACACCTATTAACCTGACTAATTAATAGTTCGAGATCTTTTTTTACATCATCATTTTCTTTAAATTGATCAAAGAGATCATGAGAAATAATTTTAATTGTGGATAAAGGAGTTCCAAATGAATGAGCTGCGGCTGCGGCTTGTCCCCCAAGTGAAACTAATTCGTGTTCTTTAGAAATTACTTCTTGGATTTTATCCAAAGCATCTTTCCTAAGGTTTGTTTCTTGCCCAAAAATAAATGCGAAATAGTTCAAGAAAAATAATGCAATTATCAATGCTAAAGGAATTGCATAATAAAAATACATGCTAATACTATATTCATCTAATGGTTTAGGTAGTTCGTAATGATAGAAAGTTAAAAATATTATCGATGCTAGAGTAATTAAAATTAAAGCAATATTTGTTTTTATATTTAAATTAGATGCAGCAAATACACTTGGTATCAAAAGAAATATTGAAAATGGGTTTAAAATACCTCCAGATAAGTAAAGTAAAGCACTCAATTGAAGGATATCTAAAGATAAAAAATTAAAAGAGGTTATATTTGAAAGTATTGGTTTTTTATAAAAAAACATTAAGTAGAAGTTACTTAAAGCTCCAATAAAAATTATTAGATTGGATAAAATAAAGTCGAATTCAAAATCAAAAATAAATTTTACTGTGTTTATAGTTATAAACTGACCTAAAATTCCAATCCATCTTAAATTTATATAAGTAGACTTATTCAATGATGCTGCTTTGACAGATTGTTTTAAATCCATCTAAATATCTAAGTTTGAAACATTTATTGCATTTTCAACAATAAAATCTTTCCTTGAAGAAACATCGTTACCCATTAAGGTTTGTATCAAATCTTGATCTTTTTTACTATTCTTTGAATATTGAACTTGTAACAAATTTCTTGTTTCAGGATTTAAAGTTGTATTCCATAATTCATCAGGGTTCATTTCACCAAGTCCTTTAAATCTTTGAATGTTAAGTTTAGACTTTTCAATTTGGAGAATATTATTAAATTCTTTAGAATTCTTTTTATATTTTTTAATGTCCTTTGAATTTTTTATTAAATAACTTTCGAGCTCATTTTCATCTTTGATATATATGCTTTTAGTTCCTTTATTAATTTTAAATAAAGGTGGCTGAGCAAGATAAACATGTCCAAACTCAATTAATTTATCAAATGGCTTATTATTAAAAAAAGTTAATAATAATGCTCTTATATGTGAGCCATCAACATCAGCATCTGTCATTATTATTACTTTTCCATATCTTAAATCTTTGAGATCTATATCCTCATTTTTTGGATCAAGGCCAAGTGCATTAATCAATGTAACTATTTCATTTGATGAAATCATCTTTGATAAGCTTTTAGTTCTTAAATCATTAGCATTTCCATTCTTTTTCGATCCATTCAAATCTGTAAAAGTATTTAATATTTTTCCTCTAAGCGGCAAAACTGCTTGATTTTCACGGTTTCTGCCTTGCTTGGCTGAACCACCAGCTGAGTCACCCTCTACAATAAATAGTTCAGTGCCATCTTGCTTTGAGTTTTGACAATCGGCTAATTTTCCAGGCAATCCCGTTAATTCTAAGGCTCCTTTTCTTCTTACATTTTCTCTTGCTTTTCTTGCTACATCTCTTGCAACAGCAGCTTGGATAATTTTAGTTAAGATAATTTTTGAAATCGATGGATTTTGATCAAACCATATAGACAGCTTCTCATTAATGATAGTTTCAACAATATTTCTAACTTCTGATGAGACTAATTTATCTTTTGTTTGAGACGAAAATTTAGGGTCAGGAATTTTGATAGAAAGAACTGAAGTTAATCCTTCTTTAACGTCATCTCCTGATAAAGAAACTTTATTTTTTTTTAACAAGTTTTGTTCATTTGCATATTTATTTACTACTCTTGTTAATGCACTTCTAAATCCAAGAAGATGTGTTCCTCCGTCTTTTTGATAAATGTTATTAGTATAAGGTAATACATCTTCACTATACCCCGCATTCCACTTAAGGGAGCATTGAACATCAATATTATTTTTTAAACCTTCAATGTATATAGGTTTTTTAAAAAGATCATTTTCATTTTTGTTTTTTAAACTTTCTTTTTTTTCATCAATAAATTGTACAAATTCCGTAATACCTCCATCAAATTTAAATTCTAATGTTTTTGGCTTTTTTTGTCTTAAATCACTTAAAACTATTTTTATGCCCTTATTTAAAAAGGCCAATTCTCTCATTCTTTTTTCTAATATAGAAAAACTAAATTTAATAGATGAAAATATATCTTTCGATGGAACAAAATTAATTTCAGTTCCACTGGTTTTTGATTTTCCAACTTGTTTTAAAGAAGTTTTGGCGTCTCCATCTTTAAATTCTATATAAAATTTTTTATTATCTCTATTAATTGTAAGTTTTAATCTCTCAGAAAGAGCATTAACGACTGAAACACCTACTCCGTGCAGTCCTCCAGAAACTTTATAAGAATTATGATCAAACTTACCACCAGCATGAAGTTGGGTCATTATAACTTCTGCAGCTGATTTTTTTTCACCCTTGTGAATATCAACAGGAATTCCTCTGCCGTCATCAATCACTGTTACAGAATTATCATCGTTTATACTTATTTCAATTTTTTTACAAAAACCAGCTAGAGCTTCATCGATAGAATTATCTACAACTTCGTAAACCATATGATGTAATCCAGTCCCATCATCGGTGTCACCGATATACATACCTGGTCTTTTTCTTACAGCTTCTAAACCTTTTAGGACTTTTATGGAGTCAGCTTTATAATTATTTGAATTATTTTTTGTCATTAATTTTTAATATGGAAGAAATTTTTATAACATTTTTATAAAAAATTTAAAAATGGTAGAAGTGCAAATGCTTAAATAAGTGTTGAATACCAACGTTTTTTTGATGCTTTTTAGATTTTTTTTCTATTTCTTTAAAACCTGTCAAAAAGATCATTTTTCTAATAAAAATATGGCGGAGAGAATGGGATTCGAACCCATGATAGAGTTTCCCCTATACACGCTTTCCAAGCGTGCGCCTTCAACCACTCGGCCACCTCTCCTAATAATTTATTAAATTCATTTCCTGAATTATTTTTTTTAAGGAGTAATTAATTTTCCATAAAGGGTAATGCTTTTTAAATTTTGAATTATCAGTAATATACCAAATATGGTCTCCTACCCTATTTTGTTTGGATATTGAATAGCTTAATTTCTTGTTAGTAATCTTTTGTATTAAATTTATTGCTTCTATTATTGAGCAAGAATTTTGTCTGCCACCACCTAAATTATAAACTTCACCTGGAAATGGCTTCAAGTAAAAATACCAGAATCCCTTGGCCAAATCTTTTGCATGAATATTGTCTCTAACTTGTTTTCCTTTATAGCCAAAAATAGTGTACTTCATATTATTTTTTATAGCTTTAAATAAATAGCTAAGAAATCCGTGTAATTCTGCACCAGCGTGATTTTTCCCTGTTATACACCCAAGTCTAAATATGCCTGTTTTAATTCCTAAATTTCGACCATACTCTTGAACATATATATCTGCAGCAGTTTTTGATGATCCAAAAAGAGAATGGGTAGATTGATCAATCGACATCTTCTCATCAATACCATTAAAATATTTATGGTTTTTTTTTATTTCATATCTTTCTTTTTTTTCAAGAAGAGGTAGAAAATTAGGCCTATCACCATAAACTTTATTAGTTGAAACGTGAATAAAAATAGATTTAGGGGTATATTTTTTTGTCAACATTAGTAAATTTAATGTACCTAATGCATTGATATTAAAATCTGTTAAAGGTTCTTTTATAGCCCAATCGTGTGATGGCTGTGCAGCAGTATGAATTATACACTTAATATGTTTCTTGAATTTTTTGAAAATTTTCTCAGTTTTTTTATAGTTTCGAATATCAATATTAAAGTGAATATAATTTTTTAATTTTTTTTTAAGTTCAATAGATTTCTTTTTAGTACTTGCCGATTTACCAAAAAAATAAGATCTGCTATCATTATCAATACCAATAACTTTAAATTTTTTTTTGTGAAATAATTCTGCTGTTTCTGAACCTACTAAACCCGAAGAGCCTGTAATTATTACAATTTTCACTGAAAGTACCTGCTGATTTGTTTTTTATTTTTAGTCATCCATTCAAATAATTCTTTAAGTCCTTCAATTAAATTTTTTTTGGGCTTCCATCCAGAGAATTTATTTATTTTGTCTATGGAACTCACATAATAGGGAATATCGTAGTTTGAGGTTTTTTTTACCTTAGAAATTATAATGTTTTTTTTACTTATTTTACTACATATTTCTGTCAGTTTAACAAGATCAATTATATTTTTTTTTCCTCCTCCGATACAAAATAAATTATTTTTTAAATTATTAAATTCTTTTATTTGAATTAGAATCAACCTGCAAAGATCCTCTATAAATAAAACATCTCTAATTTGTTTGCCACTACCTTTGTGCCCTATAAACTTTAATTTAGAATTATTTATATGTTTCCACATCCATAAGCTAACTAATCCTTGTTCTACTTTTCCAAACTGTCCTGGGCCAGAGATAAGACCACACCTATTAATTATATAATCAATATTATTTGAATATTTATACTCTTTAATTAACTCTTCTGAAGAGAATTTGGTAAATCCATACATTGTTTTTGGACCATCAGTATTATCATTCTCGTCATAAGATGATAGTTTTCCGGTGTTTAAATATTTTTTAAATCTAGCATAAGAATCATTTATTGGATAAACCCTACTGCTAGACAGAAAGATTAGTTTTGATTTATCATGAGACGTCTTTTCTAAAATATTTACAGTGCTTAAAAAATTACTTTCTATTATTTTTGTCATATTTCTTTTTGAAGCCTCTACAGAAGGATTAGCAGAACAATCTATTATTACATCTGCTTTAAATTTAATATTTTTCATTTGATTAAAATTTCCAACATTTATAATTTTATTTTCGATATTATTTTTTTTTAATATTTTTTGATTACGTCTTGAATATTCTTTACTTAAATTATCTAAACTCAATATTTTAATTTTTTTTATTTTATTTTTAAGATATAAACATAAAGAGCTTCCTACAAAACCGCAGCCACCTGTAACAATCACATTCATTTTTTTATTTTAGGTCGGTAATTTGATTTTAAGTTTAAAATAGAATATAATATGCCATAAGCTTTTGCAAAATGTGTTCTAGATTTGTTTCTATTTAAAAGTAAGTAAATAATAAATTTCAAAGAAGATTTAAAAAACATATTAATTCCTTTTAACAATGCATTTACTTTACCACTGTGTTTTTTGAAAAAATAATATGTCGACCAAGAGTAGTGCCAATTCCTTGAAAAATCTAATTCTCTGTCATATTTCTTATCATGAGATGAAAATGGCACATGATTAACCTCAGATTTTCTAATTTTTAAAATTTCATAGCCCTCGTATCTTAATCTTAAACATAAATCCATATCTTCATAATAATTAAATATATTTTTATCCCAATCACCAATTTTATTAATTTTATCCCTATCTATTAACATGGCAGTTCCAGTAACTGCATCGACTGACAAATCTCCAAAGGGAGGATCATCATAAAAATTATTTTTATAATTTTTAGATTTTAAAAGTTTTTTATTTCTTATTTTTAATACTTTAAAGTCACCTTCGGGATCATATTTATTGTTGTGGTAAATGGTGGGGCTTAAAATTGCAGCATTTTCATATTTGTTTATAGCTTCTATCAAAAATTCTATACAGTTTTCTTTTATTTCTACATCTGGTTGAGTGGTAAACATTAATTTTGTATTTACTAATTTATTCGCTAAACTATATGATCTTGGCACTCCTAAATTTTGATCTGGGATATAATACTTCAGATTTTTATATTTATTTTGGTATAAATTGATATTTTTTTCCTCCAAACCATTATCAATTATTAAAATTTTAAATTTCTTAGGTATTTTATTTAAACACTCTATTAATTTGTCACCAGCGTGAAAAGTGGTTACTACAACTGTACAATCATTTATATTAAATTTCATTATTCCTTACTTATCCTAAGGACGCCTATAAATGCTTCTTGAGGAATCTCTACTTTTCCAAATTGCTTGGCTCTAGCTTTACCTTTTTTCTGTTTTTCTAGCAGCTTTCTTTTTCTATCCGTCGCTCCACCTCCATGAATTTTTGTTAAAACATCTTTTTTAAAACCTTTGATAGTTTCTCTAGCAATAATTTTACCACCAATAGCTGCTTGAATTGGTATCATAAAGTTGTGTCTTGGAATTAAGTCTTTTAATTTTTCACAGACCTCTCTACCTGTAATTTGAGCAAAATCTTTATGTATCATCATTGCAAGAGCATCAACGGGTTCTGAGTTTACAAGTATATTCATTTTTACTAGATCTCCTTCTTTGTGATCAATAATTTCGTAGTCAAAACTAGCATATCCGCTTGTCATAGATTTAAGACGATCATTAAAATCAAATACGACCTCATTTAAAGGTATCTCATAATTAATTACTGCACGATTTCCTGAGTAACTTAAATTAGTTTGAATACCTCTTTTATTTTGACATAACTTTATAATTGATCCCAAATACTGATCTGGAGTGATAATTGTAGTTTTAATCCATGGTTCTTCAATAAATTTAATATGAGTGGGATCTGGTAAATTTGAAGGATTTTGAAGTTCAACAATATCACCATTATTTAAGTGGACTTTGTAAACAACACCTGGTGTTGTAGTTAATAAATTTATATCAAATTCTCTTTCAAGTCTCTCTGTGATTATTTCAAGGTGCAAAAGACCTAAAAATCCACATCTAAAACCAAGTCCTAAAGCAGATGATGATTCAGCTTCATACGAAAAACTTGCATCATTTAATTGTAATTTAGCAAGTCCATCTTTTAATTTTTGATATTCAGAACTATCTACAGGAAATAAACCACAAAAAACCACTGGTTTACTGGGTTTAAAACCTGGTAATGCATCTTGAAGAGGGTTTTCTGCATCACATATAGTATCTCCAACTTTAGTTTCTGATAAAATTTTAATACCAGTTGTGATAAAACCTATTTCTCCAGCATTAAGTTCACTCACATCTTTTGCCTTCGGTGTAAAAACACCAACTTTTTCTACGATATATTCTTGATTTGTAGACATCATTTTTATTCTCATATTTTTTTTTAGCTTTCCATCTATAATTCTTACTAATATAACTACTCCAAGATAAGTGTCATACCAGCTATCAACTAATAGACATTTTAATTTGTTATTTTTTTCACCTTTGGGTGCAGGTAAAGAGTTAATAATTTGCTCAAGAATTTCATCTATTCCTTGTCCAGTTTTTCCAGAGCAAGGAACAGAATTAGATGTGTCTATGCCAATAACATCTTCAATTTGATTATTTGTTCTTTCAAGATCAGATGCTGGTAGATCAATTTTATTTAACACTGGAATAATCTCATGATTTATATCAAGTGCTTGATATACATTTGCAAGCGTTTGGGCTTCTACGCCTTGTGTACTATCTACAATTAATATTGAGCCTTCGCACGCATAAAGGCTTCTACTAACTTCATAACTAAAATCTACATGGCCCGGGGTATCTATAATATTTAAAATATAATTTTTACCATTTTTAGCTTTATAATTTAATTTAACTGTTTGTGCTTTAATTGTTATTCCTCTCTCTCTTTCTATATCCATAGAGTCAAGCACTTGAGATTTCATTTCTCTGTCACTCAAACCTCCACATTTGTGAATTATTCTGTCAGCTATAGTTGATTTACCATGATCTATATGAGCTATAATTGCAAAATTTCTAATGTTGTCTATTGTATCACCCATTTTTAGGATCTAATTTTTGCACCAGACTTTGACTCAACGGAAGAGATAATTAGTTTATTAATGTTGTCCAGGTCATTTTCATTTAATGTTTTTTCTTCTGACTGAATAGTTACATTAACAGCTATAGATTTTTTTCCCTCTGGTATATTTTCTCCCTCAAATACATCAAATACTCTTACTGACTTAATTAATTTGCTATCAACAGATTTAATTATATTAACTAATTCTTGTGATTTAAAATTTTTATTAATAATAAATGCAAAATCTCTCTCTGATTTTTGAAAATCAGAAAATTTATATTCAGATTTTAAATCTTTTATCTTTTGTTTTGACTCCTTTATGTAATCAAGGCAAATTTCAAATATTACTAAACCTTCCGTTTTTATATCTAGTTTTTTTATTATGTTTGGATGAATCTCACCAAAATATGCTAGAGCATTTTTTTCATTTTTATTTAGGTACACCCCTCCAGATTTTCCTGGGTGATAGTAAGAAGGAGTTCTATCATCTATAATAATATCATCTTTATTAATCCCTGCTTCATAAAGACTTTGTATTACATCTTTTTTTGCATCGAATGTATCTACAATTCTTTCTTTATCATTCCAAGATAGTCTTGAAACCTTTCCTGCTCTTACAGCACCTATCACAGTCAGCTGATCTCCAGGATTTTTTCCTTTAAACGACGGACCAATTTCAAATAAAGAAATATCCTTAAACCCTCTATCTAAGTTTTTCTTTAAATAGAATATCAAATTTGGGAAAATAGAATTTCTTAGAACATTTAGATCTGAACTAATCGGATTTACAATTGGTATTTCTTCATCATTTTCTTTAAATAATTGATTAATTTTAGAGTCAGTAAACGACCAAGTCACAGTTTCTAAATAACCTTTAGATGCGACAGATCTTTGTAAAAAATGAAATAATTTCTGATAATAATTAAGTGTTGGCTTTAATCTTGTCTTAACAGGTTCTGAAGTATTAATATGTTCATAACCTTTTATTCTCACTATTTCTTCAACAATATCAATTGGTTGAGTTATATCAGGTCTCCAAGAGGGTACTACTAACTTTAAAATTTTTTTATTCTTAGATACATTAAAACCTAACTTTTCTAGTATTTTGATTAATTCTTTATTTTCAACATTAAATCCAGTCGTTTTTTCAAAAAGAAATGGATCAAAATTTATTATTGTTTTTTTATAATTTTCGATTTTTTTTACATCTAAATTGCTTATTTCACCTCCGCAAATTTGTTTTATTAGTTCAGAAGCTTTTATTAATCCTTCTTCAATTGAAAGGGGATCTATGCCTCTTTCGAATCTGAATTTTGCATCTGTATCTATATTTAATTGTTTAGAGGTTTTTCTTATTGAACGTGGTAAAAAATAAGCAGATTCTAATAATATATTTTTAGTCGAATATTCTGTTCCAGATCTTGTCCCACCAATTATGCCGCCAAGACCAAGGACTCCAGATCTGTCAGAAATAACGCACATATCATTTTCTAAAATATATTTTTTATTATCTAAGGCTTCGAAGCTTTCTCCTTTAGAAGAACTTCTAACAATAATTTCATTATCTATTTTATCTGCATCATAAGCGTGTAATGGTCTATTTAAGTCAAACATTATATAATTAGTAATATCGACTATCGCAGATATTGGTTTTTGTCCTAAAGACAGAATTTTATCTTTTAGCCATTTTGGACTTTCTTTATTTGTTACACCTTTTATTAAGCAACTTCCAAATATTGTGCATCCTTGAGCTTTTTCTTTTTTTATTGTTACGTTTATATTTTGATTACCTCTATATTTTAAATTGGATTTTTTGTTAATTTTTAATTTACCAGCACCAGCAGCGGATAAATCTCTTGCAATTCCTCTTACTCCTAAACAATCTGGTCTATTGGGCGTAATTGATAAATCTATTACTTTTTCAGAAGTGTTTTTAAAATATTTTTCTCCAATTTTATTTTCATATTTATTGTTTTTTAATTCTATAATTCCATCACTTTCATTGGATAATAGTAATTCTGACTCAGAACAGAGCATTCCATATGATGTTACACCTCTTATTTTACTTACAGATAATTTCATCTGATTTTTAGGAATAATCGATCCTGGAGGTGCATAAACAGTCAAAAGACCATTTTTTGCATTAGGGGCTCCACATACTACTTCAATTGTTTTGTCGCTACCTATATCAACATCACATAACTTCAATCTGTCAGCATTTGGATGAGTTTTGGCATTTATAATTTTTGCAACAATAAATGTATCTAATTCAGATGTAGAATTCTCAAAACTTTCTACTTCTAGACCAATATTAGTTAATTTATCTATTATTTGATTATTGTTAAATTTTGTATCAAGATGGTCTTTTAACCAGTCAACTGTGAACTTCATCTACTTAGTCCTCTATAATTTGAAGGGACGTCCAATGGATCAAAGCCAAAGTGACTTAACCATCTATAATCAGTCTCAAAAAAGGCTCTTAAATCATTAATTCCATATTTTAACATTCCAAGTCTGTCTATGCCAATTCCAAAGGCATATCCTTGATATTTACTTGGATTAACATTTACATTTTTTAAAACATTTGGATGAACCATTCCACAGCCTAGAATTTCTAACCATTTATTACCTTCACCAATTACAATCTTTCCATTGTTAATTTCATATCCTATATCTACTTCTGCTGAAGGTTCCGTAAATGGAAAATGACTTGGTCTAAATCTCATTTTAATTTTATCAACTTCAAAAAACTCCTTAATAAAATAATTTAAACATCCTTTTAAATGTCCCATATTTATATTCTTATCTATATGAAGTCCCTCAACTTGATGAAACATCGGAGCATGGGTTTGATCACTATCTGATCTGTAAGTTCGTCCCGGAGCGATAATTTTAAAAGGAGGTTTGCCTTTTAGCATAGTTCTTACCTGAACTGGAGATGTGTGAGTTCTCAAAAGTAATTCCTTACTATTATCAAGGTAAAAAGTATCATGCATATCTCTAGCTGGGTGGTTATCCGGTGTATTTAATGCTGTAAAATTATTATATTCATTTTCTACATCTGGGCCTTCCTCAACACTAAATCCTATTTCAGAAAATATAGATGAAATTTCATCTATTACCTGGGAGACTGGATGAATTTTACCAATTTCAATATTTCTTTCTGGAAGAGTTACATCAATTTTTTCTTTCTCAAGCTTTAAATTAATTTCTTTAGTTTCAATTTCTTGAATTTTGATTGATATTTTATTTTGAAGTTCATCTTTAATATTATTCAAATCTGAGGCTAATTTTTTTCTTTCCTCTACAGAAATCGAACCTAATTTTTTAAATTCGTTCGATATAATTCCGTTTTTTCCAAATAGTTCGGATTTGATGTTATTTACTTTTTCAATATTATTTTCTGTATTAAGCTTATCGATATAATCATCTTTTATTTTTTTAATATCAGACATTTTAATAGAATATTTGTTAAAGGAAGAAAAACAATAGTCTTGATTAATTTAATGCTGCTTGAGCCCTTTTAACTATAGTTTTGAATGCTTCGGGGTTGTCGTAAGCAATTTCTGCAAGAATTTTTCTATCTAATTTAATTCCTGATTTGCTTAAACCATTAATAAACTTTGAATATGTTATGCCCTCGGATCTGACACCAGCATTAATTCTTTGTATCCACAGTGATTTGAAATCCCTTTTTTTATTTCTTCTATCTCTATAAGCGTACTGCATGGCTTTTTCCATTGCTTGTCTTGCAACTCTTATTGTATTTTTTCTTCTTCCCCACTGACCTTTAACAGCTTTTAAAACTTTTTTATGTTTAGCTCTGCTTGTAACTCCTCTTTTAACTCTTGCCATTTTATCCTCTTAAACTGTAAGGCATGTAAGATTTTACTATCTTACCATCTTGTTTGGATAAAACAGTTGTGCCTCTTTGTTTTCTAATTTGTGAATTCGTTCTTTTAATCATACCGTGTCTTTTTCCAGCCTGTGGGGTAATAACCTTACCTTTAGCTGAGATTTTAAATCTTTTTTTAGCTGAACTTTTTGTTTTTAACTTGGGCATAATTTTCGGGGTTATACAAATATTAAATTAAATTTACAACTAGAAATATGGCTTATAAAGGCTGGATTACCATAATCATTTGCTTTCCATCAAATTTTGGCTGAAGCTCTACTCTCCCAATAGTCTCCATATCTGCCTTAATTTTATCCATTAATTCATTGCCAAGGTTTGAATGTTGTAACTCTCTCCCTTTGAACCTTATTGTAAATTTGACTTTATCACCTTTTGCCAAAAATTTTTGAGCATTTTTAATTTTGAAAGTGTAGTCATGAACTTCTGTAACTGGCCTTAATTTTATTTCTTTTAATTCAATTTTCTTTTGTTTTTTTTTTGCTTTGTTAGCTTTTTTTTGTGCATCGTATTTATATTTTCCCATGTCCATAATTTTACAGACAGGGGGTTTTGCATTCGGAGCAATTTCGATTAAATCTAAACCTTCATTTTTTGCTTTATTGATAGCTTCATTTAAATTTAAAATTCCTAAATTTTCTCCATCACTTGCAATAACTTGAACTTCATTTGATGTAATCCTGTTGTTAGACCTTGGGCCTTTTGCTTTAGTTCTTTTTTGAAAATAATTTTGTTTAAAATCTGCCACTTAGATTGAAGGGGCTTTATTTAGATCGGAGTATTTTTTTATAAATTCTTTCAAAGCCATATTTTCTTGTTTATTAGAATCCAATCTTCTAATAGTTACACTGTTGGAGTCAACTTCTTTTTTTCCACAAATCAATAACATTGGTACTTTTGTTAAAGAATGATCTCTTATTTTATAATTTAAATTGTGATTTTTAAGATCCACCTCGACAATCAAACCAACCCGTTTTAATTCCTTAGCTACACTTTTAGCATATTCATCAAAATCACTAGAGATTGGAATAACTACTGCCTGTAAAGGTGATATCCAAAATGGTAGCTTGCCTGCATAATTCTCTATAAGGATACCTATGAACCTTTCTAAAGATCCAAATAATGCTCTGTGTAACATTACAGGTACTTTTTTAGTTCCATCTTTATCAACAAAAGAAGCTCCTAATCTTCCTGGTAAATTTAAATCTACTTGCAAGGTTCCACACTGCCAATCTCTACCTATTGCATCTCTTAAAACAAATTCAATTTTTGGTCCATAAAATGCACCCTCACCTTTATTAATTGAGTACTCTAGCTTTGTGGCTTTGATTGCCTCTAACAACGCAGCCTCTGATTTATCCCAAACTTTATCGTCACCAACTCTTAAATCTGGTCTATCTGAATATTTTAAAATAACATCTTCAAAACCAAGATCTTTATAAATTTCTAAAATTAAATTTGTAACACTCAAACATTCTTCTGTAATTTGTTCTTCTGTACAAAAAATATGTGCATCATCTTGAGTAAAGGCTCTTACACGTAATAATCCATGCAATGCACCTGAAGGTTCATATCTATGAACTTTTCCAAATTCTGACATCTTTAAAGGTAAGTCTCTATAACTTTTAAGTCCTTGATTAAATACTTGAACACACCCAGGACAATTCATGGGTTTAATTGCAAATACTTTTTCATCTGGTGTAGTTGAGGTATACATATTAGCTCCAAATTTTTCCCAGTGGCCAGATTTTTCCCATAAAGATCTATCAAGTATTTCTGGCGTATTTATCTCTTTGTAACCATCGTGATCTTGTTTCATTCTCATATATGAAACTAATTTTTGGAACAAATTCCATCCTTTCTGGTGCCAAAACACAGATCCAGGACTTTCTTCTCTAAAATGAAATAAATCCATCTCTTTTCCAATTTTTCTATGATCTCTTTTTTCTGCTTCCTCAATTCTCTGAAGATAAAGGTCTAATTCTTTTTGAGTTGCCCAACCAGTACCATATATTCTTTGAAGCATTTCATTATTAGAATCACCACGCCAATAAGCTCCCGACACTTTTGTCAGTTTAAAAGCTTTACCTATTTTACCAGAAGATACTAAATGTGGACCTCTACATAAATCATGCCATGTTTCGCCATGATGATAAACCGTAAGTTCTTCGTTTTTAGGAATGCTCTCAATTATCTCAGCTTTGTATTTTTCTCCAATTTTTTTAAAATGACTTATTGCTTTATCTCTCTCCCAAACTTCTTTTCTTGTTTTTACATCTTTATCTATTATCTCTGACATTTTTTTTTCGATCTTTTTTAAATCATCGCTAGTAAAAGGCTCTTTTCTTGCAAAATCATAGTAAAATCCATTTTCTATAACTGGCCCAATTGTTACCTGTGTACCTGGGTATAGTTCTTGAACGGCCATAGCCATTATATGTGCAGTGTCATGTCTAATGACTTCCAAACCCTCAGGATCTTTAGCTGTAAATATTTCAATAGAACAATCTTGATCAATAACGGTATATAAATCTTTAAGCTCACCGTTTATGCTCATCACCAAAGCTTGCTTACCTAAGGACTTGCTAATTTTTTCAGCAACCTCTGTGCCTGTTATACTTTTTTCAAAGTTTAATTTTTTTCCGTCAGGTAATGTAATATTTGGCATTAGTTTATTAATTTTTTATACTCTGAATAAGTAGAAAAACACATTTTTTCAACATTAAATTTTGAAACGACATTTTTTCTACCTTCTATGCCCATTTGATTGATAGTCTGTTCATCTAAATTCATAATTTCTATTAATTTTTTTGAAAGATCGTCAGAATTATTTGCTTCAAATAAAAATCCTGTTTTATTTTCATTTATAGTCTCTTTTGATCCCCCAATATTACTTGCAACAATTGGTTTTTTCATTGCCTGAGCCTCAACAGATATTCTTCCAAAGGCTTCTGGTTCTATAGATGAAGAAACTATGATGTCTGAAACTTTGTAAGCTAGAGGCATATTTTTACAATGATCTATAAATTTTACTTGGTTAGTTAATCTATACTGTTCAACTAACCTAATAAGTTTCTTTTTGTAAAGTTCTCTTCCTTGATCGCCCCCAAGAATAATTACATTAAATACCTCGTGTCCTAAATTAATATTTACTTTATTAATAGCATCTAAAAACATTTCTTGGCCTTTCCATTCTGTTAATCTTCCGGGCAATAGAACAGTTTTTCTCTCAATTTTAAGTCCCCATGATTTAAATAAATCATCTTCCTCTGTTTCTATAGTAGTTGATGGATCAAAATAGTCAGTATTAATGCCTCTAAATATTACCAAGAATTTTTTTTTATCATTAAGGTATTCAGAGTAGTTTTCTTTAATATGTGAAAATATAAAATTAGACCCAGCAATAATTAAATCTGATCTCAACATTACAGAATTATATAATTTTTTTAATTTACTTTTAAAATTATATGTTCCATGAAATGTAGTTACAAATTTACGTCGTGTGATTTTGGTAGCTAGCAAACAAGACCATGCAGGTGCTCTACTTCTCGCGTGGACAATATTAATTCCATAAAATAAAATTATTAAAGAAATAATTATTGAATTAAATAAAACCAAAATGGGGTTTTTGGAATTAACAGGTAACCTTATATATTTAACTTTTTTTTTATCTATAAACTTTGTTAATTCACCACCGTTGCAAATTAAAAAAGATTTACAATCATTTTCATGTAGATAGTGTGCGATATCATAACAACCTGTTTCTGCACCACCGTATCCAAGTTTTGGTATAACTTGCAGAACTTTCAATTTTGGATGCATATGGTAGAGTTATAATATTTCAAATCAATTTTAATACTTTATATGAAAAAATTTAAATTTCTAAAAATTTCTAAAACAAAAAAACTAAGATATATAAGCAATTATTATAAGAAAAATCTTTATATTATATTTTTACCAGGTTTTGCATCCGATATAGAAGGAGATAAACCTAAAAGATTTTTAAATTATGCTAAAAAAAATAAATTGGGTTTTTTGGCACTAGAGTATTCTGGATACGGAAAATCTTCAGGTGAATTTACAAAAGGGAATATTTCGATTTGGGCAAATGATGCAAAACAGACTATTAAGAATATAGTTAAAAAAAATGATATAATTTTAATAGGTTCTAGTATGGGTGCTTGGATTTCTTTATTATTATTTAAATCAATTAAGAAACAGATTAAAGGCTTTATGGGAATTGGCTCTGCTCCAGAATTTTTAACAAGAATAATGTGGAAAAAATTTTCAAAAAAGACAAAGAGTGAAATTATCAAAAAAGGTATTAGCAAAATTAAAAATGGTGGGTACGAGTATCTCATAACTAATCAATTAATTAAAGATGGAAGAAAAAAACAAAATAAAGTTTTGAATGTTAAAATTCCAATGAAAATACCTGTTACTATGGTCCATGGTCAAAAAGATGAAGTTGTACCAATTAAACACTCAAGAGAAGTTTTAAAAATCTTCAGCAAAGCAAAAAAAAAATTAAATATAATTAAGAAGGGTGACCATAGTCTCTCGTCAAAAAAAAATCTAAATATTATTTGTAAAGAGTTAGATAATATTATTAAAAATACTAACTAGCTTGACCGAATAATTTTTTATTTGATATAGGATTTTCTAACTTATCTAACATTTCTTTTGGACAAACTTGGACGAAATTATTTATTTCATTTTCAAAATTCTCAACAATTTTTTTCGAGATTGTTGAATTTGTTTCTATAGCATGCTCTTGAATTAATTTTCTTAGATGCTCAATCCAAAATTTAGTTTCTGGAGTTTGCCAAACAACACTTTCAGGATTTACTTTTTTATCAAATTGATTTTCAGGGTCATAAATAAATGCCATACCTCCTGTCATGCCAGCTCCAAAATTATCGCCAATATCTCCTAATATAATAATGTTTCCACCTGTCATGTATTCGCAACCATTTGAATCACAACCTTCTACTACTGCAGTTGCACCTGAATTTCTAACAGCAAATCTCTCTCCTGCCTGTCCTGCAGCTAATAATTTTCCTGAAGTAGCTCCATACAAAACAGTGTTTCCAATAATAGTATTTTCATTTGAAACAAGGTTGCTTTCATCTTGTAATTTAATCACAATAGTTCCACCTGATAATCCTTTTGCAACATAATCATTTGCATCCCCTTTTAAAATCAGTTTTAATCCTTTAATAGCAAAAGCACCAAAGGATTGGCCTGCTGAACCTTTAAAATTTAATTCGATCGAATTTTCATCAAGATTGTTATTTCCAAATTTTTTGTACAAATGATAAGAAATTCTAGTACCAACTGCTCTATCAGTATTTTGAATTTCAAATTCTTGATTTATTTTTTCTTTTTTATCTATTTTCTCTTCTATTTCTGGCCATAATTTTTGATCTAAAGTATCTGGAACAGAATTAATTTCAGGTTTCTCACAATATCTTTTATTTTTTCCAGGATCTGCCTGAACAAAAAGAGGATTTAAGTCTAGATCATCCAAGTTTGGTGATCCTTTGCTTACTTGTCTTAGTAAGTCAGTTCTTCCAATTACTTCATTTAAAGATTTGAAACCAAGATCAGCAAGTATTTCTCTTACTTCCTCTGCAATAAATGTAAAAAGGTTTACTACTTTCTCAGGAGTTCCTGTAAATTTCTCTCTTAATTTATCATCTTGTGTGCAAACACCCACTGGACATGTATTTGAATGACACTGTCTGACCATTATACATCCCATTGCGACTAAAGCAGTTGTTGCTACGCCAAATTCTTCTGCTCCCATCATGGCTGCAATTACAACATCTCTTCCTGTTTTTATTCCACCGTCAGTTCTAAGCGTCACTTGATGTCTCAAGTTATTTAAAGTCAATACCTGATTTGCTTCTGTTAATCCCATCTCCCAAGGAACTCCAACATATTTAACGCTTGTCTGTGGAGTGGCTCCTGTACCTCCTGAGTGCCCTGAGATTAAAATTATGTCTGCTTTAGCTTTTGCAACTCCAGCAGCTATCGTTCCAATTCCTGATGAAGCAACTAATTTAACTCCAACCCTAGCCTTAGGATTTATTTGTTTTAAATCATAAATTAATTGAGCTAGATCTTCTATTGAGTAAATATCATGATGTGGTGGAGGTGATATTAAAGTAACTCCTGGCGTTGAGTGTCTCAATCTCGCAATTTCATCCGTAACTTTAAAACCTGGTAATTGACCACCTTCACCTGGTTTAGCGCCCTGTGCAATTTTGATTTCAATCTCATTACAATTATTTAAGTAATTAATGGTTACTCCAAATCTAGCTGATGCAATTTGTTTAACCCTTGAATTTGCACTATCTCCATTCTCCATAATCTTAAATCTTTTTTCATCTTCTCCACCTTCACCACTACAAGATGCGCCTTTAATTCTATTCATACCAACAGCAAGAGTTTCATGTGCTTCTTTAGATAAAGCTCCATGAGACATACTTCCACTTCCAAATCTTTTTAATATATTAGATGCAGGCTCAACATTGGATATATCGATGGGATTTTTAGATTTAAAATCTATTAAATCTCTTAAACTTATTGGATTTAGATTATAAATACCTTTTGTGTATTTTTTATATATTTCATAAGATCCTTGTCCAACCGCAGTTTGCAGTAAATGAATTAGTTTGCCTTGATACTGATGTGTTTCACCATTTTTTCTATATCTGTAAATACCTCCAATAGGTAAAATATTTGAATTATTGAAGAATGCTTCTTTGTGTATAGTTCTGATTTTCTTTTCTATTCCTTTTAAACCAATTCCAGAAATCTTTGATAACATCCCAGGAAAGTAATCTTTCACAATTGTTCTGCTTAGTCCCACAGTTTCAAAATTACATCCGCCTCTATAAGAACTTAAAACTGAAATTCCCATTTTAGACATTATTTTAAGAAGACCGAGATTGACTGATTTAATATATCTTGAAACACATTCATCAAAAGTGAAATTTCCAAATAATTTCTTAGAATGTCTTTGATATAAGCTATCAAAAGCTAAATAAGGGTTCACAGTAGTAGCACCAACACCAATTAATGTTGCAAAAGAGTGAGTATCTAAAGCATCTCCAGTTTGAACATTAATAGAAACATAACCTCTTAAACCTAATTTAACTAAATGTGTATTTATTGCCCCTATACATAAAAGCATTGGCATTGGCATTCTATTTTCTGAAATATTTTTATCTGATAATATTATTTGTTTAATTCCCTCTCTAACAGCTTGTTCAGATTTAATTTTGAGTAAATTTATTGATGTCTCTAAATCATCATCTTTGCTGAATGTACAATCTAAAACTTTATTATTATTTCCAAAGAATTTTAAAAATTTTTCAAATTGTGCATTTGATAATATCGGACTATTTAAGACATAAATATTGTCTTTAGTTAATTTACTAAAATCTAAAATATTACCAAGATTTCCAAATCTTGTCTTTAAACTCATAACTTTATTTTCTCTTAGAGAGTCAATTGGTGGATTTGTAACCTGACTAAAGTTTTGTCTAAAGTAATGATATAGTGGTCTATATTTATCAGATAAAACTGCTAAAGGTGTGTCATCACCCATTGAGCCTGTTGCTTCTTTAGCATCTTCTGCCATTGGATGAAGAATTAATTCTAAATCTTCTATGCTATATCCAAAACAATGTTGAAAATTTCTCAAACTTTGACCTTCTAGCTCTACTTTTTCATTTTCTGCCTCTAATTTTTTATCAAGATCAATAATCTGATTGTTGTAATGCTTATATTCTTTTGAAAGGTAGTTTTTTATTTCATCGTTTGAATATACTTTGCCTTTTTCTATTCTTACTCCTAATAATTCACCAGGTCCTAATCTTCCTTTAGAAACAATTTTTTTCTCATTTAAATCTATCATTCCTGTTTCACTTCCTGCAAAAAGAAGTTTGTCTCTTGTCACTGTATATCTAAGTGGTCTTAATCCATTTCTGTCGGTTGCAACAATTACCCATTCATTATCTGTTGCAGCTATAGCAGCTGGCCCATCCCAAGGCTCCATGGTACTATTTAAAAAATTGAATAGTTGTTGATGATCTTTTTTTAATACCTTATTTTTTTTTGACCAAGCGTCTGGTATTAACATTAATTTTGCTAGAGGAGCAGGCTGTCCAGAAATATTTAATAACTCAAAAACATTATCTAATGATGCAGAGTCAGAATTTCCAGCTGGTATTACAGGCTTAAGATTCTCTATATCTTTGAAAACTGGACTAAACATCTCTTCTTCGTGCACTTTCATCCAATTAACATTTCCTTTAAGGGTATTTATTTCACCATTATGCGCTATAGATCTAAACGGTTGAGCTAAGTCCCAACTAGGCGCAGTATTGGTTGAAAATCTTTGGTGAAATATTGCATACCTAGATATAAATCTTTCATCTTTTAAGTCAGTATAGAAATCTGACAAAGCTTCTGCCAAAAACATTCCTTTATAAATGATAGATTTGGAACTAAATGAACATATATAAAAATTAATTAATTGATTATTGAGAGCTTCTTTTTCAATTACTCTTCTAGTTTCATACAATTTTTGTTCCAGAGATTTATTGACAACTTTTTTGTCATTGTATGTGAACAATACTTGAGTGATTTCAGGTCTTGTTTGTTCAGCTTTTTCTCCTAAGACAGAGGGATCAACAGGAACTTGTCTCCAGCCATAGATACTAAAATTTCTCTTTGTTAGTTCACTTTCAACAATAGTTCTACATTGCTCTTGAGCGCTATAATCATTTCTTGGTAAGAAAATCATACCCACGCATAGTTCAGAATTATCATGTTTATGACCAGTGACTTCAATTTTTTCCTCAAAGAAATCTTTAGGAATTTCAATATGGATTCCAGCACCATCTCCAGTTTTTCCGTCTGCATCGATTGCACCCCTATGCCAAACAGCTTTTAAGGCATCGATTCCATATTCTACGACTTTTCTTGATTTTAGACCTTCGGTGGATGCTACTAAACCTACACCACATGCATCATGTTCCATTTCTTCAGAGTAAACATGATTACTTTTTAAAATATTTAAATTTTTATTTCTTAACTTCATTAAGCAACTCTAAGTTTTTGTTTACTTTGTAAATAATTATCAATTGATGTTGCGGCATCTCTTCCGTCTTTAATACCCCAAACCACTAAAGATGCTCCACGAACTATATCTCCGGCTGCAAAAACTCCCTCTATACTAGTTTCCATTGTATCAAAATCTGCTTTTATTGTTCCCCATCTTGATACTTGTAATTTTTCTTCATTAAATAATTTTGGAAGATCTTCTGGATCAAATCCAAGTGCTTTGATTACAAGATCAGCTTTAATTTCGAAATCTGAATTTTCTTCAACAACTGGTTTTCTTCTACCGCTATCATCTGGCTCACCCAATTTCATTTTATTAACAACTACACTTTCAATTTTATTTGTTCCCTTAAACTCTCTAGGGCTTGTTAACCAAATGAATTCAACACCTTCTTCTTCTGCATTGCCAACTTCTCTTGCTGACCCTGGCATATTTTCTCTATCTCTTCTATATAAACATTTTACAGATTTAGCATTCTGTCTAACTGAAGTCCTTAAGCAGTCCATTGCTGTATCGCCACCTCCAATTACTACAACATCTTTGCCTTCAGCATTTAAAGTTCCGTTATCAAATAACTCAACTTTATCACCTAGTCCTTTTTTATTTGATGCTGTCAAAAATTCCATGGCAGGGAAAATATTACTCAAATCGTTACCAGGTAGATTAACTTCTCTAGCTTTATAAACTCCTGTAGCTATTAAAATTGCATCATGTTTTTCTCTTAACTCCGTTAAGCTGGAATCTTTTCCAACTTCAAAGTTTAAGACAAATTTTATTCCGCTTTCTTCCAAAAGTTTTATTCTTCTTTGAACAACATGCTTTTCTAATTTAAATCCTGGGATACCATATATTAGTAGACCTCCAGCTCTGTCGTAACGATCATATATAGTTACCTTGTATCCTTTTTTTCTGAGTTGTTCTCCACACGCAAGTCCAGCAGGACCAGAACCTATAATTCCTACACTCTCGTTTTTTTCACTATTTATTTCTATTGGTTTAACCCAACCATTTTCCCAAGCTTTCTCTGTGATATATTTTTCTATTGATCCAATAGTTACTGTTCCATGACCCGATTGCTCTATTACACAATTTCCTTCACACAGCCTATCCTGGGGGCAAATTCTTCCACAAACTTCTGGCATGTTGTTTGTGCTTTGTGATAATTGATAAGCTTCCTCATATCTTCCCTCTGCAGTTAGTTTAAGCCAATCTGGTATATTGTTACTTAATGGACAATGAACTTGGCAAAATGGTACTCCGCATTGGGAACATCTGCTTGACTGCTGAACAGCTCTATCTTTTAGAAATTCTTGATATATTTCATCAAAATCCTCTTTTCGGTCTGATATATCTCTTTTAGGTGGATTTTGTTGACCTATATCAACAAACTTAAGCATTTTTTCTGACATGGTGGACGCTGTATATACGATAAAAATTTAATAATAAACAATTACAAGGTCATAAATATTGACTAATATTTCACAAAACTTAAGTAAATCATAGGTTTTTTCTTATTATGCATAGATGATATGCAAATATGTAATTGCTTTAATTTGGTTACAATTTCATTATGAAGTATTGGATCTAATGATTTCAAAATATGTAGAGACGCTAATTTTATCAATTATTCAAGGTATATCTGAGTTTATTCCAGTTAGCTCGTCTGCACATCTTTTAATTATATCAAGATTGAGTGACTTCAATGTTAACAACCTACAATTAGATATTAGTCTGCATTTAGGTTCTTTGCTAGCAATTATTTTATTTTTTAGAAAAGAGTTAATAAATATCATTAATAATAAAAATATATTTCTACTAATAATTCTTGGGTCCATACCATTAGTTATTGTTGGTTATATTTTTTACTCCACAAATTTAATTGATCAATTTAGAAACTTAAAAGTTGTCGCCTGGACAACTTTGATTTTTGGAATTTTATTATACTTTTCAGATAAGCTTGAATTGAAAAACAAAATTTCTTCAGAATTGAATATTAAAAGTATTATTATAATAGGGTTATTTCAGGTTTTAGCTATTATTCCAGGAGTCAGTAGATCGGGTATAGTAATTACAGCTTCAAGATTTTTAAAATTTGACAGAGTTGAATCATCAAAGATAGCTTTTTATTTATCTATTCCAGCTTTAGCAGGTGCAAGTGTTTTGGGATTTAAAGATATTATTGATGATCAAATAAATTTTGATACTATATTTATTTTTTCTACTTCAGCTTCATTTTTATTTTCTTATTTTACAATTAAATATTTTCTTATTTATGTTAAAATGTTTAGTTTGAGTTTTTTTGTTATTTATAGAATAGTTTTAAGTATTATTCTTTTTTCAATTATTTACTTGTAATTTTTTTGACGTTGGAGCAATTTGAGAAAATATTACAGCAATAAGAATTAATACACATCCTATAATATTATTTATGTTAAGAACTTGACTTAAAATAATCCATCCAGCAATTGTTGCAAAGACACCTTCAAGAGAATAGATTATTGCTGCAGGAGCTTCTTCAATATTTTTTTGTGCAAACATTTGTAAACTAAAAGCAATTCCTCCAGATAAGACACCTGCATATAATATTGAACTATACTCAGTTAAAATTTTTGTAATAACTACTTCCTCTAAAATAAAAGCAAATATAAGAGATAAACCAAAAACAAGAGCTGCTTGTAATGCTGCATAAAAAATTGGTATATTAAATTTCTCCATAAATTTCCCAGCGAAAATTATATGTAAAGCCCAAAATAATGAGCATAGAATAACTAAAGCATCACCTATCATAATCTCAGAGTTTGAAAAATCAGTTAATAGGTAAACACCTATTATACATAAACTTATTGAGGGCCAAAGACTCCAATGGACTTTAATAGAATAAATAAAAAATAATAAAATTGGAACTAACGGAACGTAAAAAACTGTAAAGAAAGCTGCATTAGCTATATTCGTATATTGTAATGCGGCTTGCTGCAAGTAGGTACCCAAAAATAATGATATACCCATTAAAAATAAATATTTTAAAAATAATTTTTTATTAGAATTGATTTCATAATTAATTTTTTTTCTCTCTAAAATTAAAGCAATTGGCAGGACTGTAATAAAACCAACAAAAAATCTAGATGCATTGAATGTTAATGGACCAATATTGTCCATACCTGTGTCTTGAGCAATGAAAGCGGTGCCCCAGATAAATGTTGTTATCAAAGCGCATATAAGTGATGTAGTTTTGGACATTAATTTAATTAAATTTAGATAATATTATTCATTCTACAACAGCTATCAAAATCTTCTTTATTGATATAGCAACCAGCCATTTTTCTTATACCTGAAAATGCACTTCTACCATGCATTACCCTCCAATTATTAAAAATTAGTAATTCGCCAGGTTTTAAAATATGCCTCCACTGATATTGCTTTTGGTTTGCCATCGTATCAAATACTTTAATTGCTTTATAAAAATTAATTGTTTTCTGATTAGTTTCTCTAAAAGGTGCTCTATCGTAATTGTTAAAACTAATTTGATCAAAATTATTTTTTTCATTTAATTTTATTATTGGTCTTTTTGCTTCAAGGCGAACACCATCACCAATATAAGAACCTTTAACTTTTGTATTTATTAAAGTTTTAAAATGTTTTTTATATTTTTGTTTGATTTCATTTGCCAATTTAAATCCATCTACCATTATAGAATCTCCACCTTTAGCATCATACTTACAACAAAGCAGTAATTGTAAACCTGGAGCATCATTACTATATGTAGAGTCTGTATGTGGTCTCAGTTCTTGGTTTGAATATGCACTGTCTGCTATTTTATTATTTGATTCAAAAGTCCACAATCCTCCAAAAATTGAATTTCTGACATAACCTATTTTTTTAGCTATATATTCAACAGAGTTTAAATTTTTTGAACAATTTCTTACGACTGCAAAACCATATATGTGGATTTTTTTTAATAAATTTTTAAATCCAACTTTAGTTTTTAATTGTTTATAGTTAATGAAAATTTGATTTTTTATGTCTTTATCTTTCCAAAATTGAGTATCACTTTTAGTTTCTTCTTTTTTTAAAGAATTTTTTTTTAAAAATTCATATGAATATTTAGTTGGTTTATTTTCATTAGACCATAATATTTCAATGAATTTCCCTTTTTTTAATAATTTTGCTTTTTTAACTTTGATATTAATGTCTAAATTTGCGGTATAAGTTATTCTTTGATTGGTTTTAAAATCCCAGTTTTCTTTATTTTTAATATGATCTCTTAACCAAATATTAGGAAATGTTTCAAATTTATTGTCATTAAAGTAAAATACAGTTTTATTATTTAAAAGTTTAAAATTTTTAATCATTGCTTAGCTAATTTGTAGGCAAAGTTTTTACCAAGGTTATTTTTTAATTCATTATTAAATCTTGAACCCTCAGCACCGTCAATAATTCTATGATCGTAAGAGAGAGATAAAGGCAACATTGTTCTAGGTTTAAATTGTCCATCAATATAAACAGGTTTAATATAAGTCCTTCCAATTCCTAAAATAGCAACCTCAGGATAATTTATTATAGGAGTAAAATAAGTTCCTCCAATGCCACCTAGGCTTGTTATAGTTATGGATCCTCCATAAAACTCTTTTTTATCTATCTTCAAATTTCGGCAATCATCACTAACTTTTTTTAGATCCTTGCTTATTTGATCTATATTCTTTTGATTAGCATTTCTTATTTTTGGCACCATTAAACCATTGGGAGTATCAACTGCAATTCCTACATGGAAGTATTTTTTCAATGTTATTTTTCCATTTTCAATATTGTCAATAGAACTATTAAATCTTGGAAAAACTTTCAAAGCTTCCACAACTGCCTTTATAATAAATGCCAATGGAGTAATTTTCTTTTTTTCTCCAGTAAAAGTATCAGTCAAATTTTGTCTAAATTCTTCTAACTCAGTGATATCTGCTTCATCACAACTAGTAACATGCGGTATTGTTTGCCAAGAATTTGATAAATGTGGAGCAGCAATTCTTTTAATTCTTGGTATATCTTGAATTTCTACATCTCCAAAATCAGCGTGATCATATTCTGAGGGCTTTATAGATGGAGCCTTCTTTTCTTCTTGAGGTTTATTAAAATTAGAAGATACAAATTTTTTTATATCCTCCTCTATAATTCTTCCTGATCTTTGTGATCCAGTAATATTATTAATATCAACACCAAGTTCTCTTGCAAATTTTCTAGTTTTTGGGCTAGCAAGTGCTTTACTTGATTTGAATACACTAACTCTATTATCTTTTAATATTTCTTTTGGTTTTGAAATTACTTTTTCGGGTGGTTTTTGTATAATAGTTTCTTCTTTAATCTGTTTGACCTCTTCTTCAATTTGCTCATCTGGTTTTTCTTCTCCTGAACCAATTATTAGTATTGATGAACCCTCTGAAACCTTGTCACCAACTTTTAAATTAACTTTTTTAACACTACCTGAGTATGGACTTGGGATCTCAACACTTGATTTATCGCTTTCTATTGTAATTATCGGATCATCTTTATTAATATTTGATCCTGCTTCTATTAATACCTCAATTACTTCAACATCTTTAAAATCACCAATGTTAGGAACTAATACTTCTTTCTCGCTCATTATAATTTTGTGGGCATAGGCTTATCTTTATCAATTTTATATTTTTTAATTGCTTCTGCCGCATGTTTAGAAGCAATTAATTGTTCATTAGATAAAATGCTTAAGCCATATGCAACTATATGCTCTTTATCGACTTCAAAAAATTTTCTTAGATTTTTTCTTGTATCACTCCTACCAAATCCATCTGTACCCAATGAATAAAAACTTTTATTTATGTAAGGTCTAATTTGGTCAGAATTCATTCTCATGTAATCTGAGGCTGCTAAAATAGGACCTTCAGTTTTTCCAAGGCATTTTTCAACGTAAGAGATTTTTTTCTCTCCTCCTGGATTAAGCAAATTATACCTTTCTGTTTCAAGTCCATCTCTTCTTAATTCATTAAAACTGGTAACACTCCATACTTCACTATCAACTTGATATTCATTTTGTAAAATTTCTGCTGCTTCAATCATCTCTCTTAAAATTGTTCCTGAACCCAGTAATTGAATCTTATTTTTTTTATTTTTGCTGAAATCTTTTATTTTATACATCCCTTTTAATATGCCTTCTTCACAATCTTTGGGCATCTCTGGATGAGAATAATTTTCATTCATTGTTGTAATATAGTAAAAAATATTTTCATGTTTTTCATGCATTCTTCTTAAACCTTCTTTAAAAATTGTAGCTAATTCATAATGAAAGGTTGGATCATAAGAAACACAATTTGGAATTGTTGATGCTAATAAATGACTGTGACCATCTTGGTGTTGAAGGCCTTCTCCAGCCAAAGTTGTTCTTCCAGCTGTAGCTCCAATTAGAAATCCTCTTGTTTGACTATCTCCAGCTGCCCACGCAAAATCGCCAGTTCTTTGAAAACCAAACATAGAATAAAAAAGATAAATTGGTATCATTTCTATATCATGATTTGAATACGATGTTCCCGCAGCTATCCATGATGCCATGGATCCAGCCTCATTTATTCCTTCCTCTAAAACTTGACCACTTTTCTCTTCCTTGTAGGAGCTTAATTGAGCTGAGTCCTCTGGCTCATATTTTTGACCTTCATGCGCATATATACCTATTTTTTGGAAAAAACCTTCCATACCAAATGTTCTTGCTTCATCAGGGATTATTGGAACAAGTCTTGGAGCAACATTTTTATCTCTTAGCAAATTCGTCAACATCCTAACAAGTGCCATAGTAGTTGACATTTCTTTTTCACCGGTTGATTTTTTCATAAAGTCAAAAATATCATTACTTGGTGTTTTGATTGGTTTCGAAAAAGACGATCTCTCAGGAATATATCCTCCTAAAGCCAATCTTCTTTTTTTTAAGTATTTTATTTCCTCTGAATTTTCATCAGGTCTAAAGTATTCTATATTTTTGACTTGTTCATCTGTTAATGGAACATCAAATCTATCTCTATAATATAGCAAATCATCTACACCTAATTTTTTTTGTTGATGGGTTGTATTTATACTTTCACCAGATTTTCCCATACCGTATCCTTTAATTGTTTTAGCTAATATGACTGTTGGTCTGTCTTTTGTATTAATAGCTTTATGATAAGCAGCATAAACTTTATGCGGGTCGTGACCGCCTCTATTTAATTTCCAAATATCGCTATCCGTATAACTTGCAACTAGATTTTTAAGATCAGGGTATTTCCCAAAGAAGTTATCTCTAACATATAAACCGCCTTTTGCTTTAAAGGCTTGGTATTCTCCATCAACTGCTTCGTTCATTCTTTTTACAAGTAAACCTGATTTATCATTTGCGAGCAAAGGGTCCCAATATGATCCCCAAATGACTTTTATTACATTCCATCCAGCTCCTCTAAAAATTCCTTCTAATTCTTGAATAATTTTACCATTGCCTCTTACTGGGCCATCTAATCTTTGTAGGTTGCAGTTCACAACATAAATCAAGTTATCTAACTTTTCTCTTGCTGCTAAACCAATAGATCCTAGAGCTTCTGGCTCGTCTATTTCACCATCTCCTAAGAAAGACCAAACTTTTCTATTCTCATCTTTTATTAATTTTCTATTAATAAGATATTTCATAAATCTTGCCTGATAGGTTGCCATCATTGGTCCAAGACCCATGGAAACAGTTGGAAACTGCCAAAACTTAGGCATCAGCCATGGATGAGGATAAGATGACAAACCTCCTGGGTAAACTTCCTGTCTGAATCTATCTAATTGCTTCTCGTCAAGTCTTCCTTCCAAAAAAGCTCTAGCGTAAATACCTGGCGCTGAATGTCCTTGGAAATAAATTAAATCTCCACCAAATTTATTACTTTTAGCTCTCCAAAAATGATTCATTCCTATATCATAAAGAGTTGCTGCTGAAGCAAATGTCCCAATGTGACCTCCTAATGAAGGATCTCTCATGTTTGCTCTGACAACCATCACTGCCGAATTCCATCGAATTAGTGCTCTGATTTTTCTTTCGATATTTTGATCGCCTGGAGATTTTATCTCTTCATCTGCTGGTATAGTGTTTATGTATGGTGTATTTTGGGTGTAGGGTATATTTGATCCCTCTTTATATGCTTGATCAATTAATTGTTTAATTAAAAAATGAGCTCTCTCAGGTCCTTCGGAATGTACTACAGCAGACAAAGATTCTAGCCATTCTTTTGTCTCTTGAGGATCAATATCATTATTATTTTCAACTATTTCTAATCTTTCATTATGTTCTTCTACTTGTGTATTTTCTACTTTGATCTCTTTATGTGCGCTCGTATCTAATTCAGAATTATTATATCCATTAGAATTTTCCGCTTCGGCAATTATTTTTTCTGTTGCAGGTGGTATCTTTTCAATAGTTTCTTGTTTTTGCTTAGTTCCATTCTCAGAGGATAATGTTAGTATCAAATCTCCTTTAGAAACTTTATCACCAATCTTTATGTTAATACTATCTACAACACCCTCAAAAACAGATGGCACTTCAACACTTGATTTATCACTTTCTAAAGTTATTACAGGGTCATTTTTAGAGATTTTATCTCCTTCTTTTACAAGAATTTCTATGATTTCTACTTCTTCAAAATCTCCAATATCTGGAACTAGTAATTTTTCACTCATTTCGCTATTTGTATATATATATATTATTTACTTTTAATAGATGTATATTTTTGACCATTATTAAAATTTAGTAAAATTAATAATAAATGTTAAAAGAATAGATTATATTTAGCGCCTGTAGCTCAATTGGATAGAGCGCTTGGCTACGGACCAGGAGGTTCTGGGTTCGACTCCTAGCAGGCGCACCAAAAAGAAGGAAAAATGAAAATATCTTTGCAAAAATCTGTAATTTATTTTTTTGTAATAGTGTTAATAATATTATTTTTAATAACTTTAATAATTTAATGAAAAAATTTAAACAAATTAGCGTTAAAAAAGGTTTCATGAGACACAATGGTGGTTTGCTGCTAAGAGATATCTCAAAAACTAAATATGAATTTAAAACCAAAATAAAAAAAAACCATCTTAACAGAGCTGGCATAACTCATGGTGGGTATATAGCATCGATTATAGATACCGGGTGTGGATCTGGAGCCCATAGAATTTCGGGTAATCAACCTTGTGTAACTATAACACTTAATATTAACTTTATCGGGCCTTCAACTATTGGTGATGAAATATTTGGATATGTAAAAATTAAAAAAAAAACAAAAAGCATGGTTTTTTTAGAGTGCTATTTAGAATGTAAAGGTAAAATAATTGCATCTGCTACAGGTATTTGGAAAATACTTCAACGTAAGTTACCCCATGCAGGTCTAAGCTAAATTCTTCTTCTTATATTTAAATAACCAAAGATTGATAAAAGAATAAGAGCGATAGGATAAATTATTTCTTTTTTTGGTCTATTCTGATTTTCAATTTTAAATTCATTAATAATATCTCCCATATCTAAACCAGATTTTTTTGCAATTCCATTCCATTTTAAAGTATCAATTATGGTTTTATTATCTTCTACTACTAAGCTCATTCCATAATCATCTAAACTGAAATTTTCATCAAAACTTTTTTTTTCAATTACAAATAGTTTATATCTTTCGCCGTACTCTGTTAGTCTAGTAATTTTAATTCTTATCTCTTTATTATAATCAAACTGTTTTTTGTTTATTTCTTCAATACTTAAATAGTTATATTTTGGGTAAAATTTATTTAGAATAAATTCTGGAGATAATAATGATATTGAAATTAATAAAAAAATAATAATCTCATACCATCTCAGTTTATTTATAAACCATCCCTGAGTAGCAGAAGTAAAAACTAAAATCCCAATCAATGAGGTTGCTATGACCATTAAGCCATGCCATATGCTTTCAATACCAATTAATAATAACTCGCTGTTAAATAAGAATACAATAGGAAGTATTCCGGTTCTCAGACTATACCAAAATGCCTGGGCTCCTGTTCTTAATGGGTCTCCACCAGAAATAGCAGCTGCTGCGTAGGATGCTAAGCCAACTGGAGGTGTTACGTCTGCCATTAAGCCAAAATAGAACACGAATAAATGAACCGCAATTAAAGGAAAAATAAATCCAGATGCATTTCCAACATCAACAAGAACAGTTGCCATTAGAGATGCTACAACAACGTAGTTTGCTGTAGTTGGTAAACCCATACCCAGCAGTAAACACAAAATAATAGTTAAAAATAAGAGAATAATAACATTATCTTTTGCAATCGACTCGATTACAATTATTAAATTAGTGCTTAAACCTGTAGATCCAACTGCACCAACTATAATACCTGCTGTTGCAATTGCTATTCCGACACTAACCATATTCAAGGCGCCCTTTTCGAAGCCAACAACAGTTTGATTATACCAATATATTAAAGCATTCTTAAAGTTCTTTTCTTTAAAAATTTTATTTAAAAAATTGACTATAATTAATGTTATTGTTGCAAAAAAAATAGAGTAAGAAGCTGTAAGCCTCATATAAACTAGTAGATATATAAGAACAAATATTGGAACTAAAAAATGTATTCCTTCAAAAAATGTTTTTTTCAATTTTGGAATATCGTTTTCATCCATACCTTTTAAATTTAATTTAAGTGCTTCAAGGTGGGATATATAAAACAATGCAATGTAAGAAATTATTGCTGGTAAGAACGCATGTTTGACAACTTCAAAATATGTAACACCAATAAAGCTTGCCATCACAAAAGCTGCTGCTCCCATAACTGGAGGCATTATTTGACCATTAACTGATGAAGACACTTCGATTGCACCCGCTTTTTCTTTTGAAAAACCTGTCTTTTTCATAATTGGAATTGTAAATGTTCCAGTTGTAACTGTATTAGCAATTGATGATCCTGAGATTAATCCTGTCATACCAGATCCAAGAATAGCTGCCTTGGCAGGACCACCTCGCATTTTTCCAACCAACGCAAAAGCTAAATCTAAAAAATATTTACCTCCTCCAGCAGTCTCTAGAAGTGCTCCGAAAAGAACAAAGAGAAAAATGAAATCAACAGATACACCTATTGGGATTCCAAAAATTGCTTCTTGATCAAACCATTGAAAACCAACTAACCTTTTTAATGATAATCCACCATGTGAAATTATATCTGGTGCATATTGACCAAAATAAGAAAACAACAAAAAACAAACTGCAATAACGACTAATGGGATACCTATTACTCTGCGTGTAGCCTCTAGAAGAATTAATATTCCAATTATTCCCAGTATTAATTCAATTGGAATAGTAAAATTATCGGAAAGATTTATTTTAAGTAATATTCCACCCCTATCTACTAATTGATCATAAAAAAAATAAATATATAAACAACAAACGGCACCTGTTATTGCAATTAATATATCTACAAAATTTACTTTTTTACCCCGTGCATATGGAAATATTAAAAAAGCTAACAAAAGAGCAAAACCAAGGTGAATTGCTCTAGCAGGTAAACCTTTAAACATCCCAAAATTAAGCCAAAATGGAAATGGAGAAGCGTACCAAAGCTGAAATAAAGACCAGGTTATTGCAATAACTGCAACTAACTTTAAATGAAATCCCGATAGGTTTCTTGTAGGAGAAAGATCTTCTTTAATCTTATTTTCAATTTTTTTTTCTATGTCTGCTGACATTCAGCTTAATATATAAAAAAAAAGGCCCAATAGATATATTGGGCCTCAATTTTTTTATATAGATTTAATTACATTAAACCAGCTTCTTTGTAGTATTTAACAGCTCCAGGATGAAGTGGTGCTGATAAACCATCAGATATCATATTTTTTTTCTCTAAAGGAGCAAAGGCTGGATGTTGTTTTCTAAAATCATCAAAATTTTCAAAAACAGCTTTTGTAACTTGGTAAACTAAATCTTCAGATACATCCACACTTGTTACTACAGTAGCTTTAACACCGAATGTAGTTACATCTTTTTTCTGTTTAGTATAAGTACCCTTTGGAATTGTTGCAGATGCATAATAATCTGCTCCACTTATAATTCCATCAATTACATCTCCTGTTAAATTGATTGGCATAGCTTTAGCTGCACATGTTGCCGCTTGTTCCATGGCCCCATTTGGAAAACCTACTGAATATCCAAACGCATCAATTTTACCATCACATAAAGCTTTTACTTGCTCTGAAGATGTCAGCTCAGTAACTGATTTAAAGAAACTGTTATCAACTCCCATAGCTTTCATTAATTCTTCCATTGTTCCTCTTTGACCAGAACCTGGATTTCCAATGTTCACTACTTTTCCTTTAAGACCCATAAAATCTTTTACTTTTGCTTTTTTTCTAGCCCAGATTTGAAATGGCTCGTTATGTACTGAGAAAACAGCTCTTAAATTTTTGAATTGTTTCCCTTCCCATTTGCTTGATCCATTGTAAGCATGATATTGCCAGTCAGATTGTGCTACACCAAATTGAAACTCACCATCTTTTATTTGACCGATGTTATAATTTGATCCTCCAGTAGAAGGAGCGGTACATCTGTAAGCTTTATCTTTCATGCCTTTTTTTCTACCGTGTTCAGCACTAATTGCTGATTTATGTAACATTTTACAAATAGCGTTTCCTGTCTGAAAATAAACTCCAGTTGGTCCTCCTGTGCCTATTGTAAAAAACTCTGCTGATTTTGCTATTGATCCAAATGAAAATATAGCAGCAAAAATAATCAGAGAGCTTGATATTGTTGATAATATTTTTTTCATATACCCTCTCTTAAGTTTTAAAATTAAATCTAACTATTTATTGCTTCGAGTGTCTAGTAAATTCATTAAATATAAGTGTTGCTAATTAAGGAATTTTTTATGTGATTATTATTTTTCAACCCAAGATTTTAATTTATTTACTCCTTCTACAACCTTTGGGGCGTACAATTTTATTAACTCGTCATTAATATCGGTTTTTACTTTAATATTTTTCATGAATGTATCTCCATCAAAGTCTGTAAAACTTAAACGAACTATCATCCTTTTTTGATCAAATCCAAAATCACTTCCTGGAAGTAAAGCAATATTTAAATCAGTTAAAATTTCATCGCATAAAATAGAGGAGCTATCAAATTTTTTATTTAAGAATTCTGGCAATAAATAAAAGCCTCCCATTGGTTTGTTCATAATGATATTATTAGATGATAAATTTCTATAAACGTATTCTCCAACAGCTTTAAGAATTTTTTTTGATTTTAAAATATAATCTTGGTGATTGCCATTAAAAGCAGATATTGCAGCAAACTGAATTGGTGAACTTACTGCAGAAAATGTTTCACTTGCTAAAACTTTCATAGACTTAAGTAATTCAATTTTTTTCTTTGGGATTATAAAGTACCCAAGTCTCCATCCTCCAGCGCCACACCATTTACTAAGTCCATTACTTATTATGACATTATCTGGGCAGTGTTCAAAAATAGAAATATAATTTTCATCAAATGTTAATTCAGAATAAATTTCATCTGATAAAACCAAAATATTATATTTTTTTATTATTGAAGATATTTCTTTTAAATTTTTGCATACTTGTCCTGATGGGTTATTTGGAGAATTAAGAAATAAAAGATATTTTTCATATGGTTTTTTTAAAATAATTTTTTCTATTTCTTGAGCTTTAGGAAACCAATTGTTTTCAGCTGATGTTTGAACCCAATGATAGTTATTTTTAGCTATAATTGATTGTGGTTTGTAAGATACCCAGCTCGGGGCTGGTAACAAAACTTCACCTTCAAATGCTAAATGCATCAAGAACATTAACTCTTTGGTTCCAGGACCTACAATGACCTGACCTGATTTAAAATTATAATTTTTTTTTTTTGACTCATATTTTGCAATTGAGTCTCTTAATTTATCTAATCCCTGGATAGGTAAATAACTTTTCTGATGTGCATTTTTTTTTAATTCTTCAACAATAGTAATTGGAACTGGGAATGGCGATTGTCCAAATCCAAACTTAATAATATTTTTTCCTTCATTTTCAATGACTTTTGATTTTTCGTTTAATTTTAGAGTTGCTGATAGACTTAGGCTTTTAATAGTATCTTTAATCATTATGATTTTAACTCAATAAGATTTTTATATTCATTTAAAGCAGATGGATTTGATAATGCTTCAATATTATTTATTTTATTTCCATCTATAATATTTTTAACGGCTACTTCTACAATTTTACCATTCTTAGTTCTTGGAATATCGTTTACCGCAATTATTTTAGCAGGTACATGCCTAGGTGAAGCCTCATATCTAATTGTTTTTTTTAGTTTAGAAATTAATTTTTCGTCTAATTTATTGTTTTTTGATAAGACTGTGAAAAGTATTATCCTTACATCATTCTCCCAAGATTGGCCAACTACTATAGATTCTTTTACTTCTTTAAATTTTTCCACAACAGAATATACTTCAGCTGTACCAAGTCGAACACCACCTGGGTTTAATGTTGCATCTGATCTTCCATAGATAATATAAGACCCATTATTCTTTCTCTCAGCATAATCTCCATGATGCCAAATATTTTTAAATTTTGAAAAATAGGCTTTTTTATATTTAACTTTTCCAGGATCATTCCAAAATTTTAAAGGCATTGATGGAAAAGAGTTTCTGCATACCAATTCTCCTTTTTTATTTAAAATTGATTTACCTTTTTCAGAAAATACTGCCGTATCCATGCCAAGACCATTGTTTTGTATTTCACCACTGTTTACACCCGAATAAATATTTCCATTTACGAAACATGAGACAATATCTGTTCCTCCAGAAATAGATGCCAAATGAACATTTTTTTTTATATTTTTATAAACAAATTCAAAACCATCTTTAGAAAGTGGAGATCCTGTTGAGCAAATCGTTTTTAAGAACTTAAGTTTTATTTTATTTTTTACTTTTACTTTATGCTTGATAAGTTGATCAATATATTTAGCGCTTATACCAAATAGAGTAACTTTCTCTTTATTTGCAATTTTTAATAATAAATCTGGAGATTTATGCATAGGAAAGCCATCAAATAACAATATTGATGCTTTAGATGCTAAGGCTGTAACAAGCCAATTCCACATCATCCATCCACAAGTTGTAAAGTAAAATACATTATCATTTGGTTTTATGTTGCAATGTAATTGATGTTCTTTCAAATGTTGTAATAAAACCCCACCAGATCTATGACAAATACATTTTGGTTTACCTGTTGTGCCACTTGAGTATAAAATTGCTAATTCGTGGTCAAAATCAAATTTTTTTAATTTATTTGTACTTATTTCAAGTTTTTTAATATCATTAAAATAATAAATTTTTATATTTTTAATTTTTTCGATTTTTCTTAATTTTTTTCCAGGATAATTTAAAATTAATACTGATTTTATACTTTTTATTTTTTTTAATATTTTAGGCAATCTCTCAATAATATTTATTTCCTTTCCGTTATAATAATATTTATCAGTAATAATTAATAATTTAGGTTTAATTTGCGAAAAACGCTCTATAACTCCAGGTACACCAAAATCAGGTGAGCAAGAGCTCCAGATTGATCCAATAGCACTAGCACTTAAGAAACACTCCACTGTTTCTATCTGATTTGGAGTATATGCTGCTATTCTATCTTTTTCAGAAATACTTATTTTTTTATAAAATGTAATTATTTTTTTTACATCAATATTAAGTTCTTTCCAGGACTTTTGTTCTCTGTAACCATTTTCACTAAAGAATGTAACAGCTTTTTGATTAGAATTTTTAACTAAAAGATTTTCTGTAAAGTTTAATTTTGAATTAACAAAAAACTTACTATTAACAAGATCCTTGGTTAGTTTGAATTTATTAGTTTTTATTCCTATTACTTCAAAATATTTCCAGATTGAGTTCCAAAAATCTTTAGGATTTTTTACACTCCATTTTAGTAACTTTTTATAATTTCTTGAAAAATTATAATTATAATTTTTTGAAATAAATTTCTCATATGTAAACAAGTTCGAATTTTTTATAAGTCCTTTAGACGGTTCCCAAAGTTTTTTTGGCATTAAATATTTATATTTATATTGTAAAATTTATGCTAACCTTAGATGATATAAATTGAAAATGAGAACTTTTTCCTATCTGATTCGGACTAGTTTTAGTCTATTTTTGTTCTTTTTGAGTAACAAAATATAGTAGGCTTAAAAAAGATCATACTAAAAGTTGATATGTCAAAAAATAAGATCACCGCAGTTCTTGGACCTACAAATACCGGTAAAACTTTTTTAGCTATAGAAACGATGCTTTCGTTCGACACAGGAATGATAGGATTCCCTTTAAGACTCCTAGCAAGAGAAGTATATGATAAAATTGTGCAAAAGGTAGATGCATCTAAAGTTGCTCTTATTACTGGTGAAGAAAAAATTATACCAATTAATGCAAAATATTTTTTGTGTACTGTGGAGTCAATGCCAATAGATAAAGTTTTAGACTTTGTAGGCATAGATGAAATTCAAATGTGCTCAGATCACGAAAGAGGTCATATTTTTACGGACAGATTATTAAATCTAAGAGGTGAGAAATTAACAATGCTAATGGGTTCCAATACTATAAAAAGTATTATTCAAAAACTTGATGATGATGTTGAGTTTATAAATAAACAAAGATTATCAAAACTCTCATTTTGCGGACACAAAAAAATTTCAAGAATTGAGAGAAAAAGTGCTGTAATTGCTTTTTCTACTGAGGAAGTATATGCAATTGCTGAACTTATAAGAAGACAAAAGGGTGGTTCGGCAATTGTTATGGGATCTCTCAGCCCAAAAACTAGAAACGCTCAAGTAAGTTTATATCAATCAGGAGATGTTGATTATCTTGTTGCTACTGATGCTATTGGAATGGGAATAAATATGGATCTAGATAATGTTTATTTTTCAAACATAAAAAAATTTGATGGGAAAAAAATTAGAAGATTAAAAATCTCAGAAATTGGTCAAATTTCAGGAAGAGCTGGTCGTTATTTAAATGATGGAAGTTTTGGTATTACTGGAGATTGTGATGAAATTAATCCAGAAGAAATAGAGTTTTTAGAAAATCATAATTTTCCAGAAATACAAAATATATTCTGGAGAAATTCTGATTTAAACTTTAACAATAAAGAAACCTTACTAAAATCATTGGACGAAAGACCTAGCAAAGACTGGCTAAGAAGAGTGGGAGAATGTGAAGATGAAAAAGTTTTAAAATATTTTTTAAAAGAAAATAACAACAATATAGAAAATAATTCAAACGTTTTGAAAATTCTTTGGGAATGTTGTCAAATACCTGATTTTGTCAAAAAAACTTATGGTCACCACTTGGGAGTTGTAGATAAAGTATTCAATTTTTTGACCGGTGAGGAAAGCAAAATACCCAACTATTATATGAAAAAACAACTTTCTATGCTTGATAAGCTGGATGGAAATGTAGACTCAATTTCAAATAGAATATCGAATGTTAGAACTTGGTCATATGTTGCAAACAAATCTAATTGGGTTGAAAATCAAGATTATTGGGTCGAACGAACTAAAAACTTAGAGGATAAATTATCGGATAGACTTCATGATGAATTAACCAAAACTTTTATAGATAAAAGAGCTAGCGTTTTAGCTAAAGGATTAAAACAAGATATTGAGCTAAAAACTCAAATTCTAGAGGAAGAAAAGGTATTGATTAATGATCAATATATTGGAATTTTAAAAGGTTTAAAACTTCAATTAGATTTAAAAGTAGATGCTCTAGATGCAGATATTAAATCATTAAAAAAAGCTGCAAGGCAAAATGTAGGTCCAGAAATAACCAATAGAATACAACAAATAATGGATACTGGACTTATAGAATTGAGAGATAACTTTAAGATATATTGGAGAAATGATCCAATAGCAAAACTTGCACCTGGATCTGATTATCTAAATCCAAAAATTGATTTAATAATAGATGAAATGATTGAGAATAATGAAAGAAATGATTTAAACGACTACCTAAATAAATGGATAATTAAAAAAATTGAAACTGAGCTTAATAGTTTGATTGAGTTGAAAAATATCAAGGAAAACAATCCTGAACTTAGAGCTTTAGCTTTCAGACTTTATGAAAATAATGGTGTTATAAAAAGATCAAATATTGCTGATTACTTAAAAAAAATAAATCAAGATGACAGGAAAAAATTAAGAAAACTTGGTGTAAAATTTGGGAGATACCATGTATTTTTATTTAAGTTATTTAAACCAAGTTCCGTTTCTTTGAGAATTTTATTATGGAAAAGTTATAATAATAAATTTTTGAATTTATCACCTCCAACTTTTGGATTAAATTTTGTAAATAATATGAAATCTACAAATAAAGATTTTATGCTACTATGTGGTTTTGAAAAATTTGATGATATTTATGTTAGGATTGACATACTAGAAAGATTATTTCTATTAATATTTAACTCAGAAAAAGAGGGCAAAAAAGAGATAAAGGTCGTACCTGAAATGTTAAACTTACTCGGATGCTCTAAAGAAAATTTTAAGAAACTTTTAAAAAAAATGGATTACAAGATTTATGAAAAAGAAAAAGAGCTCTTTATAAAGTATCTTCCATCAAAGAATAAAGTTTCTAAAAGACATGACAAAAAAGACTATTCCAATAATCCATTTAGTGTATTAAATCAACTAGTGTTAAAATAATGTTTAGTTTATTTAAAAAAGATAAAAATTCTGAGAATGACGAGAATCATTTATCTTTAATCAGTATTGCTGCTCTTTTAATTCACTCTGCAAAAATTGATCAAAACTTCACAGAAAAAGAGAGAAATATTATAAAAAACGCTTTGATAGAAATGGGAGCAGCTGAAGATATTTTAGATGAAATAATAAAGGAAGCAGAAACAAAAGAGAAGGATGCAAACCAAATCCTTGAATTTACCAGGGAAGTAAAAAATAAAAGTTTTGAGGAAAAAAAGATAGTTATAGAGGCTTTATGGACTATTATTTATTCAGATGAGCAAGCAGATATGTATGAAACAAATTTAATGAGAAGATTGTCTGGATTGCTATATCTTGATGCAAAGGTAGTTGGAGATATAAAAGAAAAAATTAAATCAAATCAATGACATATTTAGTTAATGATAAATGCATTAAGTGCAAGCATACGACTTGTGTTGATGTATGTCCTGTTGATTGTTTCTATGAGGGCAAAAATATGCTTGTAATTAAACCTGATGAGTGTATAGATTGTGGCGTTTGTGAACCAGAGTGTCCTGTTGAGGCTATTGTTTCAGACACAGAGGAAGGAAGTGAGAAGTGGTTAGACGTTAATAAAAAATACTCCGAAATATGGCCAAATATATCAGAAATGAAAGAACCTCTAAAAGATCACGAGAAATTTAAAGATGAAAAAAATAAGTTTGATAAGTACTTTGAAGAAAACCTTTAAGAAAAAAAAAGCAATATCTAAAAAAAAAAATCCAAAAGTAGTTTCAAAAAATAAAAAAAAAAAGAATATTGAAAAAAAAAATAAAAATAAAAATTTAACTACCCAAAAAAAAACAAAAGTTCAAAAAAATATTTCAAAAAAAATTGCTAAATCAAAAATATTAAAAGCTGACAAAAAAGATAATTCTGATTCAAATAATAATTTATTAAGAATTCCAAAAAATAATGAACAAAAACCAGAAATTAAAAAAGTAAAAAAACAAGATACTGAAAAAAAAGAATATAAGATAAAAGACTATGTAGTTTACCCAAAACATGGAGTTGGCCAAATTACAGAATTCAAAAAGATGAATATAGGTGGGATAGATATCGAAGCTTATATTCTTAAGTTTGAAAAAGATAAAGCTAATGGAATGGTTCCAGTAAATAAACAATCTCATTTGAGACCTTTGGCTACAATTAATCAAGTTAATAAATGTGTAAGTATTTTGAAAAGTAAACCAAAGATTAAAAGAAGTATGTGGAGTAGAAGGGCACAGGAATATGAGGCAAAAATTTCTTCAGGTAAAATTTATGAATTAGCAGAAGTTGTTAGAGATCTCAATAAAGGTGATGATCTAATGGTCGATCAATCTTACAGTGAAAGGCAGCTTTTTGAAAAAGCATATGATAGATTGCTTACAGAATTTCAGATAGTTTTGGGTATAAGCTTTGAAGACACACAAAAAAAATTAGATAAAGCGTTGAAACGAAATATTGAAAAACAAATCCAAAAAGCTGAAAATAAACAAAACGAAGAAGAGATTACAGAAGAGATTGCTAAATAAAAAAAACGCTCCTCACGCAAGCGCCATGAGAAGCGTTTGTTAAAAAGAATACTAAACTATTTTCTTCTTTTCTTCTTAGCTTTTTTCTTAGCTTTTTTCTTAGTTTTCTTTTTAGCAGCTTTTTTTCTTCTTTTAGCCATCTTTAGC
>CACGSX010000005.1 GCA_902575835.1 uncultured Pelagibacteraceae bacterium | reverse complement strand
TAACAGATTTGTTTCTTGATAAATCTCCATAAATAATTATCAAAATAATATAATACATTAATTTTAGCCTACTTAAATCTTTAAAAACATAAGTTATTAATCTATCATCAAAAATGTTTGACTTATTTATCTTATGATGACCAGCATAATATTTGGTATTAGAACTTAATACCCAATCAGCTTGATATTTTTGACCATCAAAGAAAACATCAAGTTTATTATTTTTCATAAATAAAAAATGCTGAAACCCTTTTAAACCAAATATTATCTTACCAAGTATTTTTTTTATACGTGTATCAATAGAGTGAACAATTTTAGCATCCCAACCAATACCAGCCATTAAAAAAAAATAATTTTTATTTATTTTTATAAGATTAGATTGTTTATAATTATTTGATGTTAAAATATTACAAATATCGTCTACTTTTTTATTTATCGATAACTCTGCTTGAAGTAAATTGGCTGTTCCAGCCGGTATGTACCCAATTGCAAATTTATCATTAAAATCAAAGTCATTTTTTATCAATTCATTGATAGCAAATGATACTGATCCATCTCCACCAGCAACTATCAATCTATCATAATTTTTATTTTTAAATTCCAAAAATATTTCTTTCGCCTCTTTTTCAGATTTGGTTTTGAAATAATCTACAGAGTTGTTAATTTTTAATTTTTCATAAATCTTATTTACAAATTTTATTTTTTTCCCTGTTGAAGAATTAAGGTTATAAATCAAACAATAATGCATAATTTTTTCGTAACTAATTTTTAATAAATCTTTAACATTTCAATGACATAAGAATTAAATGATTCGAGTTACAGTTGTGTTACAAAATAGGTTTTTTTAATGCCTCCGTTATTAAAATATAAGAGTATATTTATATCTGATGTGCATCTTGGCACCAAAGGTTGTCAAGCTAACAAGCTTTTAGAATTTTTTAAGAATTCAAGATCCGAGAACCTTTATTTAGTTGGAGATATAATCGATGTTTGGGCAATGCAAAAGAGTTTCTATTGGCCTCAAGAGCATAATGATGTCATACAAAAAATATTGAGAAAAGCCAGGCACGGGACAAAAGTATTTTACATAATTGGAAATCATGATGAGGTATTTAGAAAATTTATTCCAATGCATTTAGGTGATATTAAAATAGTAAATAGAGTTATTCATGAAACGCAGTTAGGAAAAAAATATTTAGTTGTTCATGGTGATGCTTGGGACGGAGTAATGAAATATGCTAAATGGCTTTCTAAATTAGGAGCTATTGCCTATGAATTATTACTTAAAATTAATGTTATTATAAATTTTTTTAGAAAATTGAGAGGTAAAGACTATTGGTCATTGGCAAAATTTTTAAAATATAAGGTAAAAAATGCTGTAAAATTTATAGGTGAATATGAAAACACACTTTCTTCATATGCAAAAAGGAAAAAATTTGATGGAATAATTTGTGGACACATACATCATGCTGAAAATTTAAATCTTGATGGTGTTAATTATTTAAATTGTGGCGATTGGGTTGAATCATGTACAGCCTTGGCAGAAAAATATGATGGAACTTTTGAGATAATTTATTGGGATAAAAAAAGAAACGAATATATTTCAGAAAATATTGATAATAACAGGATCGGTTCATTCAAAAAAGCATCTTAAAGAATGAAAATATTAATTGTTACCGATGCTTATTACCCTCAAGTTAATGGTGTTGTAAGAACTCTCCACGAAACTGGTGAAATTCTTAAATCACAAGGTCAAACTATTGAATATATTACTCCTCAACAATTTCTTACCATGCCCATGCCAAAATATAATGAAATTAGATTGTCCTTAAATGTTTGGCCCCGTGTAAGTAACTTAATTAAATCAATTAAACCTGATGCAATACATATTGCAACAGAAGGACCCTTAGGGTTTATGGCACGAAGACATTGCATTAAAAATGGCTTAAAATTTACCACAAGTTTTCACACAAGATTTGATAAATACATGAAACTTTATATGCCTATCATTCCAGCTAAATGGTCAGAAAAATTTTTATGCAATTTTCATAATAAAGCTGAAAGAATTTTAGTAACAACAGAATCTATGCGTGAAGAATTAATTTCTTTAGGTATTGATAACAATAAAATGGTTACATGGACCAGAGGAGGTAATCATGGTGCATTTAAAAACCCCATTAAGAAAGACTTACCTTATAAAAGACCTATATGGATATATGTTGGAAGAGTTGCTGTTGAAAAAAATATCAAAGCATTTTTAGATTTAGATCTTGAAGGTACTAAAATTATAATTGGTAAAGGTCCTGATTTAAACAATTTAAAAAAAAAGTTTCCAAAAGACATTTTTTTAGGTGAGAAAACAAATGGAGAATTAGCTTCTCATTTTGCATCATCTGATGTTTTTGTATTTCCAAGTAAAACAGATACGTTTGGTATAGTTGTCTTAGAGTCTTTAAATTGTGGCACACCAGTCGCAGCTTACCCTGTACCGGGACCTAAAGATATATTAGGGGGTACTAATATTGATACTTTAGATAATGATTTGAAAACCTCTGCTTTAAAAGCTTTGAAGGTAAGTCGTCAAGATTGTCTTGATTTTGCAAAAAAATATTCTTGGGAGGAAACGGCAAAAATATTTTTTGAAAATATTTCACCTAATAATTAAAGACAATATACATTACATTTGTTAAAACATATCCATGTTTTGGGCAGAGTTGATACTTATAGTTATAATAATCATTTTATTATATTTTTTATTTAAAAAAAATATTAAGCCAGAAAACACAGCACCAGTTGTAAACAAGACTAATAAGGATGATTTAGGAAAAAGAGTAATTATTGAAGAATTAGAAGATCAATTCTTTGCTTTAGATAAATATAATTTAATCAAATATCTAAACAAAAGTGCAAAACAACGTTTTGGAGAAAACCTAATTGATAAAAATATTTCAAGTGTAATTAGAGATACAAAATTATTAGAAACGATTGAAGAGGCTATCAAAGATCAAACTACAAAAAATGTCAATGTAGAAATAAATTTACCATCTTATCAACTTTACAAAATCTATGTTATTCCTGGTCCGACCCATTTGTTTCCAGAAATAAACTCTGTCGTATTGTTTCTAAAAGATTTTACAGAAATAACAAAAGCACAAAAACTAAAAACTGATTTTGTTGCAAATGTGAGTCATGAATTAAGAACACCTTTAGTTTCGATTAAAGGTTCGTTAGAAACTATTCTTGGACCAGCTTCAAAAGACCAAGAGGCGCAAAAAAAATTTATGTCTATCATGTCTGATCAAGTATTAAGAATGGAAAACTTAATTAATGATTTATTGATTTTAAGTAGAATAGAATTGGAAGAACATATCAAGCCTAATAAAATTGTGAGCTTAAATGATCTTTTTACAAATATTAAAAGTAACTTTGAATTAATTCTTAAAAAAAAGAAAATCAATTTACATATTGAACTTATGGAACCAACCTTAGTTTTTGGTGATAATGATAAATTGTTAACTGTATTTTCAAATTTAATTGATAATTCAATTAAATATTCACAAGATGGAAAAAATATATACGTAAAAAGTCAAATCAGTGAAGGTAAATTAATTGATAAAAATATTGCCATTATCATTAAAGATGAAGGTGTTGGAATACCTCACCAGCTAATTCCAAGAATAACTGAAAGATTTTTTAGAGTAGATACAGAAAAAAGTAAAAAGGTTGGTGGTACAGGTTTAGGTTTAGCTATAATGAAACATATTATATCTCAACACAGAGGTGACTATGAGATTCTCAGTAAAGTTAATGAAGGTACTGAAATTAAGATATATCTTCCAACAAAATAATTAATTTAAAAAATTGTTTAAAATTAACTCTTATTCAACCAAGATTTAACAAATCTTTTGTTGATTCGTATCTTAGTTTATTTAAAATTAATTTATGATTAAGATATTACATAGTATTTTAATTATTATTTTTTTTTTAATGTCGATCATTACTAAAAGTAATGCATCAGATATTTCTACAATTTTAAGAAACCAGCAATTAACTGTTTTTGATATTGGTATCTTTAGATTACAGGAAGACTTAAAAAGTTCATATCCTGAAATAAAAAAACATAAAGATGTACCGTATGAAGATATATATATAGATGTTCTCAGTTCCTATTGGAGAAATACAGTAGATTTAATTGTTTCAATTCCAGTAAATGAAAATTTAAAAAAAGAGAACTACATGTCAGATTCATTGAGATGTCGAAACATATTTAATTCTGTTAGAGATCATTTACTGAGAAATGAAAATATGAGTAATTATAGGTTTACTATGGCGACTAGCTATTTAACATCTATTTTTTCTACTCCTACTAGTTGGCCAAAATGGCGTTATGACCAAAGTATTCTTGAGGAATTAGTTAATTTGGTAAAACTGGAAGTTGTCTTAAGACCAACCCCAGATCTTGCTTTTAAGGATAACGTAAATCCAGTTTCATGCAAAGGTGGTCTAGAAACTGAAAATAGTGAGATTATTGTCTCAATGAAATACAACTAAAAAGTTAGGTTTTTAACAAAACTGTAATAATTCTGTAATATTAAAGATTCAATAAATTTATACGAGTCGGGCATCTTTTAATTAATAAATAACGAAAGGATTAAAGATAATGAAAAAACTAACTATAGTGATTGCTTCTTTAGTTGCTCTATCAATAGCAACTGTTGCTCAAGCAAGAGATCAAATTAAGATAGTTGGTTCGTCTACAGTATTCCCTTACGCGACTGTTGTTGCTGAAAGATTTGGTGGTTCAGGATTCAAAACTCCTGTAATCGAGTCGACTGGTACTGGTGGAGGAGCTAAACTATTCTGTGCTGGTGTTGGTGAGCAACATCCAGATATTACAAATGCATCAAGAGCTATGAAAGACAAAGAGAAAGCCCTATGTAAGAAAAATGGTGTAAATGATATTGTTGAGATCGTAATTGGTAACGATGGTATTACATTAGCTTACAGCAAAGATGCAAAACCAGTAAACTTTACTAAAGAACAATTATATTTAGCATTAGCTGCTCATACAGTAGTTGATGGTAAGTTAGTTCCAAATATTTATAAAACCTGGGACCAAATTGACCCTAGCTTACCAAAACAAAAAATTTCAGTAATGATCCCACCAGGAACATCAGGAACTAGAGATGCTTGGAATTCTTTAGTAATGAAAAAAGGTATGACTAAAGAAGCTAAAGCTCTTTATAAAGCAGGTTTTGAAGCTGGAAATAAAAAATACAAAAAACCACAAAAACTTTACAGAGAAGATGGAGCTGCTATTGAAGTAGGAGAAAACGATAGTTTAATCATCCAAAAGTTAACTCAAGATAAAGATATGTTTGGTTTCTTTGGTTTCAGCTATTTCTTAGCTGCTAAAGATAAATTACAAGCTGCTAGCATTGATGGTGGACAACCATCATTAGCGTCTATTCAAGATTATAGTTATGCTGTTGCTAGACCTTTATTCTTCTATGTGAAAAAAGCTCACGTTGGAGTAATTCCAGGATTACATGAGTTTGTGAAAGAATTCACAACTAAGAAAGCTATTGGAAAAGGTGGTTACTTAGCAGATATTGGTTTAGTTCCATTAGACACTAAGTTGTATAAAACAACTAGAACTAATGCTACGAAGCTAGTTGCTATGGGTAATTAATTATTACTCTGTTAACAAATAATTAAAAAAGGGGTCTTTTTAGACCCCTTTTTTTTGAAATAAGAGTAAAGTCCTCAATAAAGGAGATTCTTTGAACTTAATATTGTTTATATTTATTGTTCTTCTGGGTTTCACAAGTTATTATTTTGGACGTAGAAAAGCATATACAATTCAATCTACAAATAAAAGATTAACTGCATTACCACAATTTTATGGTTATTATCTTGCAATTTGGTGTGCAATACCAGCTTTTATAATTTTTTCTTTATGGGCAATTTTTGAGCCCACAATTGTAAAATTATTAATCTTAAGTGATTATTCAAATCAAGGCTATCTTGATGATGAATTAAATTTAATTTACGAAAAAACAAAAGCATTGTCTCGAGGACAATTTACCGGAGAAATTACACCTTTTATTGAGGCTTCAGCTGAAAAATATTTAAGTCTTCGATCAATAGCTCAAAGTTCAAAAGCTGTTATAGTATTATCTATAATTATTGCCTCTGTTGCTTACGCTTATAAAAAAATTTCATCTAATTCTAGAACAAGAGAACCAGTTGAAAAATTTTTGAAAGCAGTTTTATTTACAGCTTCTTTAGCTGCAATATTAACTACTGTTGGAATAGTATTTTCACTTATATTTCAAACTATAGATTTTTTTAAAGTAATTCCATTATTTGATTTTGTCTTTGGAACTCATTGGTATCCTGCAAAAGCTTTTGTTAGAGATTCTTCAGAGGCTTTAGATCCAACAATGTACTCCGATACTTTTGGAGCAGTCCCTATTTTTGCTGGTACTTTTTTTATTGCTTTCATAGCTATGTGTGTTGCTATTCCTATTGGACTAATGAGTGGAATTTATTTGGCTGAGTATGCATCAGTTAAAGTTAGACAATACGCAAAACCTTTAATTGAAATTTTAGCTGGTATACCAACAGTTGTTTATGGATTTTTTGCTGCTCTAACAGTTGGACCTTTTTTAAAGGAAATAGGTAATAGCATGGGTTTAGACGTTTCAGCTGAAAGCGCTTTAGCGGCAGGCGGAGTAATGGGCATTATGATTATACCATTCATTTCAAGTTTAAGTGACGATGTGATTACAAGTGTACCTCAAAGTTTAAGAGATGGAAGTTATGCCATGGGAGCAACCAAATCAGAAACAATAAAAAAAGTTATTTTTCCTGCAGCATTACCAGGTATAGTTGGTTCTATTTTGCTTGGTGTTTCAAGAGCTATTGGAGAAACAATGATAGTTGTTATGGCCTCTGGTTTAGCTGCTAATTTAACTTTAAATCCATTAGAATCTACTTCAACAATTACAGCGCAAATTGTTGTAATATTAATTGGAGATCAAGCTTTTGGCGACCCTAAAACGCAAGCTGCATTTGCTTTAGGTATGTCATTATTTTTAGTAACGCTCTGTTTGAATATTGTGGCCTTAAGAGTAGTTAAAAAATATAGAGAAAAATATGAATAAAAATAAAGAACAATTATTAAATAAAAGATATAAAGCTGAAAAGAGATTTCGATTATACGGTCAAAGTGCAATTTTTATGGCACTTTTATTTTTAACAATCTTTATTTTTAAAATTTTTTCGACAGGCTATTCAGCCTTTCAAAAAACTTGGCTTATTGTTCCAGTTACTTTTGATGCTGAATTAATGATGTTAGAGCAAAATCCTTCTAAAGAGGATTTAAAAGATGCTGATTATTACGATATAGCATTAAAATCAATGGCTGATTTGGATCCAAATGCTAATGAGGATCAAGAAAATGAGCTGAAGAGAATGGTCTCTTACTTTTTCGAAAGAGAGATTAAAAGGGAACTTTTAAACGACCCCTCATTAATTGGAAAAACTAAAGATGTTTATTTAACTGCCTCAGATGATTTAGATCAAGTATTTAAAGGCAATTATCCAAGAGATTTACCTGAAGATCAAAGAAGAGTTACGGATTATCAATTAAAGATTTTTGATCAACTTGTAGAACTAGGAAAAGTTGAAAGTAAATTCAATTTAAGTTTTTTTACATATCCTGATTCAAGAGAAGCTGAATTAGCTGGTATAGCAAGCTCATTTATGGGATCAATTTTTTCTATACTTGTTTGTTTAATGATAGCTTTTCCTGTAGCAGTTCTAGCGGCAATTTATTTAGAGGAATTTGCTCCTAAAAACAGATTCACTGATTTTATTGAGGTAAATATAAATAATTTAGCAGCAGTACCTTCAATTGTTTTTGGTCTTTTGGGACTGGGTATTTTACTTGCTGTTTTTCAATTACCTAGGTCAACACCTCTAGTCGGTGGAATAACTTTATCGTTGATGACTTTACCAACAATTATTATTGCTTGTAGAGCATCTTTAAAAGCAGTTCCTCCAAGTATAAGAGAGGCAGCACTTGCAATGGGTGCTAGTAAAATGCAAACTACAATGCATCATACAGTTCCGTTATCTATGCCAGGGACTTTATCCGGTACAATAATTGGTTTGGCCCAAGCTTTAGGCGAAACCGCACCTTTGATATTGATTGGCATGGTGGCTTTTGTAAATACAATACCAGGATCTCCTTTAGATCCAGCTGCAAGTTTGCCAGTGCAAATTTATATTTGGGCAGAGAGCGCTGAAAGAGGTTTTGTCGAGAAAGTTTCTGCCTGTATTATGGTTCTATTAGGATTTTTAATTATAATGAACTTATTTGCACAAATAATTAGACATAAATTTGAAAAAAAATGGAGTTAAGATGATAAAGATAAATTCAAAAAATGTAGATGTTTTCTATGGAAAAAAACAAGCTCTATTCAATATAAATTTAGATATTGAAGAAAATCAAGTTACAGCACTGATTGGGCCTTCAGGTTGTGGTAAATCTACTTTTTTAAGATGTCTAAACCGAATGAATGACGTTATTGATATATGTAGAGTAAAAGGGCAGATTATAATTAATGATTTTGATATCAATGATAAAAGTTGTGATGTTGTTAGATTAAGAGAAAAAATTGGTATGGTTTTTCAAAAACCAAATCCTTTTCCTAAAACTATTTATGAAAATATTTCTTATGGTCCAACAATTCATGGTATGGCTCAATCAAAGAATGAAATGGATGAAATAGTTGAAACTAGCTTAAAAAAGGCAGCATTATGGGAAGAGGTGAAAGATAGACTTCATGAACCAGGTACTGGTTTGTCTGGTGGTCAACAACAAAGATTATGTATAGCAAGGGCAATTTCAGTTAAACCTGAAGTTATTCTAATGGACGAGCCTTGTTCTGCTTTAGATCCTATTGCTACAGCTCAAATAGAAGAACTAATTGATGAGTTAAAAAAAGACCATACAATTATAATAGTCACTCACTCAATGGCACAAGCTGCAAGAGTTTCTCAAAATACAGGTTTTTTTCACCTTGGAGAATTGATAGAACATGGTTCTACTGATAAAATATTTAAGAATCCAGAAAACAAAAAAACTCAGGATTATATCACAGGGAGGTTTGGATAATGACCGAAGCACCACATACAGTAAAGTCTTACGAAGAAGAACTTAAAAATTTAAATAGCAATATAATTAAAATGGGTGGATTTTGTGAAGAAGCTTTGGGTAAAGCTATTCAAGCAATTACTACAAGAAATAGTGATAATGCTGAGGCAGTAATTAAAGATGATGAAAAAATTGATAAATTTGAGACTTTAATTGAACAGCAAGTAGTAAATTTAATTGCTTTAAGACAACCTATGGCCATAGATCTTAGAGAAACAGTCACTGCTTTAAAGATATCTTCTGACCTTGAGAGAATAGGTGATTTAGCAAAAAATATTTCTAAAAGAACTCTTTTGTTAAATGAAAATTTACCAAAAAATTTAGTAGATGCTATTATAAGAGTATCTTCGGATGCTCAAAAACAATTGAAATCAATATTAGATGCATATTTAGAAAGATCTTCGAGTATGGCAATTAATGTATGGGAAAGCGACGAACAAATTGATGATTTAACAAATTTATGCATGCAAGAAGTGATTAGATATTTAAAAGATAACGAAAATAACTTAAGTGATGGAACCCACTTATTATTTGTAACTAAAAATATAGAGAGAATAGGTGATCATACAACCAACATTGCTGAGCAAGTATATTATTTAGTTAAGGGAGAATATCTAGAGGGTGATCGACCAAAAGGCACAGAACCTATTGTTACTGGAGAAAAGTAAAATATGTCGGCTCACATTTTTATAGCTGAGGACGAGGCTGCTATAATAACTCTACTAAAGTATAACCTTGAAAAAGAGGGTTACAAAGTAAGTTTCTGTGAAAATGGTGAAGATGCACTTAAACAAATTAAAGATAAACTTCCTGACTTAATATTAATGGATTGGATGTTGCCCGATTTGTCAGGCGTTGAAATATGTAAAAATTTAAAAAAAGACAAAAAGCATAATGACATACCAGTAATAATGTTAACAGCAAAAGGCGAGGAGGAGGACAAATTAAGAGCTTTTGATACAGGTGCAGATGATTATGTAACAAAACCATTTAGTCAAAAAGAACTTAATGCAAGAATTAAATCATTACTCAGAAGATCAAAACCACAATCCACCGTTGATGTTGTTGAGTTTACAGATCTAAAAATAGATAGAATAACAAAAAGAGTTTATAGAAATAACATTGAAATATCTCTAGGACCTACAGAATTTAAATTATTAGATTTTTTTATCAAAAATCCAAAAAGGGTATATTCAAGAGAACAACTCTTAAACAATGTTTGGGGAGAAAATATTTACGTTGAAACTAGAACTGTCGATGTGCATATCAGAAGATTAAGACAGGCTATTAATATAGATAATACTAAGCCTTTAATTAGAACTGTAAGATCAGCAGGTTATTCTTTAGAATCTTGAAGGTCTATAGGTCTAGTAAATTCTTTAATTAAACCATTTCCATCTAATTTATTCCATTCATTAAAATCAAAATAAATTTTTGCAAATGCCGATGTCGGAAATTTGTAGTTTAATAATTTAAAATGGTTGTTGTTGTGATTTTTTGTAAGTGATCGTATTAGATTTCTAACACTAGGTTCATGGTTAATTAAAAGCACTGATTTATATTTTTTTGGTATTTTTTTTATTATATCTATAATTTTATCTTCACTTGATAAGTATAATTTTTTTGAAGAAATAATTTTTTTTGGTTTATCTATTTTTTTTAATAAAATTTTTAGGGTTTTCTTTGTTCTTTTTGATGATGAAAGTAATATGTAATCAAACTTATAATTTTTTTTAACAAAAAATTCACAAATCTTTTTTGCATTTTTCTCGCCACGCTTACTTAATGGTCTTTCATGATCATCAAGATTTGGGTGGTCCCAGCTAGATTTTGCATGACGCATAACGTATAATTTAAGCATAAATTTTAAATATATGACTGCATTAAAAAAACAAGATAAAGAAACACTAAAATCTAAATACATAAATAGAGAGCTGTCTTGGCTAAAATTCAACGACAGAGTTCTTCTTGAGGCCCAAAATTTTGAAAATCCTCTTTATGAAAGAATTAAATTTTTATCTATAGCTGGATCAAATTTAGATGAATTTTTCATGGTTCGTGTTGCAGGTTTATATAGTCAAATCAAACAAGATGTAGATTCACTTAGTTCTGATGGTCTTACTCCTGATGAACAAATGAGTGAAGTTATTTTGGAAACAAATAATCTTCTTAATAAACAAAATAAAATATATAGAGATTTAATTCTTCAATTAAAAAAAGCAAATATAAGTATAGTTAAACCTGAAAATTTAAGTAAACCTGAACAAAAAAGATTATTTAAAATTTTTAATGAAGAAATTTACCCTCTGCTAACCCCATCAGCAATAGACCCAGCTCATCCCTTTCCATTTATTGCAAATCAAGGAAGAGCATTAGTTATGAGATTAAATAAGAAAAATAAAAAAAGGATTTTAAATACAATAATAGTAATTCCAAAAGCTTTATCAAGATTTATTGAAATAGATGGAAATAAAAGTTTTAAAAAATTTTTAATTATAGATGATGTTATAAGTTTTTTTGCCTCTGAAATATTTCCTGATCATGATTTAGATAAAAAAATGTTATTTAGAGTTATAAGAGATAGTGATGTAGAAATTCAAGAGGAGGCCGAAGATTTAGTAAGATCATTTGAATTGGCTTTAAAAAGAAGAAGAACAGGTGACATAGTACGTTTAGAAATTTTAAAAAATAGTAATAATGACTTAATTAAGTTTATAACTAATAAGTTAAACGTAAAATCTGAATACATCTATGAAATTGAAGGCATTGTTGGAATTCAAGATATAGACCAAGTTTGTAAAATTAAAAATTCTAAATTAAGATTTAAAAATTTTAATCCCAGGGAGGTTGAGAGATTAAAGGAGTTTAATAATAATTTTTTTGATACTATAAAAAAAAAAGATTTAATAGTTCATCACCCTTTTGAAACATTTGATGCTGTCGTTGAGTTTTTAAATCAAGCTGCATATGATAAAAAAGTTATAGCAATTAAACAAACTCTATACAGAACAACGCTAGATTCTCCAATTGTTAAAGCCTTAATAACAGCAGCTGAAAATGGAAAGACAGTAACCGCTTTAATAGAGATCAAAGCAAGATTTGATGAAGAAGCAAACATTCAACTTTCAAGAAGTTTAGAAAAGGCAGGAATTCAAATAGTTTATGGTTTTGCAAAATATAAAACACATGCAAAATCATCTTTAATATTAAGAAAAGAGCAGGGAAAAATTCAAACTTATATACATCTGGGAACTGGCAATTATCACCCAGTTAATGCAAAAATTTATACTGACTTATCTTTATTTAGTTCTGATAAAAAATTAGCAACTGATGTGGAAAAATTTTTTAATTATGTAACTGGTTATTCAAAACCACGAAATCTTAGTAAAATATCTATATCACCAATTAATCTTAGAGAAACCTTGAACAAATGTATTGCTAACGAGATTACAAATGTCAAAAAAGGTAAAAAAGGTGAAATATGGGCCAAAATGAATTCCTTAGTAGATCCAGCGATAATTGATAAATTTTACGAAGCTTCAAATGCTGGAGTAAAGATATTTTTATTTGTAAGAGGTGTTTGTTGTTTAAGACCTGGAGTTAAAGATAAATCTGAAAATATAATAGTTAAAAGCATGATTGGAAGATTTTTGGAACACTCAAGAATTTATTGTTTTGCAAATGGAAAAACAATGCCTAGTAGAGATGCAAAAGTTTTTATTTCATCAGCAGATTTAATGCCAAGAAATTTAAATCGAAGAGTAGAACTTCTAGTTCCAATTGAAAACCAAACAGTCCACGAACAAGTTCTTGATCAAATTATGTTAGCTAATTATTTAGATAAAAACCAAAGTTGGAAACTTGATGCTAGTGGAAATTATAAAAAAATTAAATATAGTGAAAATGATTCTTTTTCAGCCCATGATTATTTTATGAATAATCCTAGTTTATCTGGAAGAGGTAAAGCTAAATTAAAAATGAAACCAAAAAAATTAAATTTAAGATTAATTAAAAGTGGAAATTAAAGTTTTAAAAAATAATCAAAATCTGAAATTAAAACCTGCTAAATTAGCAGTAATTGATATAGGTTCCAATTCTATCAGGATGTTAATCTATGAAGATTTTAACTCATCTCGTGTGCCTTTTTTCAATGAAAAAGCCGTTTGTGAACTTGGTAAAAATTTAGATAAGTCAAGAAAACTTCATAAATCTGGTGTGGATTATGCCCAAAAAGTATTGAAGAGATTTTCAGAAATTTTAAATGTTTCCAAAATTGTTAATTTAAAAATAATAGCAACTGCTGTTTTAAGAGAAGCAACAGATTCAAAACCCTTTGTTGAATACGTAGAAAACCTTTTTAAAAAAAAAATAGAAATCTTAAGTGGTGACGAAGAAGCAATTTGTTCAGCTGAAGGTGTTAAAATTGGATTTGATAATGTAGATGGGTTAGTTGCTGATCTTGGTGGAGGAAGTTTAGAATTGGCTAGAGTTGAAAATGGTTTGATTACTAATAAAACATCTTTTCCTTTAGGTGTTTTAAGACTACTTAATAATCCAATTGTAAAAAAGAGAAACCTTTCTAAATATATAAAACAACTTTTGAGAGAAGAGAAATGGTTATCTAAAAAAAAATTTCAAAATTTGTATTTAGTTGGAGGAACATGGAGAGCTTTATTTAAACTTCATCTGTTTCAAAATAAACATCCTGTCCATATAATTCATCAGTATTCAGTAAATTATGAAACTATATCATCATTTGTAGAAAAAATAGCATCGTTTAATAAAGCAAAACTAAAAACAGTTGAATATATATCTAAATCTAGAACACCTTATCTACCATATAGCTCTATTATTTTAGATGAGATCATGAAAGTCACAAATCCAAAAAACATAATTTGTTCTATAAGCGGTATTAGGGAGGGATCTTTGACGAAAGATTACTTTAAAAATATTGATAACTCTCAGGTTTTTGAAAAATCATTAGAATATATTTCTAAGAAAAGAGGTGATTTGGGATTAACTTACAAAAAGTATTATGAATTTATCAAACCTGTATTTGATGGTAATGAATATTTTAATGAAAAATTACTTAACTTAGCTTGTGTTTTAAGTCATATGGATTGGGGACTAGGTGCTTTTCAAAAGGCAGAATTAGTTTTTCAAGAAACATTAAATACCCCTTTATTGAGACTTTCACATAAAGAAAGAATTCAAATAGCTCTTTCATGTTATTGGAGGTACTGCAGTATTAAATACAATCCAAAAATAGAATATTTGACTTTTTTAAATAATAATGAAATTTTTTCTAGCAAACAAGTTGGTGCAGCCTTAAGATTTGCTCACTCACTAACATCTATTTCAACTATCTTTTTAGAGGAATTTAAATTGTATAAAAGAGGCAACTCTGTATTTTTAAAAATTCCAGCACAACATCAAGAAATAATTTCTAAACAAGCCACAAAAAGATTTAAAGCTCTGGCGAGAGAATTATTTTTAGAACCAAGAGTAATTTATTCAAATAATTAATATATAATTTAATTTATTACAACTTACAGGTTAGTGATTTTTCTTCTTTAATATATTTTTAATTTTATTGAAACATATCTTTAATCCAAATGTAATATTCATCTGTGATTAAATTGTAAATATTAAACCCCTGAAATACGCTCGGTATTATTATTGAGCGTATTTCTTTTTATAAAACAAATACATTCCTATATGAGATGCATTGTTAAATTTACCATTCTCAATTAATTTAATTATTTGATGATCTGAAACTATGTGGATTTTAATTCCTTTTTCAGGCTTTAAAATTTTAATAAGATTATTACAAAAAAAACCAGTAATTTTAGTGGTGAGTCGACCTGGTTCAGAATAAAATGAAGTAATTTTTCTCAATTTATTTCTTGATTTATATCCTGTTTCTTCAATTAATTCTTTTTTAGCAGATATTAAAGCTGTTTCATGTTTTTCAATTATACCAGATGGAAACTCAAAATTAATTTGATTTATAGGAATTTTTTTTTGTGAAACCAAAATATACTTGTTCTTAATTTTGGGTATTACTATTGAAAGGTTTGAGGTTTTTAAAAAATGATAAAATTCTTTTTTTTTAAATTTTTTATTAATTAATTTAATATTGTTTGTTAGTTTTAAATTTTTCAATCTTTTTTTAAGAATAATTTTTTTGCGATATAAACAGCAATTAACATACCAATTAATTCTGCAATTATATAAAAAGGAGTGTTTAAATAACTTATACCAGTAAACGAATCTGTGAATGTTCTTGCTATTGTTACAGCAGGATTTGCAAAAGAAGTTGAAGAGGTAAACCAATAACCAGCAGTGATATATAAACCTACTGATCCAGCAACAGCTATTTTACCTGATCTCATTGAACCAAAAATTATTAAAATAAGACCCAACGTAGCAACTATTTCAGAAGTAAAAATATAAATCCCACTCCTTGACTTTGTTGATAATTCAAAAACCTGATGTTCAAAAAAGAAATTAGCTAATGCTACACCTAGCAAACACCCAAGTATCTGAGCAGAAATATAAAAGGGTAGAAGGTTTTTTTTTAACTTTCCTGTAATTGTCATAGCAATACTTACAAATGGATTGAAATGAGCCCCAGATACATCAGCAAATACTGTTATTAGCACAAACAATCCAGCTCCTGTTGCCAATGTGTTGGCTATTAGCATTACTGCTATATCATTAGTTAGATTTTCTGCCATTAAACCTGATCCAACTATGATCATGACCAGAAAGCAACTTCCAATAAACTCTGAAAGAAAATATTTATTTTTATTTTTCATCTATCCAATCTTTAATTTTATTACTTATAATATTGAAAGTTTTTCTAATGATTATTTGCTTTTCTTCGTCATTTACATTTTGAAGTTTAGCTACCGGATCTTCTATATCCCAATGTATAATTTGGTTTTTATCAGGCCAAATAGGACATACCTCATTATTTGCGTTGTTGCATACTGTTATTACATGATCCATTTTTAATTCTTTATTGATAAATTCTTCAAAGTTTTTAGAACTATAATTAGTTAGATCATAACTTTTATTTTTTTCTAAAAAACTTTTAACATCTTCATTGATTTTTCCAGATGGATTACTACCAGCACTAAAAGCATTAAATTTATTTGAGTATTCGTTATTAATAATACTCTCAGCGATAATGCTTCTCGCTGAATTTCCTGTGCATACAAATAAAATATTTTTCATTAAAAAATAATTTTATAAATACCAATTACAAACAAAGGAATTTGTAATCCAAAATTTGTTAAAATTGCCTTATCTTTTGAGATGAAACCTGCAATCGTCCAACCGACTACACCAAGACCATGAAAATATATATTAATTGGATATATATTTAAATTTGTAAGCAATATTCCTGTTAAGACTAAAAACGTGCTTATCCATTTGAGATATTTTTTTAAAAACATAAAACTCCTTTCTCTATACTTATGACAGTTATGTTAAAGATTTATTAAAATTATTATTTTATATTAAATTGATTATGTATCTATGGATAAAATATCCTCCGATTAGCAATATTAAACCTGCAATATAAATTATGAAAAAATTCATATTCAATGATTTTGCAAAAAAGAAGGGTACAAAAAATAAATAACTTGCTGGTACTGCAATAAATATACTTTTTGTAAACATTACAGTTTTTTCTGTATCATTATGCTCATAATAGGAAAACAATATCGCTATTAGTGATACCAAGGGTAAAGCAATAATAAATCCAGCCAACTTAGGATTTTGACCAGCCAACCAACTTGAAAAAGCAACAATTAAACCTGCTGCTACAACTTTAAAAATAAAAAATAACATCTGTTTTTAGGTTGTTGCAAATTCTTTAATTTTTTCAAAACTGAAGTGATCGGCTATATCTTTCTTTGCGTAGTATACTTCATCAACTATTCCTTGTTCGTTTATTAAAACATCTGTAACAGCTATATCAAAATGACCTTTGATTTTTAAAGGAATATATCCTTTTAACATTGCAGGTATTATTTTATGAGATTTAAATAGCATTGCAGATAATGTTTTCATCATTGATCTTTCAATTTCATATTTTTGAAAATATTTAAAATCTTCATCAGCTAGTACAGTAAAAGGTAAATTTTTATGTTTTTTCATGTAAGACTTTAAATTATCAACTGGTGAATGAAATATTGCTACATGTGTAAAATTACTTCCCAGCTCGTTAAATTTTTTATTAATTTCGTTTAATCTAAGATTGCAAAAACTACATCCAGCTATTCTATAAAAAGTTAAAAGAACTTTTTTTCCGTGTGTTTCTGACAAATTAAATATAGACCCGTCATCTCTTGGAAGTGTAATTTCCTCTAATTTATCTCCTTTAGAAATCTTCATTTAATAGAGCATTTTTTACAAAGCCCGAAAAATTCAAGGTTATATTTATTAAATTTCATTCCTGCTTTTTCTTGAAAAGTTTTCAAATATTTTGATAATTTGTGATCACTTATTTCACTTACTTCTTCACAACTTTCACATATAGAAAATGCTGTAGCCTTCGATATTTGGCAATTAGAATTTTTGCATGCAACAAAAGCATTTTTACTTTCAATTTTATGAATTTTACCAATTTCAACTAATTTATCCAGCGCTCTATAAACTTGAGGTGGGGCTTTAATACCTTTTTTTTGGACGTTATGAAGAATTGAATAAGCTTTAATCGGTTCATTTACTTTTTCTATATAATCGAGAATAATTTTTTGGTTTTTTGAAAGTGTTTCTTTTTGCATTATTTTATTTTATCAATTTAGTGTTAATTTTTCAATTGAATGGTCTGTTTTATTTTAAATAAAGAAATTATAAATAAGAACAAAGCCGCTGCAATTATCGATGGACCTGAAGGTGTATTAAATTCTAATGATGAAAATAGACCTATAAAAACTGATAACAATCCTCCAATTATTGAAAAAACAACCATTTTTTTTGGATTATCAGAAAGATTTCTAGCCATAGCTGTTGGAATTATCAACATCCCTGTAATCAATAAAACTCCAACTAGTTTTATAGAAATAGCTATTAGTGCAGCTAATAGGACTGTAAAGATTGCTTTAGCTTTATCAGGATTTAGTCCTTCAGCTTCAGCTAGCTCATAATTTACTGTTGAAGCAAATAATGGTTTCCAAATCAATTTTAAAACTATTAATATTAAAGCACCACCAAACCAAATTATAAATAAGTCCTTTTTATTAACTGCTAAAATATCTCCAAACAATAATCCCATTATATCAAATCTAATAAAGGTTAAAAATCCAATCACAACTAATCCAACTGCTAACGACGAGTGAGCTAACAGACCAAGTAAAGCATCGCTTGGAAGATTTGTTTTTCTTTGTAATTGTATTAAAATTAAAGCGATAGCAGATGAAATGAAAAATATTGAAACAGCAATATTAAAATCCAATGAGTAAGCAATAGTAACACCTAACAAAGCTGAATGCGCAAGTGTATCTCCAAAATAAGATAACCTTCTCCAAACTACAAAACAACCAAGTGGGCCAGTAACAAATGCTATACCTATACCTGCAAATATTGCTCTTATAAAAAAATCATCAAACATTTTAATTTTTTTTTATTTCTCCGTCACTTGAATGTACATGATCGTGTTTATGTTCATAAATTGAGAGTGTTTGTGAAGCTTTCTCTCCAAACAAAGCTTTATATTCTTTATTTTTAGCAACATCCAATGGTGATCCTGAACAACATACATGTCCATTTAAACAAACAACATGATCTGTTGCACTCATTACAGTGTGTAAGTCATGAGATATTAATAAAATACCACAATTTAAATTTTCTGAAATTTTTTTGATCAATTCATACAAAGCTATCTCACCCGTAAAATCAACTCCTTGTACAGGTTCATCAAGTACTAATAATTCAGGTTTCTTTGAAATAGCTCTAGCTAATAAAACTCTTTGAAATTCACCACCTGACAAATTTCCTAAATTTTTATTCTTAAGATGATCTACCCCAGTTAATGTTAATGCTTCATCTATCAATTTGTCATTTAAATCATCTGTTAATAACATAAAATCTTTCACTCTTAGAGGAAGAGTCCAATCAATAGAAATTTTCTGTGGGACATATCCAATTTTATCTGTGAGTTTTTGTACTTCACCTTCAATATTTTTATGTAAGCCTAGTGCAATTTTAGCGGTAGTGCTTTTACCAGATCCATTTGGTCCTATTAAAGTAATAATCTTGCCTTTTTCAACCACAAGTGAAACACCTTTGACAAGCCATTTGTCATTTCGCTTTAGCCCAACATCTTTCAATTTTACTAAAATATTATTTTCTATTCTCATTTATTTACTTGACTAAAATAAGTTTAATTATTATTTAATGTTATATTATAACAATTAACAAAAACCAATTATTATGAAAAATTTAAAAAAAACATCTATAACACTTACTATAATATCATTTTTAACTTTATTTACACCAGCAAATGCTGACATTAAAGTTGTTACATCGATTAAACCAATACACTCTTTAGCTAGCTATTTAATGGATGGTGTTGCTAAACCTGATTTAATAGTTGATGGATATGCTTCTCCACATGGCTTTCCAATGAAACCTTCACATGCAAAAATGTTACAAAATGCAGATATTGTATTTTGGGTAGGTGAAGACTTAGAAAATTTTTTAGAAAAACCTTTAGACTCAATTGCTGCAAAAGCAGAAAAAATTGAGCTTATGGAAATAAAAGGTTTAGTTAAATTAAAATTTAGAGAAAGAAATATTTTTGATGATCATGACGATCATGGACACGATGATCATGGTCATAAAAAAAAAGATGATCATGATGACCACGACCATGACGATCATGCAAAAAAAGAAGATGGGCATAAAGAGGATGATCATGACGATCATGATGGACATGAAGGTCATCACCATGGTGAATTTGACCCGCACATTTGGTTAGATCCAATTAATGCAAAAGTTATTTTATTTGAAATGTCTAAGCACTTAATTGAAAATGATCCATCCAATGAGTCAGCTTACAGAGCTAATTTAAGTAAGGCTTACAAAGATATTGATAAATTAACAAGTGATGTAACAGCTGAGCTTAACGAAAGTACAGCCTCTATTGTTTTTCATGATGCTTACCAATATTTTGAAGAAAGATTTAAAGTTAATATATTAGGCGCTTTTACTGTAAATACAGATGTATTACCTGGAGCAGAACAATTAGCTGAAATAAGAGAGGTAATTGAACATGATAAAGTTGCTTGTGTGTTTTCAGAACCTCAATTTAATCCTAATATCATTAAAGCTGTTGCAAAAGATATGAATATTAAAACTGGTGTTGTTGATCCATTAGGTGCAACATTAACTCCCGGAAAAGGTTTATATTTTGATTTAATAAAAAATATGTCAAAATCCTTTAAAGGGTGTTAATTTAATTAATGGGAGAAACTAACAAACAAGTTCCAGTTACTGTTTTAACTGGCTTTTTAGGCGCTGGAAAAACTACTCTTTTAAATAGAATATTAACTGAGCAGCATGGAAAAAAATATGCTGTGATAGTTAATGAGTTTGGTGAGCAGGGCATTGATAACGATTTAGTTGTCGATGCTGATGAAGAAGTATTTGAGATGAACAACGGTTGCATATGTTGCACTGTAAGAGGTGATCTAATCCGTATTCTAAGTGGCCTCATGAAGCGTGCAGATAAACTTGATGCAATCATAGTAGAAACTACTGGATTAGCTGATCCAGCTCCTGTTGCACAAACATTTTTTGTTGATCAAGATGTTGCGGATCGTACAAAATTAGATGCAATTGTTACTGTTGCTGATGCTGTTCACTTGAGTACACAATTATCAGATCATCATGAAGCAGAAGAACAAATTGCATTTGCTGATGTTGTATTATTAAACAAAATAGATCTTGTTGATGAAAGTGGATTAGAAGTTGTTAAAGAGAGAATAAAAAAAATTAATCCATTTGCAAAAATTATTCATACCACTAAATGTGGAGTATCTTTAAGTGAGATTTTAAATCTTGATGCTTTTAATTTAAAACGTATTTTAGATACTGAGCCTGATTTTTTAACATCAGATCACGATCATGAACATGATGATGATGTAACTAGCTTATCATTTGTTTCAGATACTCCTTTAGATATGGAAAAGTTTCAGGATTGGTTTAGCAAGCTTTTACAAACAAAGGGACAAGATATATTAAGAACCAAAGGGATTCTCGATTTTACTGGAGAAAATGATAGATATGTTTTTCAAGGTGTGCATATGCTTATGGATGCCTCGCCAATGGGTAAATGGCCAGAAGGCAAAGAACGAAACTCTCGACTAGTTTTTATTGGTCGAAATCTTGAGAGTATGAATTTGAAAGAAGGATTTGAAAATTGCAAATCGGCATGAAAGCTGATTCAAATAAGTTTCCAGAGTTAAATAAAACCAAATTTGAAAATAGAGGAAAGGAGTTTAAGCTTGGAATTCCTGTTACTAATGCTATTACGATTGGGAATTCTGTAGCTGTTGGATTTGGAGATGGAACTGTAAGAATATTTCGCTCAGGACAAATTTCAGAGGTAATAAAAGCACATAGCGGTGTTGTTCTTAGTATTTCAAAAGATGGTGAAGATATTTTAACTGGTGGCGATGATGGTAGATTTTTAAAAATTTCACTTGATGGAGAAATAAACGAAATTGCAAACTTTGGTTCTCGATGGGTAGATCATGTTACTGCATATAATGGTAGTTTGGTATGTACATCTGGAAATATTGTTTATCTCTGGATGCCAAATAAAAAAGAACCAAAATTATTAGAACACGAGAGTACCATCGGTGGTGTAGCATTTGATTCAAAAGGAAGAAGACTAGCAGTGTCTCGTTATGGTGGAGTTACTCTTTGGAAAAAAGATTATAGTAATAAGTGGAGCTCATCCAATTTAATTTGGAAAGGCTCGCACAATAAAGTCATTTTTAGCACTGATGATCGATTTTTGGTTACATCTATGCAAGAAAACCAACTTCATTTTTGGCGCTTAAAAGATAAAACAGATTCCTTCATGTCTGGCTATGGGGCAAAAGTCAAAAGTTTTGCTTTTGTTTATGATTCAAAATTTTTAGTAACATCCGGTTCAAATGAAGCAATCTGTTGGCCGTTTGATGGAAATGGACCAGAAGGTCGTAAACCAATTTGCCTTCCTTATGTTGGGAATAAACTTGTAACCTTTGTTGAGCCATTCCCAAATGAAAATGCTATTTTTACTGGATTAAGTGATGGTTCGGTTTTTTTATCAGAAATTGAAAAATCAACTAATACAATCATAATCCGTAGCTTTACTGAGTCTGAGGTAACAACAATTGCAGTGACCGAAGATTGTTCAAGTATATTAATTGGTGATATCGGAGGAAATATTTTATGGACATCAATATGGGATGAAGAGGAAAAATAAATATGTTCAATAAAAAAAAACCAAATGTAGAAAAAATAAGAAATTTAAAAAAAATATTTTTAAAAGAAAAAGATATTCCCGAAACATCAATTTTAAGCATTGCAGAATTAAGCTGCCATGAACCTAATTGTCCTCCCATTGAGACGATCATAACTGAAAGAAAAATCGATGGAAAAATCAGAAATTGGCGTATTGGAAAACCAATTAATGATATTTTAGAAATAGATATTGTTCAATTGAGTTACTCTCTTAACCACTCTCATTAAAACACTTATTTTTTTAATGCTTCCTCAAGATAGTCTAATCTATCTTGCCCCCAAAAAATTTCATTATTGAGGACATATGAAGGTGCACCAAATACGTCATTTTTAATCGCGTCCTCTGAATTTTGTTGATATTCTTTTTTGATCTCATCATTTAGTGCCAATTTCTTTATCTCTTCAAAATTTAAACTCAATTTTTCACAAATTTCCTGAAGAATATTAAAATCTGAAATATCTTTTTCTAATGACCATAAATATTTTAAACATTCATTTCCAAAACTAAGTTTATTTCCCATTTTATTTGAAGCAATTACAAATTTTGCTGGTAAATGAGGGTCTTTAGGTGGAAAAAATTTTGGCTGTTTATTAATTGGCAAATTTAGTTTTTTTGCAATTCTTGTAAGCTCTAAAAGTCTATATTTTTGTCGTGCAGGATGTCTTTTTGGAACTGGCAATCCTCCTGTGTTTGGAAATATATCTCCAACTAAATCAAATGGTTTTTCTATAACTTCAATATTGTAATCGTTTATTATTTTAGCAAATCTATCTTTACCTAAGTAAGTAAATGGAGACAATACACTGAAATAATATTCAATTTTCATATAATTTAATTTTTTTATTATAGTAAAACTTTATCTTAATCATATATAAAAATAATAAGTAATAAACATTTCTAATAGTTTAATTAATTGCTTTTTTTCATTAAATAAGTTCTAATAATATTGATGACAACTGTTTCTCTGACTTTAGATGAAGTTTTTGAATTAACTAACAAAACTTTACTTGCAAATGGATGCGATGAAGAAACAGCTGATACTTTATCTACTTTAATCAAAAATGCTGAAAGAGACGGATCATTATCTCATGGTCTATTTAGATTACCCGCTTATATATCTGGTTTAAAAAGTGGAAAAATTAATGGTAAGGCTAGACCAGTGATTTCAAAATTAACTGCTAGTGTTGTTAAAGCAGATGGGAAAAATAGTCTTGCCCCAATGGTTTTAAAATATGGAATACCAGAACTAGTTAAAGCTGCAAAAGAAAATGGAGTAGCGGTTTTAGCAATTACTAATTCTCATCATATGGCTGCTATGTGGCCCGAGACAGAAGCAATAGCAGAGCAAGGACTTGTTGCATTTGCCTGCACATCATACAAGCCAGCAGTTGCACCAGCAGGAGCAATTAAACCTTTATTTGGAACAAACCCAATTTCATTTGCTTGGCCAAGAAAAAATAAACCACCTGTAGTTTATGATATGGCTACTGCATCGATGGCTATGGGAGAGGTTCAAGTTGCAAAAAGAGAAGGGCACAAGGTCCCAATAGGAACTGGTTTAACTAAGGATGGAAAAGAAACAACAGATCCTGGTGAAATAGCAGATGGCGGAGTTTTGTTGCCATTTGGCGGCTATAAAGGCTCAGGAATAGCAATGATGGTTGAATTGCTTGCTGGAGCCTTAGTTGGAGATAATTTTAGTTATGAGACGGCTGAGAAGGATACAGATGATAGTGGACCACCAAGTGGTGGAGAGTTTATTTTGGCAATATCTCCTGACAAGTTAACAAATTCTGATTGGGATAGTCATTCAAATAAATTCTTTGAGAAAATGAAATCAATGGGAGAGGTTAGATTACCAGGTGAAAGACGTCACAAAAACAGATTAGACACCGGACCAAGAAATATTAATGAGGAACTTGTTAATAAAATAAAATCTTTAAGTTAATTCAATTTCAATTGGTGTGTGATCCGAAGGTTTTTGTCTTCCACGAGGAAATTTATTAATCTTTACATCTTTCACAAGATTTATAATTGAATTTGAAACTAAGAAATGATCAATTCTCATACCATTATTTTTTTGCCATGCACCGCTTGTATAATCCCAAAAAGTATATCCTTCTTTATCAGGATGAATATATCTATATGCATCATGAAAACCTAAACTTAACAATTCTCTTAATTTTTTTCTTATCTCTAGTCTAAACAATGCATCATTTTCATATCCTTTAGGATTATGAACATCTTCTGCTGATGGAATTATATTAAAATCACCACCAATAATTATATTCTCTTTTTTTTTTAAATAAGCTTTTAATTTCTTAATTAAACTTTCTAGCCAATATAATTTGTAAGTATATTTTTCTGTATCAACTGGATTTCCATTGGGTGTGTATATATTTATTAATTTAATAGTTTTTGATTTATGTTTTAGATCTGCAGTAATAATTCTAGATTGCTTATTTTTGTCTTTAAAAATATCTTTTTCAATTTTGTCTAATTTTTTTTTAGAAATAATTGCAACCCCATTATATGATTTTTGACCAAATACATAGTTTTGGTAATTTGATTTTTCTAAATCTTCGTGGGGATAGTTTTCATCCTGAGCTTTGATCTCTTGCATCATTAAAATATCTGGTGAATATTTTTTTAGATACTCTTTAATATTTTCAATTCTTGCTCTTACAGAGTTAACATTCCAGGAACTAATTATCATTAAAGCGAGAAAGATACGCCACAACCACAAGAAGATTTGCTTTGCGGGTTGTTTATTTTAAAAGAATCTCCGATTAATTCTTTTACAAAATCAACTTCAGATCCTTTTAGTAAATCTGCAGATGTTTTGTCGATAAGGATATTATCTTGTTGTAGATCATCATCCTTAGCAGAGTTATCAAATGAGAAATCATATTGAAATCCAGAGCATCCACCACCTTTAATAGCGATTCTAAAAAATGACCCTTTATCTTTTGATGAAAGAAGATGGTTTATCTGCTTTATAGCATTATCTGTAAATTTAATTTCTTTAATCATAATTAAACATTGATACAAACAATATAATAATATTTTACCATTTTTAAAGAATGAAAAATTACTCAAAATTAGGAACATTTGCTTCTAAAGGTAGATTGTTCAAAGAAGCGAGCAATCCTTTCAGATCACCTTTTCAAAGAGATAGAGATAGAATAATCCATTCTACCTCATTTAGAAGATTGAAGCACAAAACCCAGGTATTTGTGAATACTGAAGGAGATCATTATAGAACCAGAATCACTCATTCCATTGAAGTTTCACAAATTGCTAGAACAATTGCTAAATACTTAGGTTTAAATGATGATTTAGCTGAAACATTAAGCTTAGCTCATGATTTAGGTCATACCCCTTTTGGTCATGCGGGAGAAGAGTCCCTAAATGAATGTATGTATGAATATGGTGGATTTGACCACAATCTTCAAACACTTAGGATAGTAATGTTCATTGAAAATAAATATTTTAAATTTCAAGGTCTTAATTTAACATTAGAAACATTAGATGGTCTTATTAAACATAATGGTCCGGTAACAAAACTAGTCAAAATAAATAATTTAATTGGTTTGAAAAATTTAAAAAATAAAATTAATTTTTCAAAAAACTCCTCACTGGAGGCTCAAATTGCATCTATATCTGATGACGTTGCATACAATAACCATGACATTCAAGATGGAATAAAAGCTAAATTATTTACTTTAAACGATCTTAAACAAATCTCTTTTTTTGATGAAATTTTAAAATCATATAAAAATAAATTAAAAAGTGAAAATAATGATATTCTTGTATACCAAACTATAAGAGACTCTATAAATTTAATGGTTCAAGACTTAATAAAAACAACAACAAGAAATATTTTAATGAACAAAATATCTATAAAAAAAGATGTATCAAATAAAAAAAATCAAATTGTTGATTTTTCCAACAAATTAAAAATAACTATAAATGAGATTAGAGATTTCCTTAGAATAACTATGTATAATAATAAAGATGTATTAAAAAAAAATAACGAAGGAAAAAAGATAATTAAAAAGCTTTTTAGTGCAATTAACAAAAATCCAAAAAAGTATATTAAAACTAAATATTTAAAAACTAACAAAGAAAGAGCTATATCTGATTATATTTCTGGTATGACTGATAGGTACGCCATACAATTATATAGAGCATCAAAATGAATATATTTGAGGAATACTTAAATAAAATTTTAAATAAAATTAAATTAGCAAGTGAAGAAAAGCTAATTTTATTACCTGAAAGTTTATCTGGTATAAATGTAGATATACCTCCTAAAAAATTTAAGTGCGATCTGTCAACCAATGTTGCAATGGTTTTATCTAAAACAAATAATGAACCACCAATTAAAATTGCCGAAAAATTGAAAGATATTATCTTTAAAGATGATAATAATATTGAGAAGATAGAAATAGCAAATCCTGGATTTATAAATATTATTTTAAAAAAAGAGTTTTGGACTTCATTTCTTTTAAATATAAATAATCTTAATAATTTTGGTGCATCACTTAATGGCTCTAAAAAGAAACATTTAATTGAATTCGTGTCAGCAAATCCCACTGGACCATTACATGTTGGTCATTGTAGAGGTGCTATTCTAGGTGATGTTATCTCTAATTTGTTAAAATTTAACAATCAAGAAGTTGTAAAAGAATATTACGTAAACGATCATGGTAACCAAATTTTACATTTTACTAGATCTGTATATTTAAGAATAAAAGAAAAGTTAGATAATCAAACCTTTCCACAAAATGAGGATGATTTATATCCAGGAGAATACATCAAGGATATAGCCCAACATATTATAGATAATAATAAAGATTTACAATTTGATGATTATGAAAAAATTAAGTTAACACTTACTAAACTAGCAATTACAGAGTCACTTAAACTCATTAAGACTAATTTAAATAATTTGGGAATTATTCATGATAATTTTGCGAGTGAGACTGAAATAGTTGAAAATAAAGAGGTTGATAAGGTTATTGACAAACTTAAAAAAGATAAATTTGTATATATAGGAAAAATCAAAGCTCCCGAAGGAGAAGATACAACTAATTGGGTAGAAAGAGATCAGTTACTTTTTAGATCTACAGATTTTGGGGATGATAAAGATAGGGCATTGAAAAAATCTGATAACACATGGACTTATTTTGCTGGAGATGTTGCATATCATAATACAAAACTAAATAGAAACTTTGATAAACTAATAAATATTTTAGGAGCAGATCATGCGGGTTATATAAAAAGAATTACATCTGTTGTTGAAGCATTATCTGGGGAAAAAAATAAATTAATTTGTAAAGTAAGCCAACTTGTTAAGCTAATAAAAGATGGCAAACCTTTTAAAATGTCTAAAAGAAAAGGTGATTACATTACCGTTGAAGATTTAATTTCTGAAGTTGGAAAAGATGCAACAAGATTTATTATGCTAAGTAGAAGTAATGATGCTGAATTAGATTTTGATTTTACAAAAGTAAAAGAAAAATCCAAAGACAATCCGCTTTATTATGTTCAATATTGTTATGCTAGAATTTCATCGGTTTTTAGAAATATAAATAAAAATATTGATGACAAGATTGATAATGAAAATAAAAATATGCAATTTAATAATGAAGAAATTGAAATTTTTAAAAAAATATCCGAATGGCCTAAATGTGTAGAAATTTCCACTAAAAAACTAGAACCTCATAGGATCCCTGTATATTTATATGAGTTATCATCACAGTTTCATTCCTATTGGAATATGGGAAAAGATGATGTTGAAAAAAGATTTATCAATGATGATAAAACAATAAATATCGAAAAACTAATATTTTTAAAATCTATTGCAAAAACAATTAAAACTGGAATGGATATTATAGGTGTTGATACACCTGAAAAAATGTAATGCTAAAAGAGCTCAAATATCTATTTTATTTAATAATTATATTTTTCTTTCTATTCTTTACTCTACGATATTATTTTTCAGATGATAATTACAAGAAATCATATAGAGCAGTTTCAAGTATTGATGAAAAAATATCATCTAACGAAAATAATTTATTTATTCTTAAAAATGACACGGACAACATTATTGAATATGTAGAATACAAAAATAAAAACACAAAAAAATATTCTTTTTGGGAATTGTTATATAATGATTAAAAAAACTAGAGCTTTTATATGTGGCATTAGTGGGCATAATTTAAAAAAAAGTGAAGTAAGCTTTTTAAAAAAATATAAGCCATGGGGAATAATTCTTTTTTCTAGAAATATAAAATCTATCAATCAAGTTCAAAAATTAACCAATTCCATTAAAAAAATATTTAAAAATTCTAATTATCCAATTTTAATTGATGAAGAGGGTGGAAGAGTAAGTAGATTAAGAAAATTTATAGATAATTCCATTTTTAGCGCAAAATATTTTGGTGATTTGTATTCAAAAGATAAAAAAAAATTTGATATTTATTTTAATGTTTATGTAAAGCAAATATCCTATTTGTTAAGACTTATTGGTATTAACGTTAATACTGTCCCTGTATTGGATCTAAGACGAAATAAGTCTCATAAAATTATAGGTGATCGTTCCTATTCAAGTAATAAAAAAACTTTGTCTAAAATAGGCAATATATCTATAGCTAGATTTCATGAAAATAGAATTGGAACAGTAATTAAGCACCTTCCTGGACATGGATTAGCTACTGCTGATAGTCATATTAAATTACCAATTATAAGTAAAAATCTTAAATATCTGGATAGATATGATTTTGTTCCTTTTTTTAAAAAAAAAGCAATTCTTGGGATGACTGGACATTTGCTTTTCAAAAAAATTGATAAAATTAACAATGTTCCTCATTCGAAAATAATTATTAAATTAATTCGTGATAAGTTAAAATTTAAAAATATTATTATGACAGATGATATTTCAATGGGTGCTCAGAGCGGAAATTTAAAAGAAAACGTGATCAAATCATTTAAGGCAGGATGTAATTTAGTACTCCATTGTAACGGCAAACTAGTAGAAATGAAGATTGTAGGTAAAAACTCTCCATATATTGATGATTTTATTGTAAAAAAAACTTCTAAATTAATTAAAATAATAAGTTAAATTTATATTCATGAGTGATTCTTTAGAATTTAATGTTGATCTTAGTAATTATTCTGGATCATTAGAAATACTTTTAGATTTAGCAAAATCACAAAAAGTTGATTTGGAAAATATATCAATTACTAAATTAGCAGATCAATTTCATGATTTTATAACAAAAACTGAAAATTTAAATTTAGAATTGGCCTCAGAATATTTATTAATGGCTACTTGGTTAACATATCTTAAATCTAAACTACTATTACCAGAAACAGAGGAAGAGGAATTTAAAGCACTTGAAGTGGCAGAAAAATTAAAACTCCAACTTAAAAAACTAGAATTAATAAGATTATTGTCTTCTCAGATGTTGAGTAGAAAAAGATTAGGCAAAGATATTTTTATGAGAGGTTCAAAAAGTGGAATGAGATCAATATATAACTCTCAATATTCTTTAACATTATTTGAATTATTAAAAACGTATTCGAATATCGTAATGACAAAAGATTTTCAGAGAATGAATATTCCGAAACTTCCAGTATTTACTACTGAAGAAGGTATTAAAGTTATAAAAGAGTTTTACAATAATTTAAATGATTGGAAAAATATGACTGATCTAATACCAAAAAATTTTAGAAACTCTAAAACTTTAAGCAAGACTGGTAATGCAGGAATTTTTGCTGGATCTTTAGAGCTTGCAAAAGAAGGTAATATATCTATTAAACAAAATAATTTATTTGAGGATATATATATAAAAAAAATCTAATGAATAAATTAAAAAAAAATAATGTTGTATCATTTCCATCTAAATTAAGTGATGTTGATAAAGAAATAGAGGCTATTGTTTTTGCAGCTGCAGAGCCTTTAAATATTGAAACTATTGAAAATAAAATTTCAAAAAAGACAGATGTTGAAAAATCTTTACTAAAACTTCAGAATTTTTATTCTGATCGTGGAATAAATTTAGTCTGTATATCCAATAAATGGTCTTTTAGAACTTCACCAAATTTATCCTCATTAATGTCTCAACAAAAAACTGTTGAAAAAAAACTATCAAAGGCTGCGATAGAAACACTTGCAATTATTGTTTATCATCAACCAGTCACTAGAGCTGAAATAGAAGAAATTCGTGGAGTTGCGTTTGGAAATAATACAATTGAGATATTGATGGAATTGAATTGGGTTAGACCTCAAGGTCGAAAAGATGCCCCTGGCAAACCTATTCAATATGGAACAACAGATGACTTTTTAAGTCATTTCAATCTCCAAAAATTATCAGATCTTCCAACTGTCGATGAATTAGGAACCGCAGGTCTTATCGATACATCTAGTGTAGATGCATCTATATTTGGAACAGGCAAATTCTATAAAGAAAAACAAGAGGATAAAAAGGAAAATATATACTCCGATATAGATGAGATGCTTAATAGCACTCTTAATACCAACACTGATAAATAAAAAAATAGTTTTAAAACTAAAATTATAAGGTTATAAGTAATTATGAGTATAGGATTTTGGCAAATTGCAATTGTAGTAATTTTAGTGGTGTTACTTTTTGGTAGAGGTAAAATCTCTAGTCTTATGGGTGATGTTGCTAAAGGAATTAAAAGTTTTAAAAAAGGTATGGCTACAGATGCTACAGAAGATAGCCAACCAAAAAATATATCTGAAAATCAAGACTCAGACAAAAAAGAGTAATCAATGCCACAGATCGGCTGGTTTGAAATATTAATAATAGTTTCTATTGCAATAATAGTTGTAGGACCAAAAGACTTTCCTGTAATGTTAAAAAAAGTTGGATCATGGATAGGTTCAGCCAAAAGATATTTTTCAGATGTTCAAAATCAAGTTACAGAAATAACGGATGTTTCAATTAAAGAAGAATTAAAAAAAAATACTGAAATTATGAAAGAGGATAAACCTAAAGATGACAGCTAAAAAAAAAGAAACAGGTTTTATAAGTCATCTTACTGAATTAAGACAAAGACTAATAAATTCATTTATCTTCTTAGCGGTATTATTTGTGGTTTGTTACTATTTTTCTGAATACATATATGGATTTTTAGTTGAACCTTACGCTAATGCTGTAAAAGATGATAATGTAGATAGAAGATTAATTTTTACCGCTCTTCAAGAAACATTTTTAACATATCTTAAAGTTTCTTTTTTTGCAGCTTTCTTTGTGACCAGTCCATATATCCTTATTCAAATTTGGAAATTTATTGCACCAGGATTATACACCCATGAAAAGAAAGCAATTATGCCTTACTTAGTAATTACACCAATACTTTTTTTACTGGGAGGTATGCTTGTTTATTATCTAATTATGCCACTAGCATTTAAATTTTTTTTATCATTTGAAAGTGCAGGACTTGGAACTAGCTTACCAATTCAATTAGAAGCTAAAGTAAATGAATATTTATCTCTTGTGATGAAATTAATTTTTGCATTTGGATTAAGTTTTCAGCTACCAGTTGTATTAAGTTTGCTTGCAAGAATAGGAGTTGTAAATTCAACTTATTTAAGAGAAAGAAGAAAATATTTCGTTGTAATAATATTTGCTGCTGCTGCAATATTAACTCCACCAGATCCAATTACACAAATAGGTTTAGCAATACCTTTGTTAATTTTATATGAATTGTCAATTTTTTCTGTAAATATTATCGAAAAGAAAGCTCAAGAGAGAAATGCACAATATTAAGGATATTAGAAAAGATATCGATAATTTTAAAAATACAATTAAAAATCGAAACGTTGATGTAGACTTTGATCAAATACTAAATCTCGATGAAGAAAATAGAAAATTAATTCAAGAAAAAGAAAAATTAGAAATGGAAAAAAAATCTATTTCTAAATCTAAAGATGAAACCCTTTTTGAAAAGTCAAAAGAAATTTCAAATAAAATAGATGATTTAAGTAAAAATCAAAAAAATGTTAAAGACCAACTTGATCAGATATTAAGCAATATTCCTAATTTACCATTGAATGATGTCCCAGTTGGTAAGGATGAAAACAGCAATAAAGAGGTTATAAAATCTGGTGAAATTAAAGAAATGAGTTTTAAACCGAAATCTCATTATGAAATTGGTGAAAAACTGAATATGTTAGATTTTGATTTAGCAACAAAAACAACTGGATCAAGATTTGTTTTTGTTAAAGACAAATTAGCATCATTAGAAAGAGCAATTTCTAATTTTATGATTGATACACATGTCAATAATAACGGCTACACTGAAATCTCTCCACCTTTAATGGCTACAGACAACACTATGTTTGGAACTGGCCAATTACCTAAATTTGAAAATGATCAATTCGAAATTAAGTTTGATGATAAAAATGATAGAAAGTTTTTAATCCCTACTGCTGAAGTGATCTTAACTAATATGGTTAAAAATCAGATATTAAATCTAAAATCATTGCCAATGAGATTAGTTGCATCAACACCTTGTTTTAGAAAAGAAGCAGGAAGTTATGGTAAAGATACAAAGGGCATGATTAGACAGCATCAATTTTATAAAGTTGAATTAGTCAGTATTGTAGAAAATAATAAATGCATTGAAGAACTAGAGAGAATGACTAATTGTGCAACTAAAATTTTAGATGATTTACAATTACCTTACAGAAAAATTATTTTAAGCACAGGTGATATGGGTTTTAGTGCAGAAAAAACTTATGACATAGAGGTTTGGCTTCCATCTGAAAATAAATATAGAGAAATATCAAGCTGTTCTTCATGTGGAACATTTCAGGCTAAAAGAATGAAAGCTCGATATAAAAATAATAATAACGAAAATGAATTTGTTGGTACTTTAAATGGGAGCGGACTTGCCGTTGGTAGAACTTTAATTGCGATATTAGAAAATTATCAAACGGAGGACGGTTCAATAATTATTCCTGAAAAACTAAGACCATATATGAACAATATGGAGAAAATAGGTATCAATTAAGAGTTGTCTTCTAAAAGTTTATAGTATAAATAATCGTTAACTTTTTAAGGACTTAACATGGACGCAGGAATTGGACAATTTATACCCCTAATTTTAATATTTGTAATATTTTACTTTTTTTTAATTAGACCCCAGCAAAAGAAAGTCAAAGAACATAAGGCTATGGTTGAAGCTTTAAAGCGTGGAGATAAAGTTATTACCTCTGGTGGTATCGTTGGTACTGTAGAACGAGTTATCGATAATGAAAAAGTAGAAGTTATGATAGCTGATAATGTTAAAGTTGAAATTGTTCGAGCTACAGGAATACAAGGATTAGTTACTCAGGCTGAACCAAAAAAATAATAACTTTTTAAAGTGTTATATTTTTCTAAATTAAGAGTTTTTAGTGTTTTAATTTTTACACTTATAATTTCCTATTTTACTATTTCCAACTTTACAAAAGTTGATGATGAATTTTTCTCCAAAAATATAAAATTAGGATTAGACTTACAAGGTGGTTCGTATTTATTACTAGAAATTGATAATAATCCTGTAATTGTCCAAAGACTTCAAAGTAAAGTTTTGGAGTTAAAAAAATTTTTTAAAGATAAAAATATTAAAATTAGAAATTTCTCAATCAAAGACCAATCAATATTTTTTGATGTAAATATTATGAAAAAAGAAGAAGTATTATCACTTCTAGATGATGATAAGAGTGAGATTAATACATATTTTCAGCAATTTAAATCACATGAATTTGATATTGAAAACGAGGATAACTCATTCAAATTAACTTATTCTGATTACGGACTGGTGTTATTAAAAAATTCGTCTTTAGATCAAGCAATTGAAACTGTTAGAAGAAGAGTTGATGAAGTTGGCACAAATGAGCCTAATATTCTTAAAAGAGGAAATGATAGAATATTGGTAGAATTACCTGGCCTCGATGATCCAGGAAGAATTAAATCATTGTTAGGAAAAACTGCAAACTTAACTTTTCAATTTGTTGCTACTAATCAAGAGCAATCCTTTGGAACAGAGTTACTCCAATATGAAAGTGGTGACAGAGAAGCTATAGTAAGTAAGAGAATTATAATTAGCGGTGATAATTTAGTTGATGCTAAACCTACCATGAATAATCAAACTAACGAAACAGTTGTTTCATTCTCATTAGATAGAGTTGGGGCAAGAAAATTTGGTAAAGCAACTTCATCCGGAGTTGGTAAAAGTTTGGCAATTATTTTGGATGGTAAAATAATTAGTTCACCAACCGTTCAAGAACCGATAGTAGGTGGAAACGGTCAAATTTCTGGAGATTTTACTTTTCAATCAGCAACAGATTTAGCTTTACTCTTAAGATCAGGTGCTTTACCGGCTCCACTTAATATTATCGAAGAAAGAACTGTAGGTCCTGACCTTGGAAAAGACTCAATTAATGCAGGAATTATGTCATTGATAATAGGATTTATCTTAGTCGTTGCCTTTATGGTTTATAAATATAGATTTTTTGGTTTAATTGCTAACTTGGCTTTAATTTCTAACCTATTTTTATTGGTTGGAATTTTAACATTATTTGAAGCAACTCTTACACTCCCTGGTATTGCAGGAATTATATTAACAGTTGGTATGGCCGTTGATGCAAATGTATTAATTTTTGAGAGAATTAAAGAAGAATTAAAAAATGAGAATAATTCAATCGTAGCATTTGATTCTGGTTATACAAAATCACGAACAACAATTTTAGATGCCAATATTACAACTTTAATCGCTGCAGTAATCCTTTTCTTCATGGGATCTGGACCTATAAAAGGATTTTCCATAACCCTAGGAATTGGAATACTGACAACATTATTTTCTGTCTATTTCATTGCCCGTCTGATCACTGCTTACTATGTCATCAAAAACAAACATAAGGAAAAACTAATTTAATGAAAACAATCTATTTTAATAAGTTTTATAAAAGTTTTAATATTCTTTCAGGAATATTAATTATTGTTTCATTAGTTTTTTTAATTTTTAAAGGATTGAATTTTGGTGTTGATTTTAAAGGGGGTACTTTAATAGAACTAAGAACTGATAAATCTTCTGCTAATATAACAAAAATTAGAGATAGTTTTAATCAAATGAATCTTGGTGATGTGTCTGTAAAAAACTTTGGTAATGAAACAGATTTTGTAGTTAAATTTGAAAAACAAAATTCAAACGATCCTAAATTTATTGATGAATTGAAGACAAAACTATCAAATTCAATAGGATCTGTTGATTTTAGAAGAGTTGAAAATGTTGGACCAAAAGTTAGTGCAGAACTTTTAAGATCAGGTGTAATAGCGATAGCTTTATCATTGGCTGCCATGCTTTTATATATTTGGATCAGATTTGAGTGGCAATTTAGTCTTGGAGCCATTTTAGCTTTATTTCATGATGTTATAATTACATTAGGAGTATTTTCTGTATTTTCATTAGAAATCAATCTTTCTATCGTTGCAGCTGTTTTAACAATAGTTGGATATTCAATGAATGATACAGTTGTAATATTTGATAGAGTTAGAGAAAATTTGCGTAAATATGCAGATGTAAAAATATTTGAACTAACAAATATCTCAATAAATGAAACTTTATCTCGAACAATAATAACTTCTGTTACTACATTGTTGGCACTTTTATCTATATTTATTTTTGGTGGCGAAATATTAAAAGGATTTTCATTAGCAATGATATTAGGAGTAATTTTTGGAACTTATTCATCCATTTATATTGCAAATCCAGTACTAGTCACTTTAAAAGTTAGCCAAAGAACGATTGTTAAAGAAGAAAAAGAATAATTAATAAAGATTTTGCGCTGCCACCATTGTTAACAACATTGGTAATGATAATAGTGTATTTGTTCTAGAAAATAGCATTGCAGTCTTCGCTGACTTAGCTTTAATTTCAGGTTCACACTCAACCATACCTAAAGCTCTTTTTTGATTTGGCCATATAACAAACCAAACATTGAAGGCCATTATTAATCCTAACCACATTCCAATTCCTATTGCAGTATTTTTTCCACCACCTGATCCAATTCCTAATGTCATTGCTTGATGAACGTATCCATTAAAATAGGCTAATAATAATCCTGATATTATTGTAAATAGCGCTGCCCATCTAAACCAAAATAATGCTGCAGGAGCTATAACTTTGCCTATTGCTGGTTTTTGTTCGTCTGGAATTTTAGCCATGTTAGGAATTTGAACAAAATTGAAATACCACAGTAAACCAATCCACATAATACTTACAGTTACATGTACGTATCTTAATAACCAGCTCCAAAATAAAACATCAAAATCAAATCCACCATTACCTATGTAAAGACCAATGAATAGTAATATTGCAATAGCCAATGATAAATGAACAGTCTTTGATAATGATTGTAATATCGAAGTCATCTATAAAATGATTTTATATTATTTTTCTATAAAGATTAAGCGGTTTTTTTAAATTTTGTATCTAATAAAGGCTTTAAAAATTTACCTGTATAGCTATCTTTTACTTTTGCAACTTCCTCGGGTTTGCCTTCGGCAATAATATTTCCACCTTTAACACCACCCTCGGGTCCCATATCTACAATATAATCAGCAGTTTTAATAACATCTAAATTGTGCTCTATAACTACAACTGAATTACCTGTTGCTACAAATGTGTGTAAAATTTCCAGAAGTTTTTTTATATCATGTTGATGCAATCCAGTAGTAGGTTCATCTAATATATACATTGTTCTTCCTGTAGACCTTTTAGACAATTCTTTAGCAAGCTTTATACGCTGAGCCTCTCCACCAGAAAGAGTTGTAGCTTGCTGACCAATTTTTATGTAGCCAAGACCAACTTTCTTTAAAGTTAGAAGTTTAGTTTTGATGTTTGAAATATTTTCAAAATACTCACATCCTTCATCAACAGTCATATTCAAGACATCTGCAATACTCTTATCTTTGAATTTAATCTCTAATGTTTCTCTGTTGTATCTTGTGCCTTTGCATTCATCACACGTTATATAAACATCGGGTAGAAAGTGCATTTCATAAGTAATTACACCATCTCCTTCACATGCTTCACATCTTCCACCCTTTACATTGAAAGAAAATCTTCCAGGTTTATAACCTCGACTTTTTGCTTCAGGTAAATTGGTAAACCAGTCTCTAATAGGACCAAAAGCTCCAGTATATGTTGCGGGATTTGATCTGGGAGTTTTGCCAATAGGAGATTGATCAATATCTATAACTTTATCAATTAATTCTATTCCTTTAAATCCTCTAAATGGCTGAGGAATTTTTCTAGACTTATTATTATTCAAAGTAAGATTTAATGCATTGTATAAAGTTTGTAGTATTAAAGTAGATTTACCACTTCCAGATACACCAGTAACACAAGTAAAACTACCTAAAGGTATTTTTAAATTTACGTTATTTAAATTATTTCCCGATGCACCATTGATTTCTAAAAATCTACCATTTTTTGCAAGTCTTCTATTTTTTGGAATAGGTATGAAGCTTTTATTTGATAAATATCTTCCAGTAATACTTTTATCATTTTTTAAAATTTGTTCATATGTACCTTCAGCAACAATTTCTCCACCTTTGTTTCCAGCTTCAGGTCCTAAATCTATTATATGATCAGCATTCTCCATTGTTTCTGTATCGTGCTCAACAACAATAACAGTATTACCTAAGTCTCTTAATCTTTTTAATGCATCTATAAGCTTAACATTATCTTTTTGATGTAAACCAATTGATGGTTCATCTAAAACGTATAGAACTCCAGTTAAACCTGATCCAATTTGTGAAGCTAGTCTAATCCTTTGTGCTTCTCCACCAGATAATGTTCCAGACTCTCTAGATAAAGTTAAATAATCAAGACCAACATTTAAAAGAAAATCTAAACGTTCATTAATTTCTTTTAATATATGTTGAGCAATTTTAATTTGTCTTTTGTCTAATTTAACTTCTAAAGATCTAAACCATTCCTTAGCATCAAAAATTGATTTTTCTGTAACTTGGCTTATGTTTAATTCATTTATTTTAACACACAGAGCTTCATCTTTTAATCGATAACCATTGCATCTTTCACATTTTGTATCAGATTGATATTGAGCAATTTCTTCTCTTTTCCAATCACTATCTGTTTCTAAATATCTTCTCTCTAGATTATTGACAACACCTTCAAAGGTTTTTTTATGCGAATACTTCTCATAGCCATCGTCATAAGTAAATTTAATTTCTTCATCATCAGATCCATACAAAATTACATCCTTAATTTTTTTTGGTAGTTTTGACCATTTATCATCTAATGAAAAACCATAATGTTTAGATAGAGATGCTAATGTTTGAGCGTAATACATTGATGTAGATTTTGCCCAAGGTTCTATAGCACCATCTGCTATAGATTTTTTTTCATTTGGAACAACTAAATTAGGATCAACATTTAGTTTCATTCCAATACCTTCGCATTCTTCACAAGCTCCATAAGGACTGTTGAATGAAAAAAGTCTTGGTTCAATTTCTTCAATAGTAAAACCACTTTCGGGACAAGCAAATTTTGTTGAGAAAATTAATTTTTCAACTTTTCTGTATTTTTTTGGAAGTGTTTCATTTTCGTATTCAACGAAAAGTAATCCATTTGCTAAATTAACAGCTGTTTCAACACTTTCAGCTAATCTGTTTCCTAATGAGGAATTTATTACAATTCTATCAACTAAAATTGAAATATCGTGTTTAAGTTTTTTATTTAATTCTGGAATACTTTCAATATCATACAATTGGTCATCAACTTTGATTTTTCTAAATCCTCTTTTTTTGTATCCTAATATATCTTTTTTATATTCACCCTTACGTCCCCGCACGACTGGAGCATATAAATATATTGTAGATTTTTTTGGTAATTCTTTAATCTTATCAACAATTTGACTAATAGTTTGTGAAGTAATTGGTTTACCAGTGAATGGAGAGTAGGGTATTCCAGCTCTTGCATAAAGTACTCTCATGTAATCGTATATTTCGGTTACAGTTGCAACTGTTGATCTTGGATTTTTAGAAGTATTTTTTTGTTCTATGGAGATTGCTGGACTCAAACCTTCGATTAAATCTACATTTGGTTTTTTCATTTTATCTAAAAACTGTCTTGCGTATGCAGATAAACTTTCAACATATCGTCTTTGACCTTCTGCATAGACAGTATCGAATGCTAATGATGATTTTCCTGACCCAGATAGACCTGTAATTACAACAAATTTGTCTTTAGGAATCTCTAGTGAAATATTCTTTAAATTGTGCTCTTTTGCGCCCTTAATAAGTATCTTTTTAAGCATAATTTTAGTTGCTTTAGATTAATAAAATTAATATTCAAGCCTATTAATGTTATAAATAACATTTCAAATATATAAATATTATGGCAGGAAGCTTAAATAAAGTACTTTTAATCGGTCGATTAGGCGCAGATCCAGAAGTTAAACAAATGGTTAATGGTAAAAGTGTAGCAAGATTAAGCCTAGCTACTAGTCAATCATGGAAAGATAAAAATACTGGAGAAAAAAAGGAAAAAACTGAGTGGCACAGAGTAGTTGTTTTCAATGAAGGACTGGTAAATGTAGTTCAACAATATTTAAAAAAAGGAGCACAAGTATACGTTGAAGGACAACTGACCACTAGAAAATGGAAAGATGAACAATCAGGTCAGGATAAATATTCTACTGAAATTTTAATTCAAGGATACAATTCATCATTAACAATGTTAGGTGGAGGAAATCAAAATTCAATTCCATCTCAAGATAATAAACAAAGTTTTGATGATAGTTCTATGGCTCAAAACGAGCTAGACGATGATATCCCTTTCTAAATAAATGCAAAAAAACGAAGTAACTAAAGATTTAAATATCAAACCAATCTCAATGTATGATGAAATGAGCTCATCATATTTATCTTACGCGATGAGCGTAATAATTAGTAGGGCATTACCCGATATAAGAGATGGACTTAAACCTGTTCACAGAAGAATTTTATATGCAATGCACAAAGGTGGTTTTGATTGGACAAAACAATTTAGGAAATCAGCAAGAATTGTTGGAGATGTAATTGGTAAATATCATCCGCACGGTGACCAAGCTGTTTATGATGCTTTAGTTAGAATGGTTCAAGATTTTTCAATGAGTGTCCCACTTATTGATGGACAGGGCAATTTTGGTTCAATCGATGGTGATCCACCTGCAGCAATGAGATATACGGAAACCAAACTTGCAAAAATATCTCAATTTTTGATTGATGATATAGAAAAAAATACAGTTTCATTTAAAAGTAACTACGATGAAACAGAACAAGAACCAACAGTACTGCCAGCTCAATATCCTAATCTATTGGTAAATGGAGCTGGAGGTATTGCTGTTGGTATGGCAACTAGTATTCCACCACATAATCTAGGTGAAATAATTGATGGAACTTTAGCGCTTATAAAAAATAAAGATATTAAAGTTAAAGAGTTAATGAAGCATATTCCTGGCCCTGATTTTCCAACAGGAGGAGTTATTATTGGTAAAGATATTATTCGAGTAGGATACAAAACAGGTAGAGGATCTTTTAAAATTAGGGGTGAAATAAATGTAGAAAATCTTAAAAATGGAAAAGATAGATTGGTAATTACATCAATACCTTATCAAGTGAATAAATCTAACTTAAATGAAAAAATTGCAGAATTAGTTAGAGATAAAAAAATTGAGGGTATAAGTGACATTAGAGATGAATCTAACAGAGAAGGTATAAGAGTTGCTATAGATTTAAGAAGAAGTGTTGAACCAGAGACAATCAAAAGACAACTTTACAAATATACATCTATTGAAACTTCATTTGGTTTTAATTCATTAGCCATTGTTGATAACAAACCTAAAACATGTTCATTAAAAGATTTTTTAGAGAATTTTTTAAAATTTAGAGAAGATGTTGTAATTAAAAAAACAAAATATGATTTAAAAAAAGCAGAGGATCGTGTCCATGTATTACTTGGTTTATCTGTTAGTGTAGAAAATATTGATAAAGTAATAAAAATTATTAGATCTTCAAAGAATCCAGAAGAAGCAAAAAATACTCTTATAAAAACTAAATGGAAAATATCAAAATCTGCTAAATTAATTAAATTAGTTGATAGTAAAAATTATAAAGGATCTTACAACTTATCTGAAACTCAGGTTACATCAATACTAGAACTTAGATTACAAAAATTAACCGCCCTTGGAATTAATGAAATTGAAGAAGAAATAAAAAAATTATCTGAATTGATTACAAAGTATAAAAAAATAATAAATTCAAAAAGTGAACTATTAAAAGTAATTAGTAATGAATTATCTCAAATTAAAGAGAAATTTTCATCTCCGAGAAGAACGCAGATTATAGATGCTGTTTTAAACTATAATATTGAAGAGACTATTCAAAAAGAGTCTGTAATAATTACAATTACTTTACAAGGATACATTAAAAGAGGTGCTTTAAGTAATGTTAAACAACAGAAAAGAGGTGGAAAAGGCAAAACAGGGATTAAGACAAGAGACGAAGATTCTGTAGTACAAACATTATCAGTAAATACTCACACATCTGTTCTATTTTTCTCTACTGAAGGATTGGCTTACAAAGTTAAAGCTTGGAAAATTCCAGAAGGATCAGCTGCATCAAAAGGTAAGTCTTTATTTAATATTCTTCCTCTAAAAAATCATCAATCAATTAGTTCAATTATGCCATTTCCAGACAGCGATGTTGATACAAAAGACATGCATATCATTTTTGCAACAAGTGAAGGTAAAATTAGAAAGAATAATCTTGAAGATTTTACCTCAATTAATGCTTCGGGTAAAATTGCAATGAAGCTTGATGGTAATGATAAAATTATTGGTGTTAAAATCTGTAGAGATGATCAGGATATAATTTTAAGTACTAAATTAGGAAAATGTATAAGGTTTGAATCGAAAAAACTTAGAGTTTTCAAAGGTAGATCTTCAAAAGGTATAAGAGGTATCAATTTAGCAGAAAATGATACTATTGTATCTCTGTCTATTATTGATCATGACTCAAATAAGAAAGCAAAAACTAAAGACCAAAAATCAGAAATTAAAGCTAAAGAAAAGTTCATTTTGTCTATTACAGAGAATGGTTATGGTAAGAGAACATCTCATTATGATTATAGAGTTACAAATAGAGGTGGAAAGGGAATTATTGGTATTGTCAATTCACAAAGAAACGGGAATGTTTCTTCATCATTTCCAGTTTTTGAAGGGGATCAAATATTAATTTCAACAAACAAAGGTAGAGTGATAAGAACAGCTGTTAAAGAAATAAGAATAGCTGGTCGAAATACTCAAGGTGTTAGAATAATTAAACTGACTGGTGATGAAAAAGTAGTTTCTGCTATTAAATTAGATGATAATCTTATCTAATGAAAAATATAGCTATCTATCCTGGAACTTTTGATCCAATTACTTTTGGCCACATAGATGTCATTAAGAAATCACTTAAGATAGTAGATAAAGTAATTGTAGGTATTTCAGATGGAAATCAGAAAAACTTCCTATTTTCATTAGAAGAAAGAATAGTAATTGTAAAAAGAGCTCTTTATAAAGATCTGAAATTTAAAAAGAATAAGGTTGATGTTATAAAATTTAATACTTTAACAACAGACCTTTGCAAAAAATTTAAATCAAATATCATTTTAAGAGGCCTAAGGGCTGTTTCGGATTTTGAATATGAATTCCAATTAGCTGGAATGAATAGAAAACTTAATAATCAAGTTGAGACAATTTTTTTAATGTCAGATGTTGAAAATCAAATAATATCATCTAGATTTGTTAAAGAAATCGCTCAACATAATGGTGATTTAAAAAAATTTACAACTAAAAGTACAATTAAATCATTGAAAGAGATCTATGAATAAATTTTTAAATATTTTAATAATTTTTTTTATTTTTTTATCAACAAATTTAATAGCAAAGGAGAATATAATGATTTTAAAATTAAAAGATGGTGACGTAAAAATTGAAATGTACCCAGACGTTGCACCAAATCATGTTAAAAGAATTCAAGAGTTAGCAGATTCAGGACAATATGATAATGTTGTTTTTCATAGAGTAATTGATGGTTTTATGGCTCAAACAGGTGATGTAAAATTTGGAAATTCATCTTCTAAAGATTTTGATTTAAGAAGGGCGGGTATTGGTGGATCCGATTTACCAGATTTAAATCAAGAATTTAATGACCTTCCTCATGATAGAGGGACTGTTTCTATGGCAAGATCGTCAGATCCTAATAGCGCCAATAGTCAATTTTTCATATGTTTTAAACCAGCACCTTTCCTAGATAGACAATATACTGTTTTTGGAAAAGTAATAGAAGGAATGGAATTTGTTGATATGATTACAAAAGGTGACGGTGATAATGGAGCAGTTTCAAATCCAGATAAAATTATTAGTTTTAAATCTCAATAAAAAAATAATGAATGTCATTAAAAGATTTCAATTTTAATGTTCATCATACTCAAAATTATGCAAGAGTAGGAGTTATAGAGACTCATAGAGGTAATATTAATACTCCTGCTTTTATGCCAGTTGGTACGCAAGCAACTGTTAAAGGTGTTTTTTTAGAAGATATAAAAAAAACAGGTAGTGAGATAATTTTATCAAATACATATCATTTAATGATAAGGCCTGGTGTTGAAAGAATTGAAAGTGTTGGAGGACTTCATGAATTCATGAATTGTGATTTACCAATTTTAACGGACTCAGGTGGTTTTCAAGTTATGTCTCTGTCAAAATTAAATAAAATCGATAGAGATAAAGGTGCAATTTTTCAATCACATATAGATGGTAAAACTTTTATTTTAAGCCCTGAAGAAAGCATAAGAATTCAAAAAGGTTTGAACTCAGACATTGTAATGGTTATGGATGAATGCCCTAAAAATACTAAAGATTATGATAAAATTAAAAAATCAATGGAATTATCATCAGAGTGGGCAAAAAGATCAAAAGATGCATTTGGAATAAATGACCACAAAGGTTTATTTGGAATTGTACAAGGTGGATTATTTAATGATCTAAGAATCAAATCTTTAAACAATCTTATCGATATTGGATTTAATGGATATGCTCTAGGAGGATTGGCAGTAGGAGAAACACAAGATGAAATGTTTGATGTTCTTGATGGAATAAAAGATCATATGCCTAAAGAAAAACCAAGATATTTAATGGGTGTTGGTACTCCATCTGATATACTCGGTGCAGTTAAGAGAGGTGTTGATATGTTTGACTGTGTAATGCCAACGAGATCTGGGAGAACTGGTTTGGCTTTTACATGGGAAGGACAAATTCAAATTAGAAACTCAAAATATAAAAATGATAATACTCCACTGGACATAAGTGTCACAAAGTTCAATTTAAATAAATATTCTAAGAATTATTTAAATCATTTATTTAATACCAACGAAATGTTGGCCTCAATGATTCTGACCCTTAATAACATCAACTTTTATCAAGATTTAATGAGAAACATCAGAGACAATATAAAACATGGTACTTTTGATGAATTTCACGATAAGTACATCAATAAATTGTAAATTTTTTACATTGATTAATAAAAAAAAATCAATATAAAAACGCTTCTTGGGGGCCCTTAGCTCAGTTGGTAGAGCAATTCCCTTTTAAGGAATGGGTCGATGGTTCGAGTCCATCAGGGCTCACCACTTAAGCTATAGGCGGATATTTAATAATAATTTCGTTTACCCAATTTGTTATATTATTAATTCTATTTGTTGAAGATGGGTGAGTAGACATAAATTCTGGTGGTTCTTTCCCTTTTTTAGCTTCTTTCATTCTTTCCCAAACTTTGATTGTTTCTCTAATGTCATAACCAGATAATGATGCAAATATCAAACCAAGATAATCAGCTTCACTTTCTTGCTTTCTATTAAAGGGATTCATAATTCCTATTTGTGATAATAAACCGACAGCATTCATACCTGTTGTTCTATTTATCTGAGATACTTTACCTTTAGTGGCTATATCTAAAATAGCTGTACCAGTATTTAACAAAACACCTCTACTTGCTCTTTCCACCGAATGTTTTGCAACAGCATGCGCAATTTCATGACCCATTACAGCTGCCAATCCGTCTTCATTCTTAGTTATATCTAATAGACCTGTATAAACAGCAATTTTACCACCAGGCATACACCAAGCATTTTTAACTTTCTTTTTATCAATAAGAATATACTCCCAATCAAAATTTATAGTTGGGTCAGGTATATTATTGCGATCAAAGTATTCTGATATTGAATATTCAATTTTGGATCCAATTTCTTTTATTTGATTTAATGTTTTGGTGTCATCACTTAAAGTTTCTTTCTCTTTTACCTTTTCATATAATTGAGCAGCTTTCGCATTGAGGTTAGATTCGGGAATTAATTTTAGTTGTTTTCGATCTGTTATCGGTGCACTACCACATGCAGATAGGCCAAAAGATAAGCAACTACAACCAAATAAATGTATGAAATTTCTTCTATTCACTTTTTTTACTTAATATATTACACCTTTTTTATAATAATTTATATGATACTTAATAACAAAATATTAATAGTACTATTTATACTTGCGGTCATATTTGTCTTATATGCAAGTTACAGTTAATTTATGGCAAAATTAAAAAGAAGAGGTATTTCAATTCTTGGAAGACTTAGAAACTATTTTATAGCAGGAATAGTTGTTCTTGTTCCAATAGGTATCACATTATATTTAACTAGATTTTTTATATCTATATCGTCAAAATTAATACCAAACGAATTAAATCCAAATAGTTACTTGCCTTTTGCAATACCAGGTTTGGAAATATTATTAGCTATAATTTTTATTACAATAATTGGAAGTTTATCTCTTTCATTTATTGGAAAAAAAATACTTAAAATATTTAATGATATATTAAAAAGAATACCAATTCTTAGAACAATTTATTCAGCAATTGGCCAAATGACTGAAACATTAGCACCAAAAAAAGGATCAAAGAAAAGTGTAGTCTTAGTTGAGTATCCGAGAAAAGGTAGTTGGGCAGTAGGGTTTGCGACCAGAGAAAACGATGGTGAAATATCAAAAAAAACAAATACTAATCTTATTAATGTATTTGTTCCAACAACACCAAATCCTACAAGTGGATTTTTATTAATGTTTCCAAAAGATGAAGTTATTTATTTAGATATGACTTTTGAAGAAGCTTCTAAATTTATTGTTTCAGCCGGTACTTCAGATCCAAAAAAAATTTAAGAAATTTCGTTAATTATTGAGGCTCGATCGTATAATTTTAATAATTTATTATATTTACTGAAATTATCACCTTTCATCTCTAATTTTTTTACTTCTGCCTCAGCAAGTAAGAATAAATCTTCATTTAATATGGGATCAGCTAATCTAAAATTTTTAATTCCACTTTGCTTAAATCCTAACAAATCCCCATATCCACGTAATTTCATATCTTCCTCAGAAATTACAAAACCGTCATCTGAACTTTTTAGAATGTTAATTCTTTTTTTTGCATTTTCACTAAGTGAGGATTTAAACATCAATATACAGTAAGATTGTTTACTACCACGTCCGACACGACCTCGTAACTGATGTAATTGGGATAAACCATACTTATCAGCATTTTCAATAACAATTACGTTAGCATTAGGAAAATCTATTCCAACCTCAATAACAGTGGTTGATACCAATATATCCAACTTTCTATCTAAGAAATTATTTAAAATTTTGTTCCTTTCATCCTTATCAAGTGAACCATGAATTAATCCAATTCTATTCTTAAAATATTTTTCTAAATACTTAAATTTATTTACAACAGATTGTTGTTCAACTTTTTTTGACTCTTCAATCAAAGGACAGACCCAGAAAATTTGATTTTTATTAGAAATTTCTTTTTTAACAAATCTAATTATTTCAGATATTTTATCTTCTAACTTGCTGTATGTGACTATTTTTTTTCTATTTTTTGGTTTTTCTTTAATTAAGGTTAAATCCATATCACCATAGACCGTCATCATCATTGTTCTTGGTATTGGAGTTGCAGACATGACTAGAACATCGCAGTTATTTCCACCTTTTTCTGATAACTCTTTACGCTGACGAACACCAAACTTATGTTGTTCATCAATTATTATTAAACCCAGTTTATTATATTCAACTTTTTTTTGGAATAACGCATGTGTTCCTATCAGAAAGTCTATTTTACCAAGTTTAAGATTTTCTAAAATTTTCTTTCTATCAGCATATTTTGACTTACCTGTTAACATTTCAATTTTTACATTTTTGGGTAGATATTTTTTAGCAAAAGAAAAATGTTGCTTTGCTAGAATTTCAGTAGGCACCATAAAGCTTGTTTGATATCCAGCATTTATACAATTTACCGCTGCTATTATTGATACAATTGTTTTACCAGATCCAACATCTCCCTGTAAAAGTCTAAACATTCTACTTTTTGATTTAAGATCTTCGTTTATAATTTTTATTGCTACTTCTTGATCATTTGTTAATTTAAAATTTAAATCTTGTATCAATTTTTCCTTACAATCTTTAAAAATTTTTTGTGATTTCTTTATTTTTTTTATTTTAGTTCTTATCTTTGAGGATAATAAAAAATGAGCAAACAATTCGTCAAAAACCAACCGTTTATAATACTTGGATTTTAAAATTTCTTTAGTATCAAGACTATGAATCTTTAGGATTGCATCTTTCCACTTAATATTATTAAATTTTTTTATTATATCATCATTTAGCCATTCATCTAAATCTGGTAATTCCTTTAAAACTTCATTAATTATATTATTGTATTTATTGATCGTAAGACCATCTGTAAGACTATATTTATTTTGAGTCTCTAAGATATTTCCATTACTTTCTTTAACCTGAGTCGGATTAGTGATTTGATATTTATTTCTAAAAAAATTAATTTTTCCACTTATTATTATTTCAGTATTTAATGGTAAGATTTTTTTTATATATCCTTCATATGAATTAAAAAAAACGCAATCTATTTTTATATCTTTACTTTGACACACAACTCTATTCGGCAATCTTCTTATTCTAGGAAAATTATATTTTAGGGGTGTTAATTTAATTGTTTGTAACTTACCTATTTGTATATCACTAACATTTGTTACTTTTGAATTTTCAATTTTACTTGTTGGTAAATGCCACAATAAATCAAAAATTGTATTTATATTTTTTCTTTTAAATAATTGGCTTGTTTTTTTCCCTATACCTTTAATATTCTGAATATTTGACAATAAATATTCGTGATCATTCATGATTTATATATATAAAGATTTAATTAATGGATTCAAATAAACAAAATTTAATTAATAAAATTTTATACAGAGCTCAATATCGTGGAACTAAAGAAATGGATATCTTTGTTTCTAAATTTGTTAATTCAATTATTGACAATCTTGATCATAAAGAATTAGTTTCTTTAGATAAGTTAATTAATTTTGATGACGAAACTTTAGTCAACTTAAGTTTAGGTAAAAATTCAAAAGATTTTGAAGATAAAATCATCTTAGAAAAACTTATAGAATTTAAAAATAAATATTAGTGGCGGAGAGACTGGGATTCGAACCCAGGAAAGAGTTGCCCCTTTGCCGGTTTTCAAGACCGGTGCTTTCAACCGCTCAGCCATCTCTCCTAATTTGTAATAATTAAAATTCTATATTTCATAAACAAAATAGTTTAATTGATCAATATAATGTTAAGCAAAAATCAATTTAATAAAGGTATAATTTTAACGGCATTTGGTTCTTTCTGGTGGGGTTTTATTGGAGTTATATATTTTAAATATATTGCTTTTGCTGGCCACATTGAAGTTGTCCTACATCGAAGTGCATGGACAACTGTAATGCTAATTTTAACAACAATCATTTTATCAAAGTGGAAAAAATTTAGCTCGGTTTTTAAAGATAAAAAAAAAATTATGATGTTGTTTTTATCTGGATTATTAATTTTTACGAATTGGGCTGTTTGGATTTATGCAATAGGGAATGATCAAGTTATAGATGCTAGTTTTGGATATTTTATAATGCCTATAATAAGTGTTTTTTTAGGTTATTTTTTTTTAAAAGAGGAATTAAGTTTCAAAACTAAAATTTCACTTTTAATCGTAACTATATCAATTTTGTATTTAGTAATATCTAGCTTCCAATCAATACCATGGGTTGGATTAATAGTAGCTTTAAGTTGGAGTTTTTATAATTTAGTAAGAAAAAAAATTGATGTAGACACAGATATTGGTTTATTAGTTGAAAGTTTATTTATTTTTCCAGCGGTAATATTTGCTTTTTATTTAATTGTACAAAATGATTTAAATGATTTTGATATATCGAATGTAAAACTAATGTTAATATTCATGCTGGCAGGCCCTATGACCGTGATTCCTTTATATTTATATGTTAGAGGTGTTGAATTATGTGGTTTAGGTCCAACGGGTATAGTTTTTTATATAACTCCAACTTTGCAATTCTTGTTGGGTTATTTCTTATATAATGAGGAATTAGATATACACAAATTAATCAGCTTTATTTTGATATGGATTGCTGTATCGATATACCTAAAAGATTTGTATGAAAAAAATTAAATTATTTATCATATCAATATTAATTATTTTAAATTCCTCAACTCTAATCGCTGATGATTTTAACAATTGGAAAATTAAATTTAAAAAAAGAGCAATTAATGAAGGTATTAGTAAATCAACAGTTAATAATTTAATAGATAAAACAAAGTTTTTACCTGATGTAATAAAGTATGATAGATACCAACCAGAATTTTATGAAGACACAAAGACATATATTTCAAAAAGAACATCGTCAAAAAAAGTAAAATTAGGAAAAATTATATTAAATAAAGAAAATAATATTATTAATAAAGTATCTTCTGAATACAAAGTAGATAAAAATTTGTTATTAGCTCTTATGGGAATTGAAACTAATTTTGGAAACTATTTAGGCAAAATGGATATTATTTCTTCACTTGCAACATTAAGCTTCGATCAAAGAAGAAGTGAATTTTTTACAAAAGAATTAATCACTCTTTTAAAATTAGTAGACGCAAAAATTATAGATCCAAGCACATTATTTGGATCTTGGGCAGGTGCATTTGGTAATTTTCAATTTATGCCATCCACAATTAAAAATCATGCCATTGACTATAATAAAGATGGATCAATTGATCTAAAAAATATTGAAGATTCTTTTGCATCTGCAGCCAACTATTTAAGCAATCTTGGATGGAATGATAATACACCATGTTTTTATAGAATTAATCTTAATGAAAATATTCCTGATAAATATTTAAATACATCAGCAAAAAAAATTAAAAATGAGAGAAAAGTAAAATATTTAAAAAATTACATAAAAAATTCATCTTTTTTGGATAAATATGACAATTTGATAGCTGCAATAGTTACTCCAGATGCTGAAATAGTTGAAAATGCAAATAAACTTAAACCTGCATATATTATTTTTAATAATTATAAGCTAATCTTAAAATGGAATAGATCACTAAGATTTAGTTTAGCGGTATGTACATTAAAAAATAGTTTTGAAAATGAAACTTAAGATAATAATTTTTTTAGCAATAATTTTAACATCATGTGAAACTACTAATAAAAAGGTAATTACCAATAAAGATTTCAAAAATTATTCAAATGATGGTTTTGCTCTAATATTTAATAATGATATTTTCAAAAAACGAATAGTTTCAAAAAAAATTGATAAAAGATCATTAATTATTTTCAATAATAAACTAAAAAAAGATACAGACATAAAAATAACAAATTTGTTAAATGAAAAATACTTGATTGCTAAAGTAGGAAAAAGTTCAAAATATCCAATATTTTATAATTCAGTAATTTCTGAAAGAATTGCAACTGAACTTGATATAGATCCTGATCAACCTTATGTGCGTGTAGAAACAATAAATTCTAATAATACTTTTGTTGCAAATAAAGCAAAAACGTTTGATGAGGAAAAAAAAGTAGCTAACAAAGCTCCAGTAGACAGCATTTCAATCCAAAATATATCAATTGAAAAAGATAATAATTCAAAAGTTGAAAAGGTGAAAAATAAAAAATTTGAATTTATAATTAAATTTGCTGATTTATTTTTTGAAGAATCTGCAATTACATTGAAAAAAAGACTTGAGGATGAATACAATTTAAAAGACATAAATATCAAAAAAATGTCTAAAAATTTATATAGGGTTTACAAGGGTCCTTTTTATAATTTAGGATCAATTAAAAATGTATATAATGAGATTGCTGATATAAATTTTGAAAATATTGAATTAATAAAATTATGAAAATAAAAGCACTATTAAGTTTTGTCCTATCATTTTTAGTTATAACTAATATTTCTTATGCAAAATTTAACATAAATGCACGAACTGCAATTTTACAAGACTACTTATCTGGTGAAATTTTATATGAAAAAAATCCTGATGAGAAAATATTTCCTGCTTCTATGACAAAAATAATGACTTCAATCGTTGCTTTTGATTTATTGAAAAGTGGTGAAATTACTTTAGATGAAAAATTTATTGTTTCTGAAAATGCTTGGAGATTATCCTCATCTGGTTATTCATCAATGTTTATAATGGTTGGAGATGAAGTTTCGGTAGAAGATTTATTATTAGGTATAATTGTTGCTTCAGGTAATGATGCTTGTGTAGCTTTGGCTGAAGGTATTGCAGGAACTGAGGACGAGTTTGCTTTACTAATGACTGAGAAAGCTCAAGAAATTGGTATGGAAAATACTAATTTTTCAAATTCGTCAGGGATTAATGATGATAATAATTATTCAACCGTTAGAGATATTTTAATTATGTCTAATTATTTAATCAAAGAACATCCTAAATATTATGAGTATTTTAAAATTAAAGAATTTACTTGGAGTAGGACGGGCGGGGATCCAATTACACAAGGAAATAGAAATCCATTATTATATAAAAATATGGGTGTAGATGGAATTAAAACAGGCTACCTTGGTTCAGAAAAATATTCGCTTGCATCTTCTATATTAAGAAAAGAAAGAAGATTAATTGCTGTTGCAAGTGGTTTTGAAACTAAAAATTCTAGATCAAAGCAATCACAAAAATTGTTAACATGGGGAATTACAAATTTTGATACAATAAAAATAAGTAATGATAACAAATATCTCTATGAACTAGATGTTTGGCAGGGAAATAAGAAAAAAGTAAAAGTTAATACTAAAGATATAATTTATAAAACCATTCCAAAAGCAAAAAAAAAATACATGAAAGTGAAGATTGTTTATGACGGTCCTATACAAGCACCTATAAAAAAGGGAGAAAAATTAGCAGAAATAAAAGTATTATATAAAGACGAAGTTATATCTAATCATGACTTATTTTCTACAGAAAATATCAAACAGCAAAATGCAATATCAAGGTTGATAACTTCTATCAATTTTTTGATATGGGGCGATGTCTAAATATCCAATTATTATATTTGAAGGTATTGAGGCCTCGGGAAAAACTACAAATTTTAAAATTGCTGCAAATTATTTAAAAAAGCGTAGAAAAAGTTTTATAAAATTAAGAGAGCCTGGTGGTTCAATTTTTTCAGAAAAAATAAGAAAATTGATTTTAAATAAGAAACTAAATTTAAATAATAAAACTGATTTATTACTATTTTATGCTGGAAGATCAGAAAATTTTGAGAAAATTATTAAAAAAAATTATAAAAAAAAAATAATACTAATTGATCGTTTTACAGATTCAACTATTGCGTATCAACATTATGGAATGAAAATTGATTTAAAGGTAATTAAAATGCTGAATAAGTTTATAATTGGAAATTTTAATCCTAATATAGTTTTTTTAAGTACTGTAAGTTCAAAAAATTTACAAAAAAGGCTTAGAAATAGATCTAACTTAAATAGATATGATAAATTTAAACTTAAATTTTATGAAAAAGTCCAGAACGGGTATGAAAAAATATCAAGCAATAAGAGCAAATATATTAAAATTAATTCAAACACTAATACAATTAACGAAGTAAAAAAAATCATAATAAATAAACTTGAGAAATTAATATAAATGTCTGATTATAAACTAATAGGACATGAAACATATTTAGAAAAATTTGTAACACTTTACGAAAATAATGAACTTCCAAATAAAATTTTATTATCTGGTAAGAAAGGTATTGGAAAATCTTTGCTTACTGAAAAATTTTTACACAAAATTTTTAATTCTAATAACGATTACGAACTAATAAAAAACAAATCTCATCCTAATGTTTTAAATATAAATAAGAATAATGATAATAAAAATATAGAAATTGAACAAATTAGGGAAATCATAAAGTTTACAAATCAATCTTCCTTTAATAATAAGTCAAGATTTATAATTCTCGATGATGTCGAATTTTTAAACATTAATGCATCAAATGCCTTATTGAAAAATTTAGAAGAACCGAATGAAAATGTTTTTTTTATTTTAATTTATAATTCAGAAATGTTTTTAATAGATACAATAAAATCCAGATGTATAGAATTTAAATTAAGTATCTCCAATGAAAATACCAGAATAATAATAAATAATTATTTTAATGAGAATATTTATGATCAAATAAATTCAAATTTGATAAATTATTACTCAACACCCTATTTTTTAATATCCTTAGTAAACTATATGAATGAATATAAATTATCAGTGTCAGAAACCACTATTGATGATTTATTAGGTAATATAATTAATAATAAGCATTATATTAAGCAAGAGTTTATAAAAAATAATTTAAACATGATTATTGAATTATTTTTTTATAAACATATAAACACATCAAAAAAATTGTCATATAAAGTTAAAGAATATTATTATTCAAAACTATCTAATGTAAAAAAATTTAATCTTGATTATGAAACTTTTTTTTTAGAATTTAAGGATAAATTACTAAGTGAATAAAAATTATTATATAACAACACCAATTTACTATCCCTCTGCTAAACCTCATATGGGACATGCATATTCAAGTATAATTGCTGATTTTTTTGCTCGATTTAAAAAGATCGACGGATTCAATGTTTATTTTTTAACAGGTACAGATGAGCATGGTTTAAAGATACAAAGATCTGCTGAAAAGTTAAATAAAGATCCAAAATCTTTTTGTGATGAAATAAGCAAAACATTTGAGGATTTAACCAAAACTTTAAACTTATCAAATACAGATTTTATAAGAACTACAGAAGATAGACATAAAGTATCTGTGCAAAATCTATGGAATATACTTGAAAAAAATAATCAAATTTATTTGTCTAAATATTCTGGTTGGTATTCTGTATCAGATGAAGCTTTTTATAATGAAGATGAAGTTGAGAAAAAAGATGGTTTTAAAGTTGCTAAATCATCTGGTTCAGCAGTCGAGTGGGTTGAAGAGGAATCTTTTTTTTTTAAACTTTCAGAATGGGAGAAACCGTTATTAGATTTTTATGAAAAAAATAAAAATTTTATATTACCTGAAAGTAGAAGAAATGAGGTAATCAGCTTTGTCAAAAGAGGCTTAAAAGACTTATCTGTTAGTAGAAAAACTTTTTCTTGGGGAGTAAAAGTTCCAAGTGATGAAAATCACGTAGTTTATGTATGGTTAGATGCATTAACAAATTACTTAAGTTCTTTAAAATATCCCAATGAAAATAACGAATTGTATAAAAATTTTTGGCCAGCAGATTTACATATAATAGGTAAAGACATATTAAGATTTCATGCTATTTATTGGCCAGCATTTCTGTTAGCAGCAAAAATTGAGCCTCCTAAAAGGGTTTATGGACATGGATGGATCCTTTCTGGTGATGAAAAAATGTCAAAATCAAAAGGAAATATTTTAGATCCATTAGAGATCATAAACATTTATGGTTTAGATCCATTGCGATATTACTTACTAAAAGAAGTTTCCTTTGGAAATGATGGAAATATTTCTGAGGAAAAATTAGAAAATTGTATTAATAGCGATTTAGCAAATAATTTTGGAAACTTGTGTCAAAGAGTTCTTTCTTTTGCAGAAAAAAATTGTTCTTCCTTAATACCTGATCATAAATTTAATGATGAAGATTTAGAAATTTTAAAACCATTAAATAATCTAGATAAAGTAAGATTATTTATAGATAATCAAGACATAAACCAATATATGAGTTTCATTGTTGATAGATTGTTTGCAGCAAACAAATATTTTAATGACCAGGAACCTTGGAAGAAGAAAGATGACAGATTAAGGTTGAATACGATTGTTTATACTGCATTAGAATTAATTAGAAAAATAACTATCTTACTTTATCCAGTAATACCAGAAACATCAGTAAAAGTACTAAATGTTTTTAATGAAACAGAAAATTCTATTGATTTTACATCAATTAATAATAATGAAATTTTAAAAAAAGATTTAAAAATAAATAAGTTAGATATTTTGTTTAAAAAAATTGAAAAATGATTGACTCACATTGTCATCTTGATCACGAACCTCTTTATTCGAATATCAATGATGTGATTAAACGTTCAAAGGAAAATGGGATAAGGAAAATTTTAACTATTTCAACCAATTCAAAAAGTTTTGAAAATATTAAAAAGATTATAAATCTTGATGAAATAATTTATGGAAGTATAGGAATTCATCCACACGAGTCCAGTAGTGATAAGATGAATAAAGAATTTATTGTTGAAAATGCTAATAAATTTAAAAAAATAATTGGAGTAGGAGAGACCGGATTAGATTTTTATTATGAAATTAGCAAAAAGGATGATCAGATTGAAAGTTTTGAGAGACATATAGAAGCCTCTATTGAATTAAATTATCCCTTGATAGTTCATTCTAGAAGTGCCGAAATAGAAACTTTTAATATTTTAAATAAATACAAAAATAGCAATATTAAAATACTCATGCATTGTTTTACTGGTTCAAAAGAATTTGCTAAAAAAATGATGACATTAAATGCTTATTTTTCTGCAAGTGGAATAATAACATTTAAAAATAGTATTGATCTTCAAGAAACATTTAAAATGATTGAAAATGATAAAATTTTAATTGAAACAGATAGTCCATTTTTAGCACCTATACCAATGAGAGGTAAAAAAAACGAACCCTCTTTTATTAAATATACATTGGAAAAACTTTCAGAATTAAAATCAAAAACTTTTGATGAATTAGAAACTATTACAAATGATAATTTTGAACGATTATTTTTTCGAAAATGACTATAAAATTTATAATATTAGGTTGCGGAAGCTCAATGGGTGTGCCAAGACCTGATGGTTTTTTTGGAAATTGCGATCCCCAAAATAAGAAAAATTATAGAACAAGATGTTCAGCGCTTATTAAAACTTTTAATGAAAACATTTTAATTGATACATCTCCAGACTTAAGACAACAGTTATTACGACATAAAATTAAGAAAATTGATAAAGTATTCTATTCTCATATGCATGCTGATCAAACACATGGAATAAATGATTTAAGATCTTTTTTTATTAATAGTAGAAAACAAATTAATGTTTATGCTGATAATGAAACATCCAAATATTTAAAACAAAGTTTTTCATATTGTTTTGAAAGTTTCTCAAAAGAATATCCAGCTACTTTAAAATTAAATAAACTAAAGAAAAACTCATTTATTAAACATAAAAATAAAAATATAAAATTTAAGTCTATTGTTGTTGAGCATGGTTCAGTAAATTCAAATTGTTTTATAATTGATAAAAAACTTGCATACATAACAGATGTAAGTGAAATTTACAAAAAAGATTATTCTTATTTTAAAAATCTAGAGTATTTAATAATTGATTGTTTGTGGTACAATTTTCATCCATCACACTTTAATTTGGAAAAATCTTTATTAGTTATTAAAAAATTTAAACCAAAAAAAGCTATTCTTTCAAATTTATCACCAGTATTAGATTATAATCAATTAAAGAAAGTTATACCCAAACATGTTATACCAGCACACGATGGTTTAACGATTGAACTATAGTATTTCTTCAATTTTATTTATAATTTTATTTGATGTAGGTTTTGTAAAAGAGGCATAAGTTTCTTCTACATTTCCCAGTTTATTGACTAATATTTTATGAAAATTCCACTTAGGAATTGCAGACTTGCCATAATTATTTTCTGCCCACTTAAAAATCTCATGAGCATCACTTCCTCTTACCTCTGTAATAGTTGTTAATGGAAAATTTATTTCAAAATTGACTTCACAAAATTCTTTTACTTCACTATTTGTTTTTTTTTCTTGATTGAAAGAGTCTGAGGGCACTCCAAGAACAATAAGACCCTTAGATTTGTATTCATCCCATAAATCTTGCAAATCTTGGTATTGTTTTGTGAAACCACAATAGCTGGCGGTGTTTACTATAAGTATAACTTTATCTCGATAATCTTTTAGTTTGATGATTTCTCCATTAATACTCTCAATTTCTAGATCGTATAAACTTTTCTGATCATTGCTGTTTGCTGAATTTTTAAAAAAAAACATAATTATAGTAAAACTTATTATTATTAATTTTTTCATAAACTACTTACTTATTTGGTGTAAGTAGTATTAGGAAGTATCCAAATAAAGTGGATAATAATGACCCAGTTAAAACTCCAATTTTAACTCCATCCATGTATTGCATATTTTCAACAAAAGCCAAATTTCCAACAAATAAGCTCATTGTAAATCCAATACCTGTTAAAACACCAACACCATAAAAATTAAACCAGTTAGAATTATTAGGCATCTGGGCTATTTTCATTTTTATTGAAACATAAGAAAATACAAATACTCCTAGTTGTTTACCAACAAACAATCCTAACAATATTCCCAATGGAACTTTATCAAGTAATGATGCAAAAGATAAACCTTCTAATGAAACACCTGCATTTGCAAAAGCAAATAATGGCATAATACCAAATGCAACATATGGACTAATCGCATGTTCAATTTTTATTAGTAGTGAAAAGTCTTTGTCTTTTTTTCTATGAGGTATAGTCATTGCTAGCAAAACACCGGCAATTGTTGCATGAATGCCTGAATTGTGAGTGAAGTCCCAAAGAAATATTCCAACAATTAAATAAGGTAAAAATTTCTTTATATTAAACTTATTTATTACTAGAAGAAGAATAAAGGCTAAAAGCATTAAGCTTAGATATTTAATACTCAGATCACCTGAATAGAATAATGCAATAATTACTATAGCTCCTAAATCATCTATAATAGCTAAAGCAGTTAGAAAAACTTTTAAAGATAATGGAACTCTTTTACCCAATAATGAGAGCACTCCCAAAGAAAATGCAATATCAGTTGCAGATGGAATGGCCCAACCATTCATTGTTTCACTATCTCCAAAATTAATAAAAACATAAAATAATGCAGGCACTAACATTCCTCCAACTGCAGCAATAATCGGAAGAAGTGCTTGCTTTATATTCGACAGCTCTCCTTGTAAAAATTCTCTTTTAATTTCCAATGTTACAAAGAAGAAAAATATTGCCATTAAGGCATCATTTATCCAGTGTAAAACAGATAATTTTAAACCAAAATTATTTATTCCTAAAAATAAATATTTATTTAATGTTGAAAAATATAATTCAGATAAATTAGAATTACTTACAATTAAAGCTATTATGGCTGCAAAAAGTAAAACGAGACCACTAGCAGCTTCTAATTTAAAAAACCACCTAAATGGTTTTGTAATTATCTGAATCATTTTACCTGACTAAATCTTTAATAAATAATTTCAAGTCATTTATTACTAGATATAGACTATCTGACATTTGCACTATACCAGGAAATATAACGGATATTTGATTTTTAAATGTGTCCATAAGCAAAATAAATGCAATAATAGAAATAATAATTAGAAATATTTTTTTAATAATATTGTTTTCTCTCGAAACTGAGTTTTTATCAATAGAAACTAATTCTTTTGATGTGCTCTCCTTTGTTGAAGATTTTTTTGAAATTTTTTTTCTTATTTTTTTTGTTTGTTTTACAGGTTCTTCAACCGGTTCTATATTGATCTCTGATTTATTTTCTTCAATTTCATTTATTTTTATAGATTCAGTTTCTAATTTTAAATTTTCTTCCTTTTTATAAAACCATGTATGATCGCAATTGCCGCACTTTAAAAGTCTTCCTTCTTCTGGAATTAGCTTTTCATCAATATTGAACTTCTTAGAACAAGCTGGACATTCAATGATCATAGATACTTATATATATAGCAAATTTTATAAAATTTCCTTTTAAATAGTGATTAATATTCTTTGAAATTTTTTTTATCTACTGTATTAGTACTGCATTCGGGGTGTAGCGCAGCCTGGTAGCGCACTTGGTTTGGGACCAAGGGGCCGTAGGTTCGAATCCTACCACCCCGACCATTTTATGAAAAAAGCTAAAATATATAAACCTTCAAAAACTGCTATGCAGTCAGGATTAAAGAAATTTGATAAATGGATTATTGAATACATTACTGATGATCCTGGAACTAATCCTTTGATGGGGTGGGAGAGTTCTACGGATACTTATGGTGAATTAAAATTAGAATTTTCTTCTAAACAATTAGCGATTGAATATGCAAAAAAAAATAATATTGATTTTGAAGTAATAGAACCAAATAAAAGAAAAATTACTTTAAAATCCTATGCTGATAATTTTACAAAATAATGTTTAAATTTTTTACTGAAAGAAGATGGTACGGCTGGAGCATATTTGGATCTATCTTCATATTAGTTTCAACTTGGTATCAAGTACAATTAGACGTAAAAATAAATGAATGGTTCGGTGAATTTTATGATACTCTTCAAAAAGCTTTAACAGAACCTGGTTCAGTCACAGAAACTGAATTTATTGGATATTTGTTTACATTTGCAAAAGTTGCAGGCCTTTGGATTATAATTGCTATTGTAACAGGTTTTTTTGTTTCTCATTGGGTATTTAGATGGAGAACATCAATGGCTGAGTATTATCACTCTCAATGGCTAAAAGCTCGATTAACTGAAGGGGCTTCGCAGAGAGTTCAGGAAGATACTTTAAAATTTGCAAGAATAATGGAAGGCCTTGGTGTTGGACTTCTAGATAGTATAATGACTTTAGTAGCATTCCTGCCAATTTTATGGGGATTGTCAAAACAAGTCGATGTACTCCCATGGATTGGTGAGGTTGATCATGCATTAGTTTGGGTTGCAATAATATCTGCACTAGGTGGAACAGTTTTATTAGCAGCTGTAGGTATTAAATTGCCTGGTATTGAATATGATATTCAAAAAGAAGAAGCAGGTTATAGAAAAGAATTAGTCCATGGTGAAGACGATCCAATAAGGGCAGCTCCTCCAACTATAGGCCAATTATATGATAGAGTAAGAGGTATTCACTATAAATCATATTTCCACTACTTGTATTTTAATGCAGTGAAGTGGAGTTATTTTCAAGGTATGGTGATTGTTCCATATTTGGCACTAGCACCAACTATAGTTTCAGGCGCAATTACATTGGGTTTTGTTCAACAAATAACTAGAGCATTTGGAAGAGTTGAAAATTCATTACAATATTTAGTTAGAAGCTGGTCTACAATAGTAGAATTAATTTCAGTTTGGAAAAGATTAAGTGAATTTGAAGCTAGATTGAAATATAATTCAGAAGAATCCACTGTTGAAAATATTTAATGTCTTTAGATAAAGATCTAATTAATAAACTTGTAAAAGTTACTTCAAGAGCTGCAATTAATTGTTATCAATTTCTTGGCAAAGAAAATAAAATAATTGTTGATAAAGCAGCAACAGATTCAATGAGAAATGATTTAAATAATCTAGAAATTAACGGAGAAGTGGTGATAGGAGAGGGTGAATTGGATGAAGCACCAATGTTATACATTGGAGAAAAACTGGGTAAGGGTAATGGCCCATATCTAGATATAGCTGTAGACCCACTAGAAGGAACAAATTTTGCTGCAAAAAATATTCCAGGGGCAATGTCAGTTTTAGCAATTTCAGAAAAAGGAAATTTGTTTAATGCTCCAGAAACCTATATGAACAAAATTGCTGTGGGTAAAAATGTGCCGTCCGATGCAACTGATTTAGATTTTCCTTTAAAAAAAAATATTTCTAATATTGCAGATGCCAAAAACAAAAATATTAGTGAACTTACAGTATGTATTCTCGATAGACCAAGACATAAAAATATTATTGATGAATTAAAATCATTAAAAGTAAATTTAAAATTAATTTCAGATGGCGATATTTGTGGCGCTTTATTAGTAACAAATGAAAAGTATAATGTTGATTTATTTTTAGGTATTGGTGGTGGACCTGAAGGTGTTATTTCTGCAGCTGCCTTAGATGCTTATGGATGTAAATTTCAGGGTAAATTTTTATTTGCGACTGATCAAGATAAGGCTAGAGCTAAAAAAATGGGAATATCTGACCTAAATAAAAAATACGAATTAAATGAAATAGTTAAAGGAGATAGTATTTTTTGTGCGACAGGTATCACCAGTACTGAAATGGTTGCTGCTGTAAAAAAAGAAAATACAAAATTTATTACTGAAACTCTTGTCACACACAAAGAATCTACAATAGAAATTATAAAAAGTGAGGAACCTATAGCTTGATTATTTTTAATAATTGCAATAGAAACTCCATCTCTGGTCCCTTCGTCTATCGGTTAGGACACATGGTTTTCATCCATGAAAGAGGGGTTCGATTCCCCTAGGGACCGCCACAATGAAATATTTTGTTTATGTAATTATTTCTAAAAATAAGCAAAAATATCTCAGTTACGTTGGGTATACTAACAATTTAAAGAAAAGATTGTCTAAACACAATGCTTCGAAAGGAGCAAAATTTACAAGAGGTAGAAAATGGATATTAGCCTATAGTATGTGTTATGATACAAAATCCAAAGCAATGAGAGAGGAATATAAGCTTAAAAAAAACTATAAACTTAGAAACAAAATAAAATCTTATTTTAATAAATGAAAATCTCAATTTTACTTCCTTATAAAGAAAATTTTTCTCCAAATTATGCAGGTGCAGTTTCACTTTTTTTAAATGATACTATCAGACTGAGTAAATATAAAAAAA
>CACGSX010000004.1 GCA_902575835.1 uncultured Pelagibacteraceae bacterium | reverse complement strand
TAAAAGAAAAAAATATTGGATTATACCGACGATAATTTTTCTCTTTATTTTTGGCATATTGATTGTTTTAACACAAGGAACTGCTGTAGCGCCATTTATATACACAATATTTTAAATGTCTTATATACTTGGCATATCTGCATTTTATCATGATAGTGCAGCCGCACTAATTGAGAATGGCGACATTAAAATTGCTATTCAAGAAGAAAGACTTTCAAGAAAGAAACATGATAATAGTTTTCCAATCCTATCAATCAAATATATATTAAATACATTTAATTTAAAACTATCAGAATTATCTGCAATTGTTTTTTATGAAAAGCCCTTTCTTAAATTTGAAAGACTTGTCGAAACTCATATAGCTTTCTCACCTAAAGGTTTTGCATCATTTTCCGCTTCAATGCCTATATGGCTTAGAGAAAAACTCTTCCAAAAAAATTTAATAAAAGAAAATTTAAAAAAAATTGATAATACATTCAAAAATGACAAAAGTATTAAATTTTCTGAACATCATTTGAGTCACGCAGCAAGTGCATTCTATCCAAGTCCGTTTGAAGAGTCTTTAATTTTAACTCTTGATGGTGTGGGAGAATGGGCAACTACATCAATAAATATTGGTCGAGGAAACAAAATTGAACGTATCAAAGAAATTAATTTTCCACATTCTTTGGGTTTATTATACTCAACGTTTACAAGTTATCTTGGATTTAAAGTTAATAGTGGAGAATATAAATTAATGGGTTTGGCTCCTTATGGCAGACCAATATTTAAATCAAAAATTTATGATTATTTAATAAAAGTTTATGATGATGGTTCTTTTCAATTAAATATGGAATATTTTAATTTTGCCACAGGTTTAACAATGTTTAATAAAAAATTTGAAAAATTATTTGGCCAAAAGGGAAGAGAACCCGAAAAAGAGAAATTTTCGCAATTTCATATGGATATAGCTTCATCTATTCAAGTGGTAACAGAGGAGATTATTATTGAAATCTGCAAATATTTAAAAAAAAATTATAAATTTAAGAATTTATGTTTGGCAGGTGGAGTTGCTTTAAATTGTGTGGCAAATGGAAAAATTTTGGAAAAGAAACTTTTTGAAAATGTATACATTCAACCAGCCGCTGGTGATGCCGGCGGTGCATTAGGTGCTGCACTTACATTTTGGTATCAAGAAATGAATAATAAACGTGAAACAAATTTTGATCAAATGAGAGGTTCATATCTAGGTCCAAATTATAATCAAGATGAGATTAAATTAGAGCTAGATAATTTTAATTTAGAGTATGAATTATTAGACGAGTTAAGTTTGTATAACATTACAGCTAACAAAATATCCGAAGGGAATGTAGTTGGTTGGTTTCAAGACTCAATGGAATTTGGTCCCAGAGCATTAGGAAATAGATCAATATTAGCTGACCCAAGAAATGAAAATATGCAAAAAAAACTTAATTTAAAAATTAAATTTAGAGAAAGTTTCAGACCTTTTGCTCCATCAATTTTAAAGGAAAAAGCTAACATTTTCTTTAATATGAATCACGAAAGTCCTTACATGTTATTTGTTGCAAGTATCAATGATAAAAAGTTAAATAAGTTAAGTGAGAAGGATAAAAATCTTAAAGGCTTTGATAAACTTAAAGTAATCAGGTCAGAAATTCCAGCTGTAACACATGTAGACAATTCATCAAGAGTGCAAACTGTTGATATTTCAATTAATAAAAAATTTTACAGTTTAATTGATGCATTTTATAAAAAAACTAACATTCCTATACTAATTAATACTTCTTTTAATATACGTGGAGAACCTATTGTTTGTTCGCCAAAAGATGCAATTAATTGCTTCCTTGGAACTGAAATGGATATCCTTATAATAGGAAATTTTATGGTCATAAAAAATGATAAACAAAAAATAATAAATAATAATTACAAAAATCAATATGAACTTGATTAAAAGTTTAAAGAATTTTTTTTTTGCATTTCTAATTACTTTCATTGTTTTTATTTTGTTTATTTTATCAACAGAATTTTTATTACGAAAAATTGGATTAGGAAATCCAATCATTTATGATAGAAATTTAATATATGGATATAGTTTGAAGCCAGAACAAAAAGTTAAAAGATTCCAAGGAGCCAATATTATAGTTAATTCAATAGGTCTGAGAAATAGTGATGAAATTTTAAATCAAAAAGATAATTTGTTACTATTTCTTGGAGACTCAGTAACTTATGGCGGCTCTAAGATTGATAATGAGGAACTTTTTACCAATTTAATCTGTAAAAAAATTGAAGATTCCTTTTGTGGTAATGCTGGTATAAATTCCTATGGTATTTTAAATACCGTCTTAAGAAGTAGATATGATCAAAGACTAGAAAAATTTAATACTATAGTTTTTACAGTTATTGAGGCGAATTTTGATCATGGTTTACAAAGGAGTAATTTAGCCCATTATTACATGTCAGAGTCATTGACACCATTCAGAGCTATAGAGGAAGCAATAAACTACATTGGAGCCGTATATGATATAAATAGATTTTTATCTAAAAGAAATAATGAGGAAAAAATAGATAAAGATGAATTATTAGCAAGTGTTGAATTTGCTATAAAGAATTTAAATGAAGAAATTGAACGTTTAAAAAAAAAAAATAAAAAAGTGTATGTTTTTTATTCACCAAGTATTTACGAGATAAATAATAATCTAGACGACATTAAAATTTTAAAGATAGATTTTATAAAAAAAAATGTTCTAAATCTGATTGATTTAACTGCTGACCTTAAAAAATATGACACAAAGGAGTTATTTTTTGATGATATTCATTTAAAAAAAAGGGGTCATGAAATTTACTCTCAAATTATTGGAAAATATCTTGAGTAAAATAAAAAACTTTTACTTATTACCCTTGTTCAATTATAAATATTAGCATAAATAATCATGAAATTCACAAATGCCCTCGTGGTGAAATTGGTAGACACAAAGGACTTAAAATCCTTGCCCTTTTGGGAGTGCCAGTTCGAGTCTGGCCGAGGGCACCACTAATGGTTAAACCTTTTATCGTTTCAGACAAAAACTCCAGATCATTTAAGATTAAAAATGCAGTTTTAAGTAGAATAAAGAAACATTCTTTGTCAAAATCTAATTTAATAATTGTAATAGGTGGTGATGGTTTTATGCTCGAAACGTTAAAAAAATATAATAAACACAAAAAACCATTTTATGGGATAAATTCAGGAAACTATGGATTCCTTATGAATAAATATTCTGAAAAAACAAACTATAAAAAATTAATTAAAGGAAGATTGGTCTCAATATATCCATTAGAGATGAGTGTAAAAAATAAATCAAACATTATAAAAAAATGTATTGCAATTAACGAAATCTCAGTCCTTAGACAAAGCAGACAAACAGCATCTTTAACTATTTTAAACGGTAAAAAACAAATTATTAAACATTTAATTTCTGACGGTGTATTGGTATCAACACCTGCTGGTAGTACAGCTTATAATCTTTCTGTTCATGGCCCTATTCTCAGTATAGATTCTAATAAGTTGTCAATATGTCCAATAAGTGCTTTTAGACCAAGAAGGTGGAAGGGAAAAATAGTAAGTGATAAATCTAAAATCACAATTAAAAATTTAAATTATGTAAAGAGACCAATAAGTGCTGTTGCTGATAATATTGAGGTAAGAAATGCAAAATCAATATCTATTAAAACTAACAAAAAAATTAAATTTAATTTGATATTTGATAAGAATAGAAGTCTTCAGAAAAAAATTAAAATTGAACAATTAAGAAATGAAATAAATTAATGGTGCCCCCGCACGGACTCGAACCGCGGACCTATTGATTACAAATCAATTGCTCTACCAGCTGAGCTACAAGGGCATCATGAGTTTTGTATTACGATTTTTAATATTATCAAGTTTTATTTTTATATTGATTTATATGATGAAAAACTATTGCAGCACTATTAGATATATTTAAACTCTCAATATTTTTATTTATATCTATTTTCACTGAAAAATCTGTGTATTTTTTTGTGTGCTCTCTCATCCCAAATCCTTCTGAACCAAATAATAAAATATTATTCCCATTCCATTTAATTTCATTAAACTTTTTTTTACTGTTTGCATCAAAACCGTAAATCCAAAAATTTTTTTCTCTAAGGAATTTAAGAGTGGTATTTATATTTGATACTTCAAATATATTTATATGCTCCATACATCCACTTGAAGATTTATACATCAATTTACTTTCAGATGGAAAATGTCTCTCTTTGATTATTATTCCATCTATATTAAATGATGCGGCACTTCTTATTATAGAGCCTATATTTCTAGGATCTGTTACTTCATCTAAACAAGCAAAAGTTAAATCATTCTTTATTTTGATAAATTCTTTTAAATTATTTTTTTCAAAATGTTCTATTTCAGCAACGTATCCTTGATGAGTAATACCGTCTTTTGAGCAATATTTATCAAGTTCTTTTCGTGTTTTGTAATAAATTTTTAAATCTTTAAGCAGATTTTTTTTGGAACTAACCCTATGTATATTTTTTTTACTTTCTTCGGTTAGAAAAATTTTTAAAACTTTTCTTTTTGGGTTTTTTAATGCTTCAATAACAGCATGTTTTCCAACTATAAAAAAAGATGATTTGTTCATGATATTTGAAGAATTTACAGTATTTATCAAGCTATTTTCCTATATTTCACGTATTGCATTTGTACAATAAAAATATATAAAACGCATGTTGTTTAAAGCTTTATTGAACATGGGGTGCTTCCCCCTAAAATTATATTATGGAGGGGTACCAAAGCGGTCAAATGGGGCGGGCTGTAAACCCGTTGACTTCGGTCTTCGAAGGTTCGAATCCTTCCCCCTCCACCATTCAATAAATTTTTTTATGACATGGAGTGTACTTGGGTGTTGCGGGTGTAGTTCAATGGTAGAACGCTAGCCTTCCAAGCTGGATGTAAGGGTTCGATTCCCTTTACCCGCTCCAAAATTAAATTAAGAAAAAATAAATGAGGTAAACAAGTAATGTCAAAAGAAAAGTTCGTAAGAAATAAACCGCACTGTAATATTGGAACTATAGGTCATGTCGATCATGGTAAGACAACATTAACTGCTGCGATCACAAAAGTATTAGCAGAATCTGGCGGTGCGCAATTTACTGCTTATGATCAAATTGATAAAGCTCCAGAGGAAAAAGAGAGAGGAATTACAATTTCAACCGCTCACGTAGAGTATGAAACTGAAAAAAGACACTATGCACACGTAGATTGTCCTGGTCACGCTGATTATGTAAAAAATATGATTACAGGTGCCGCACAAATGGATGGTGCAATTTTAGTTGTTAATGCAGCTGATGGTCCAATGCCACAAACTAGAGAGCATATTCTTTTAGCAAGACAAGTTGGTGTTCCAGCTATAGTTGTTTATTTAAATAAAGTTGACCAAGTTGATGATAAAAAAATGATCGAACTTGTAGAAGAAGAAATTAAAGACTTATTAACATCTTATAAATTTCCTGGAGACAAAACTCCAATTATAAAAGGTTCAGCTCTTGCTGCAGTTGAAAGTAGAGATGATGAAATTGGAAAGAATTCAATAATGGAGCTTATGAAATCTGTTGATGAATTTATACCACAACCAGATAGGCCAAAAGATAAAGATTTCTTAATGCCTGTTGAAGATGTTTTTTCAATTTCAGGAAGAGGTACTGTTGTAACTGGTAGAGTAGAATCTGGAATTATTAAAACTGGAGATGAAATTGAAATCGTTGGAATAAGAGAAACTAAAAAAACAGTATGTACTGGGGTAGAAATGTTTAGAAAACTTTTAGACTCTGGTGAAGCTGGAGACAATATTGGAGCACTCTTAAGAGGTGTTGAAAGAACAGATGTAGAGAGAGGTCAAGTATTATGTAAACCCAGCTCAATCACTCCACATACTAAATTTGAAGCTCAAGCATATGTATTAAAAAAGGAAGAGGGTGGAAGACATACTCCATTCTTTACAAAATACAGACCTCAGTTTTATTTCAGAACAACTGATGTTACAGGTGAAGTTGAGTTACCAGCTGGAACAGAAATGGTCATGCCAGGTGACGATGCAAAATTTACGGTTAAATTAATTACACCGATAGCAATGGCAGAGAAGTTAAATTTTGCCATTAGAGAAGGTGGAAGAACAGTAGGAGCTGGAGTAGTAACTAAAATTATAGAGTAAACTCCATAGGAGTGTAGCTCAATTGGTAGAGCGCCGGTCTCCAAAACCGGAGGTTGGGGGTTCGATTCCCTCCGCTCCTGCCAAAGTAAAATTATGAAAAACCCTTTAAAATTTATTCAGGATGTAAAACAAGAGGCTTTTAAAGTTACTTGGCCCACAGGTAAAGAAGTTATTCAAGGATCCTTGATGGTAGTTGCAATGGCTATAGTTGCAGCTTTATTCTTTTTGTTGTTAGACCAAGTTCTTCAATTTTTTTTAGAATTAGTATTAAAGGTTAATTTGTAATGAAAAATTGGTATATAGTTCAATCCCATTCAAGCTTTGAAAATAAGGTTGCTCAGGAAATAAAAGAGGAAGCCACAAAAGCAAATCTTGTTGATAAAATTGAGGAAATTATTGTTCCTACTCACGATATTACAGAAGTTAAAAGAGGAAAAAGAGTTCAAAGAAAGAAAAAATACTTTCCTGGATATGTTTTGTTGAAGAGCGAAATGGATAATACAATTTATCACATGATTAAAAACTTGAAAAAAGTAAGTGGTTTTTTGGGTACGAAAGGAACACCAATACCTGTCTCAGAAAAAGAAATTGAAAAAATACTTGGTCAAATTAAAGATGGTGTAGTTCAACCAAAATCAGGTATTGAATACAATGTTGGTGAAAAAGTTCAAGTTATAGATGGACCTTTTGCTTCATTCAGCGGTTTAGTTGAAGATATTGATGAAGAAAAATTGAGATTAAAAGTATCAGTATCAATATTCGGAAGACCAACACCTGTTGATTTAGAATATAGTCAAGTAGAGAAGGCAAGTTAATGGCAAAAAAAGAAATAAGTGGATATATAAAATTACAAATAAACGGTGGTCAGGCAAATCCAGCACCACCTGTCGGCCCAGCTTTAGGTCAAAGAGGAATAAATATTATGGACTTTTGTAAAGCTTTTAATGAAAAAACAAAATCTTTTGCAGGTAAACCGGTGCCTGTAATTATTACAGTATATAAAGACAAAAAGTTTGATTTTATAATCAAATCACCACCTGCATCTCATTTTATTAAAGAGGCTGTAAAATTAAAAAGTGGTTCAAAAGAACCTGGGAGAAATATAGTTGCAAAAATATCAAAAAAACAATTAAAAGAAATTGCTGAAAAAAAAATGGCAGATTTAAATGCACATGATGTTGATGAAGCTGCAAAAATTATTGCTGGATCTGCGAGATCTATGGGTATCGAGGTAGTAGAATAATGTCATCAAAAAGATATAAAAAATTACCAGAAAACACTAGAGATCTACAATCTGAAACTGTAGATAAATTAATTCCTATTTTAAAGCAAAATTGCACAACAAAATTTGATGAATCATTAGACCTAAATTTACAAATTAATAATAAGCAAAAGAAAAGTGAGATAAATATTAGGACAGTAATTAATTTACCTGGTGGAAGTTCAAAAAATGTCAAAATAGGAGTTGTTTGCGAAGATAATAAATTTCAAGAAGCAAAAGATGCTGGAGCAGAAGTTGTTGGTGGTGATGAGCTTATAGAAAAAATAAAAGCTGGAAATATAAACTTTGAAAAATTAATTTGTACTCCAGGAATGATGATCAAACTTTCAAAATTAGGAAAAGTGCTTGGTCCAAAAGGATTAATGCCAAATCCAAAATTAGGATCAGTAACCAATGATATAAAAAAAGCTATAACCGATGCAAAATCTGGACAAGTTGAAATAAGAAATGATAAAGATGGAAACATTGGCATGAGTATAGGAAACAAATCCTTTTCGGATGATAAATTAATATCGAATTTTAATGCTATATTAGATGCATTAGAAAAAGAAAAATCAAATAATACAGTTAAAGGCGATTTAATTAAACAAGCTTTTATAACGTCAACAATGGGAGTTTCATACAAAATTAAATTAGATAAGAGTATTTAGTTATGATGAATAAAGAACAAAAAAAACAATATATATCTGATATGACAAATCAGTTTGAAAAGTCAGAAGCTGTAATTGTTACTCATTATCAAGGTTTGACGATGAACCAACTTGACGACTTAAGGGCTAAAATGAGGGAACATGGCATAAAATTTAAAATTACAAATAATAGAATAACAAAATTAGCATTAGAAAAAACAAGATGTAAAGATCTTTCAGACTTGTTTTCAGGTCCAACTGCTGTAGCACTTTCTGAAGATGCAATAACATCTGCAAAGATTTTAACAAATTTCTCAAAAGAAAATGAAAACTTAAAGATTCTGGGTGGAATCATGGGTTCTGACATTTTAGACGTTGATGGCGTCAAAAATGTAGCCACACTACCTTCATTAGACGAAGCAAGGGCTAAAATAGTGGGAATATTGAGTTCTCCAGCACAAAAAATAGCAAGTATTTTACTTGCGCCGGCGTCAAAAATCGCTATTTTAGCGCTCGAAAAATCAAAAAAATAACCAGGGATAAGATTTAATATGGCTGACTTAAATAAAATTATAGATGACTTATCAAGTTTGACTGTTGTGGAGGCAGCTGAACTTTCAAAACAATTAGAAGAAAAATGGGGCGTGACTGCAGCAGCAGCTGTAGCAGCAGCACCAGCAGCAGCAGGTGGAGCAGCACCAGTAGAAGAAAAAGATGAATTTACAATAATGCTTACTGCGGCTGGAGATAAAAAAATTAACGTTATTAAAGAGGTAAGAGCAATTACAGCTTTAGGACTTAAAGAAGCAAAAGATTTAGTTGAAGGTGCACCTAAAGAGGTCAAAACAGGTGTTAATAAAAAAGAAGCAGAAGAGATTAAGCAAAAACTCGAAGCAGCTGGCGCAAAAGTAGAGCTAAAATAAATTAGATAGGATATTTTACTGGTTAAAGGATTTAATCAGTAGTTGAGATGCAATTATCTTTTACTGAAAAGAAAAATATTAGAAAAAGTTTCGGTAAACTTAAAGAGAGTTTATCTATTCCAAATCTTATAGAGGTTCAAAAAAATTCTTATAAAGAATTGACTGAATTTAGAAATGATGTTGAGCAGCATCTTGTAAAAGGTTTTGATAGAGTTTTTAAAAGTATTTTTCCAATAGAAGACTTAAATGACAAAGCTACATTAGAGTATGTATCTTACAAATTAGAAAAACCAAAATTTGATGTTGAAGAATGTATTGCAAGAGGATTAACCTATTCAGCTGCACTTAAATGCACACTCAGATTGGTTGTTTACGAAATAGATCAAGAGAATAATACTAAAGATATTTTGTCGGCAAAAGAACAAGAAGTCTACATGGGAGAAGTACCCATGATGACAAATAGTGGCACTTTTATTACCAATGGAGTTCAAAGAGTTGTTGTAAACCAAATGCATAGAAGCCCTGGAGTATTTTTTGATCATGACAAAGGTAAATCTCATGCAAGTGGAAAATTATTATTTAATTGTCGCGTAATCCCTAATCGTGGCTCTTGGTTAGATTTTGAATTTGATGTTAAGGATTTATTATATTTTAGAATTGATAGGAAAAAGAAAATATTAGTTTCCACATTATTACAGGCATTAGGTTATTCAAAAAATGATATTGTTGATGAATTCTATCAAAAAGAAATATTATCCTATGATAAAAATCTTAATAAATGGAAAACAAAATTTGATCCAGAAAATTATAAAGCTAAAAATTTTTCAGAGGAAGTGATTGATGCTAAGAATAATAAAATTATTGTTAAATCAGGAGAAAAGATAAATTTCTTAACTGCAAAAAAATTATCAAACGATGGTTTAAAAGAAATTTTTGTTTCGAGCGAATCTCTTTATGGTAAATTTTTACATAGAGATATTTCTGTTGGTGATGATAATTTTAAAATTGGTACAGAGTTAAATGAAACCATTATAAGTAAAATCATAGATGCTGGTATAAAAACATTAGACATCTCAAGAACTAATTCTATAAATAAAGGTCCTTATTTGCTGTTGAGCATTTTTAACGATAAAAATGAAAACAAAAATGATGCAATTACAGAAATATACAAAGTTTTAAGACCCGGAGAGCCACCCACAATAGAAATAGCCACTCAGATATTCAATAATTTGTTTTTTAGTTCTGACAGATATGATTTATCAGATGTCGGAAGAGTTAAAATGAATTCAAGGTTAGAACTTAAATGTTCTGATAAAATAACAATATTAAGAAATGATGATATTTTAGCGATTATTCAAAAAATGCTAGACTTAAGAGATGGCAAAGATGAAATTGATGATATTGATCATTTAGGAAATAGAAGAGTAAGATCTGTAGGTGAGCTTGTTGAAAATCAAGCACGTATAGGCGTTTACAGAATGGAGAGAGCTATAAAAGAAAAAATGACCACTTTGGATGTTGAGTCAGCAATGCCGCAAGATTTAATAAATGCAAAACCTTTAACAATTTCTCTAAAAGATTTCTTTGCTACTTCACAACTATCTCAATTTATGGATCAAACCAATCCACTTTCTGAGATTACCCATAAAAGACGAGTTTCCGCATTAGGACCTGGCGGGTTAACAAGAGAAAGAGCAGGTTTTGAAGTAAGAGATGTTCATCCAACACACTATGGAAGAATTTGTCCTATAGAAACTCCAGAGGGACCAAATATCGGTTTAATTAATAGTTTATCAACATACTCTAAAATTAATAAATACGGATTTATAGAAAGTCCTTATAAAAAAGTTAAAGACGGTATAGTTCAAAGTAACATAGAGTATTTATCTGCAATGGAAGAAACTAAATTTACTATTGCACAAGCAAATTCACTAATTGATAAAAGTGGAAAGTTTACCGAAGAGTTAGTTTCATGCAGACAAAATTTAAATTTTATTTTAGCAAAACCAGAAAATATTGATTATATAGACGTATCACCAAAACAACTTGTTTCAGTAGCTGCCTCTCTAATTCCATTTTTGGAGAATGATGATGCGAATAGAGCATTAATGGGCTCTAACATGATGAGACAAGCAGTACCTCTATTAAAACCAGAAGCTCCACTTGTTGGAACAGGAATTGAAAGTGATGTAGCACTTGATTCTGGTGTAACTATTGTTGCAAGACGAGATGGAGTTGTTGATAAAATTGATGGAAAGAGAATAGTTATTAAAGCTTCAAGTGAAAAAGATTATTCCAAGTCGGGTGTGGATATCTATAATTTACAAAAATTTAAAAGATCTAATCAAAATACATGTATAAATCAAAAACCATTAGTAAGAGTAGGTGACAAAGTAAAATCTGGAGATATTATAGCTGACGGTCCATCTACAAAAGTTGGTGAGTTAGCACTTGGTAAAAATGTTACTGTTGCCTTTATGCCATGGCAAGGTTACAATTTTGAAGACTCAATATTGATTTCAGAGAGATGTGTAACTGATGATGTATTTACTTCTATTCACATAGAGGAATATGAAGTAATGGCTAGAGATACTAAATTGGGTGAAGAAGATATTACGAGAGATATACCTAACGTAAATGAAGAGTCTTTAAAGAATTTAGATGAGTCAGGTATAGTTTACATTGGCGCTGAGGTAAAACCAGGAGATATTTTGGTTGGAAAAGTTACTCCAAAAGGAGACACAGCTTCAGGTCCTGAAGAAAAACTACTAAGATCAATATTTGGAGAAAAAGCCATTGATGTTACTGATACATCATTAAAAATGCCAAGTGGAAGTGGTGGTATAGTGGTAGATGTTAGAGTATTCAATAGACATGGTATAGATAAGGATGAAAGATCTATAACTATCGAAAGAGCAGAAATTGAGAGTGTTCAAGAAGACAAGAAAGTCGAAGAGGAAATACTTGAAAGAAGCATCAAACAAAGGCTTTCATCTATATTAAATGGAACCAAAACAAATAAAAAAATAAAGGATATTGAAGCTGGCACTACACTAACCGATGAAATAATTGATATTCTGCCTGTTTCTGAACTCTATAAATTATCATTTGAAGATCAATCGAAGCTATCTTTGCTTTCTCAAATAAAAGATCAATACAATAGTGCAAAACAAGATATTCAAGATAGATTTGAAGATAAAGTTTTAAAAATCAGACAAGGAGATGATTTATTACCCAGTGTTATGAAAATGGTAAAAGTTTTTGTAGCTATTAAAAGAAGATTAAGACCAGGTGATAAGATGTCAGGAAGGCATGGCAACAAAGGAGTTGTTAGTAAAATAGTACCAGTTGAGGACATGCCTTATAGAGAAAATGGTAAACCAGTAGATATAGTTCTTAACCCACTAGGTGTACCAAGTAGAATGAATGTTGGTCAAATATTAGAAACACATTTGGGATGGTCATGTACTGAGTTAGGTGAAAAATTAAACCAATTAGTAAATGAAAACCAAAAGAAAATAGAAAAAACAGAAAAAATTAAATCGTTTTTAAAAAATGTTTATGGAAAAGAAATATATGATGAGGATATTGAAAAATTAAATCAATCAGAATTTGAAGATTTATGTTCAAATATAAGGCATGGTGTTCCAATAGCAACACCAGTGTTTGATGGTGCAAAAGAAAATGATGTTACAAAGATGTTGGAGTTAGCTGAATTACCAAATTCAGGTCAAACTACCCTATGGGATGGAAGGACTGGAGAGAAATTTGATAGAGCGGTTACTGTTGGAACAATCTATATGTTAAAACTTCATCATTTAGTGGAAGATAAAATCCATGCAAGATCTACAGGACCTTACAGCTTGGTGACCCAACAGCCTTTAGGTGGAAAAGCCCAATTGGGTGGCCAAAGATTTGGTGAAATGGAAGTTTGGGCATTAGAGGCTTATGGAGCCTCATATACACTTCAAGAAATTTTAACTGTTAAATCTGATGATGTCGCAGGTAGGGTTAAAGTCTATGAAACAATTGTAAAAGGTGAAGAAAATTTTGAATCTGGTATACCGGAGTCTTTTAACGTTTTAGTCAAAGAAATTAAATCTTTAGCACTAAATGTGGAGCTAAATTAATATGAGTAAAGAATTAACAGATCTATTTAAGTCATCAGAAATTTCAGAAGCACAAAATTTTAATAGCATAAAAATTACACTCGCAAGTCCAGAAAAAATTAAATCATGGACTTATGGAGAAATTAAAAAGCCTGAAACAATTAACTATAGAACATTTAGACCAGAAAAAGATGGGTTATTTTGTGCAAGAATATTTGGGCCTATAAAAGATTATGAGTGTCTTTGCGGCAAGTATAAGAGAATGAAATTCAGAGGAATTATATGTGAAAAATGTGGTGTTGAGGTAACAAAATCAAATGTAAGACGTGAAAGAATGGGCCACATAAATTTAGCAACTCCTGTTGCTCACATATGGTTTTTAAAATCTTTACCAAGCAGAATATCTCTTGCAATAGATATGAAACTTAAGGAAGTTGAAAGAGTATTATATTTTGAAAACTTTATAGTTATTGAGCCTGGACTAACAGGACTTAAGAAAAATCAGCTTTTGGGTGAGGAAGAATTAATAAAATACCAGGATGAGTATGGCGAAGAGTCATTTACTGCAGGAATTGGAGCTGAAGCAATTTTAGAAATATTAAAATCCATAGATTTAAAGCAAGAAAAAGAACTGTTAATTAAATCAATTAAAGAAACTAAATCAAAGGTTTCAGAGGAAAGATCTATTAAAAGATTAAAATTAATTGAGTCATTTATTGAGACTGGAAATAAACCTGAATGGATGATTTTAACGACAATTCCAGTAATTCCTCCAGAGTTAAGACCTTTAGTTCCTTTGGATGGGGGGAGATTTGCTACATCAGATTTGAATGATTTATACAGAAGAGTAATAAATAGAAATAATCGTTTAAAAAGATTAATGGATCTAAAAGCACCAGACATAATCGTCAGAAATGAAAAAAGAATGCTACAAGAGTCTGTTGATGCACTCTTTGATAACGGTAGAAGAGGGAGAGTAATTACAGGAACAGGAAAAAGACCACTTAAATCATTGGCAGAAATGCTGAAAGGTAAACAAGGAAGATTTAGACAAAATTTACTAGGCAAGAGAGTAGATTATTCAGGAAGATCTGTAATTGTTGTAGGACCGGATTTAAAATTACATGAATGTGGATTGCCAAAAAAAATGGCTTTAGAATTATTTAAACCTTTTTTATATGCAAGATTAAATAAACTTGGATTAGCTTCTACAATAAAACAAGCTAAAAAACTTGTTGAAAGAGAGAGAAATGAAGTTTGGGATGCTTTAGAATTAATTGTTAGAGAACATCCAGTCATATTAAATAGAGCTCCAACACTCCATAGACTTGGTGTACAAGCTTTTGAGCCAAAATTAATTGAAGGTAATGCAATAGAATTACATCCTTTAACTTGTGCTGCATTTAATGCAGATTTTGATGGTGATCAAATGGCAGTTCATGTTCCACTAAGTTTAGAGGCACAATTAGAAGCAAGAGTATTAATGATGTCTACAAATAATATTTTAAGCCCATCCAATGGCAAACCTATAATTGTTCCAAGTCAGGATATGATTTTAGGAATTTACTATCTTTCCCAACCTCCATATCAAACTGAAAGAGTTGAGGGATATTTTGTAAATACTTCAGAAATTGAGCATGCTTTAGAAATAGGCCAAATTAAAGTTCATTCAAGAATAGTTTCTAGATTTGATACGGTTGATGAAAAAGGTAATACTAAATATGAAAAGCATATTAGTACAGCCGGAAGGTTTCTTTTAGCAAATCTAATTCCAAAAAATATAAATAACAAATTTGCCCTAGTTGACAGATTACTACCAAAAAAAATAGTTTCTGAGGTCATTGATCACGTGTTCAGATTTTCTGGTCAAAAAAGTACAGTAATATTTTGTGATAAATTAAAAGATCTCGGATTTAAACATGCTTTCAAAGCCGGAATATCATTTGGTAAAGATGATTTAGTAATTCCAGATAACAAACAGCAATTAATTGATGAAACTAAAAAACTAATTTCTGATTATGAAAATCAGTATGCAGAAGGATTAATTACTAGAGGTGAAAAATATAATAAAGTTATTGATGCGTGGTCAAAATGTACCGATAAAGTCGCATCCGAAATGATGAAAAGAATTTCAGCTACAGAAATGACAGAAGATGGTTTAAAAATTAATTCAGTATTTATGATGGCAGATAGTGGTGCAAGAGGTTCTGCTGCTCAAATGAAGCAATTAGCTGGTATGAGAGGTTTAATTGCAAAACCATCTGGAGAAATTATTGAGTCTCCAATTACATCAAACTTTAAAGAAGGTTTAACAGCTTTAGAATATTTTAACTCTACTCACGGTGCTAGAAAAGGATTAGCAGATACAGCATTAAAGACAGCAAGCTCAGGATACTTAACTAGAAGACTTTGTGATGTTGCTCAAGATTTAACAATTACTGCACCTAAATGCACAAAAAAATGTGGTTCCATAAAACTTACGGAAGTTTTAGAAGGTGGTAACATAATGGTTAGTTTGTCAGAAAGAGCTCTCGGAAGAGTTGTTGCAAAAGATGTAAAAAATCCATTAACTGGGGAAGTATTAATCAAAAAAGATCAAATGATCGACGAAGCAGGATGTGAAAAAATAGATTCTGCAGGTGTAAAGAGCTTAAATGTCTATTCAGTAATGACATGTGGAATGAAAGAAGGTGTTTGCGCCACATCATACGGAAGAGATCTATCAAGAGGAAAAATGGTTCACGTTGGAGAGGCAATTGGAATGATCTCAGCACAATCAATTGGTGAACCAGGAACTCAACTTACAATGAGAACTTTCCACGTTGGAGGAACAGCTTCTGTAAAACAAGACTCTCAAATAGTATCAAACAACGATGGTAAACTTAAGATTGTTAATACAAATTTATTAATTGATTCAAAAAAGAATTTAATTGTAATGGGAAGAAATACTGAACTTTCTATCGAGGACGACAACGGACTTCAAGTAGCATCATATAAAGTGCCGTATGGATCAAAACTTTTCTTTGAGAATGGAGATAAAGTCAAAAAGGGTTCTAAAATATGTGAGTGGGATCCATACACAACACCAGTTATTGCTGAAAAAGATGGAATAGCAAACTATGTAGATTTAATAGATGGTGTATCTATTGCTGAAACAACCGATGATGCAACTGGGATTTCTACTAAAGCAGTTGTAGATTGGAAAACTCAATCTAAAAATACAGATTTAAAACCAAGAATTACTTTAAGAGATTCAAAAGGAAATGTTGTTAAAAAAGCTGATGATAATGAAGCAAGATATTACTTAGTTCCAGACTCAATTTTATCTGTTAAAGACGGACAAAAAATTTCGGCGGGTGATGTAATAGCTAGATTGCCTAAAGAGACTACAAAGACTAAAGATATAACAGGAGGTCTGCCGAGAGTTGCTGAATTATTCGAAGCAAGAAAAGCAAAAGATAGTGCAATTATTGCAGAGAATGATGGTAAGGTAATATTTGGTAAAGAGGTAAGAGGTAAGCAAAGAGTAACAATTGAATCGGAAAATGGTGATACTTCAAGTTATTTAATTCCAAAGGGAAAACATATTAATTTTAATCAAGGAGAAAAAATAAAAAAAGGTGAGTACCTTTTAGATGGTCAACCATTACCTCATGATATTCTAAGAATATTAGGTATAGAAGAATTAACTGAATATTTTGTTAACCAAGTTCAAGATGTTTATAGACTGCAAGGTGTAATTATCAATGATAAGCACATTGAGGTAATTTTAAGACAAATGTTGAAAAAAATTGAAGTAAAAGTTCAAGGAGATAGTACATATTTACCTGGCGAAATTGTTGATAGAATTAAATTTGAAAATACTAACGAACAACTTGTTAAAGATGGTAAAAATCCTGCTGTAGGTGAAAGAGTTTTAATGGGAATAACTAAAGCCTCACTTCAAACAGAATCATTTATTTCAGCCGCTTCTTTCCAGGAAACAACAAGAGTATTAACAGACGCTGCTATTAAAGGAAAGGTAGATAAGTTATCAGGTTTAAAAGAAAATGTTATCGTTGGTAGATTAGTTCCTGCAGGAACAGGATCTGTTAAAAACTTATGGAACAAGAAAGCTCGTTTAGACGATGAAAAATTCATTGCTGAGAACGAGAAGATTGAACAAGCAGAAAGCCCCGTAAATCAATAAAAAATCGTTATTTTTCCATGTCTTTTAATTTGACAAATTGAATTTCTATAGTAATTTGTGCGTGTTTTTGGTTGGAATGTAGTGACTAGTGCACTAAACGCTGCCACAAATAACCTGACAGTTATTTCATCTAAAATCAAATTTATATTTATTTTTATGCCAACAATAAACCAGTTGCTAAGAAAAGGAAGAGATAAACAAATTGCTAGGAATAAAGTTCCAGCATTGCAAAAACAACCTTTGAAAAGAGGTGTTTGCGTAAAAGTTTATACAACTACTCCTAAAAAACCAAACTCAGCATTAAGAAAAGTTGCAAGAGTTAGATTATCAAATGGTTTTGAAGTTACGGCATATATTCCTGGAGAAGGACATAATTTACAAGAACACTCAGTAGTATTAATAAGAGGTGGACGTGTAAAAGATTTGCCCGGTGTCAGATATCATATACTTCGTGGTAATTTAGACACCCAAGGAGTTGCAAATAGAAAACAGAGACGTTCTTTATACGGAACAAAAAAAGGTAAATAAACATGTCTCGAAAAAGAAAAGCTCCTAAAAAAATTCCAATTGTAGACCCTAAATATAAATCAGTAATAATTCCAAAATTAATCAACTCTATAATGTTTGATGGTAAAAAAACTATCGCAGAAAAAATTGTTTATGATGCAATCGATAAAATTAAATCAAAATCAAAAGACGAACCTTTAACAGTATTTAATGATGCAATAAATAATGTAAGACCCACAGTTGAAGTTAGATCAAGACGTGTTGGAGGTGCTACTTATCAAGTTCCTGTTGAAGTTAAAGCTAAAAGATCACAAGCATTAGCATTAAGATGGATTATTGATGCATCAAGAAAAAGAAAGGATAAAAAAATGTCCGATAAATTATTTAATGAAATTTTTGATGCCTATCAAAAAAGAGGTTCGGCAATAAAAAAGAAAGAGGATACACATAAAATGGCAGAGTCTAATAAAGCCTTTGCACATTTTAGATGGTAAACAATATGGCAAAAACTCATCCACTAAATAAATATAGAAACATTGGCATCATGGCTCATATTGATGCTGGAAAAACCACAACCACAGAAAGAATTTTGTACTACACAGGTAAAAGTCATAAAATTGGAGAGGTGCATGATGGTGCTGCAACGATGGATTGGATGGAACAAGAGCAAGAAAGAGGTATTACAATAACTTCAGCTGCAACTACTTGTTTTTGGAGAGAACATAGAGTTAATATAATTGATACCCCAGGCCATGTTGATTTTACAATTGAAGTTGAAAGATCTCTTAAAGTTTTAGATGGTGCTGTTGCAGTATTTGATGGTGTTGCAGGTGTTGAGCCTCAATCCGAAACAGTTTGGAGACAAGCTGATAAATATAAAGTTCCTAGAATATGTTTTGTTAATAAACTTGATAGGACTGGAGCAGATTTCTTTAGATGCGTAGATATGATCAAAGATAGGCTTGGAGCTAAGCCTTTAGTTATGCAGGTTCCAATAGGAATAGAAGCTTCATTACAAGGTGTTGTTGATTTAGTTAAAATGAAAGCAATCGTATGGAAAAATGAAGACCTTGGTGCTGAATGGGAAGAAAAAGAAATTCCAGAGGATCTAAAAGAAATTTGTGACAAATATAGACAAGAATTAGTTGAGACAGCCGTTGAACAGGACGAAAAATTAATGGAAGATTACTTAGGAGGCCAAGAAATAAAACAAGAAGACTTAATTAAATGTGTGAGAAGAGGTTGCCTAAATTTTGATTTTGTACCAGTTTTGACTGGTTCAGCTTTCAAAAATAAAGGTGTTCAACCATTATTAGATGCTGTTGTAGATTATTTACCTAGCCCAGAAGATCTAGGATCTATTATGGGAACAAAACCAGGATCTGATGAAGAAATTGAAATGAAGTTTGAAGACAGTGCTCCTTTTTCAGCGTTGGCGTTTAAAGTTGCAACTGATCCATTTGTAGGAAGTCTCACATTTATAAGAATTTATTCAGGTACAGTTAAATCTGGAACTGGAGTTTACAATACTTCTTCAGATAAAGAAGAAAGAGTTGGAAGAATGCTTTTAATGCACGCTAATTCAAGAGAGGATATCAAAGAAGCAAGCGCTGGAGATATTGTAGCACTCGCTGGGTTAAAAAATACAATAACAGGTCATACACTGGCAAATAAAGATGCACCAGTATTACTTGAGCCAATGGAATTTCCAGATCCAGTTATAGAAATTGCAGTCGAACCTAAATCAAAAGCTGATCAAGAAAAAATGGGTGAAGCATTAGGAAGATTAGCTAAGGAAGATCCATCATTTAGAGTGTCATCAGACGAAGAGTCAGGTCAAACAATAATTAAAGGAATGGGTGAATTACATTTAGATATTATTGTTGATAGAATGAAAAGAGAATTCAAAGTTGAGGCAAATGTAGGAGCACCTCAGGTTGCATACAGAGAAACAATATTAAATGCTGCTGAGTTTGATTACACACACAAAAAACAGAGTGGTGGAGCAGGACAGTTTGCAAGAGTAAAATTATCTGTTGAACCGCTAGAACCAGGCAAAGGTAGAGAAATTGAAAGCAAAATAAAAGGTGGAGCAATACCAAAAGAATTTATACCAGGTGTTGAAAAGGGTGTAGAGACAATAGCTGATGGTGGAATTTTGGCTGGGTTTCCTTTGATTGACTATAAAGTTACAATCTTAGATGGTTTGCACCACGATGTTGACTCAAGCGTATTAGCTTTTGAGCTTGCATCAAGACAATGTTTTAAAGAAGCATGTGCTCGAGGAACTCTAAAACTTTTAGAACCAGTAATGAGAGTAGAAGTAGTGACTCCAGAAGATTACATGGGCGATGTAATAGGTGATTTAAATAGTAGAAGAGGTCAAATAAGTACACAAGAGCAAAGAGGAAATGCAACAGTAATAACTGCAATGGTGCCATTAGCAAATATGTTTGGTTACATAAATAGCTTAAGATCTATGTCACAAGGTAGAGCTCAATACTCAATGTTTTTTGATCATTACGACAAGGTTCCACAAAATGTTCAAGATGAGGTAACCAAGAAAACAGGCTAATTATGGATAAACAAAATATTAGAATAAAATTAAGAGCATACGATAACAAGGTTTTGGATCAGTCCACTGAAGAGATTGTGAATACTGTTAAAAGAACAGGAGCTAATATTAAAGGTCCAATTCCTTTACCTACAAAAATAGAGAGATATACCGTTTTAAGATCACCACATATTGATAAAAAAAGTAGAGAACAATTCGAAACCAGAACCCATAAAAGATTAATTGATATTATTGAGCCTACACCTGCAACAGTTGAAGCACTAATGAAGCTTGATTTAGCATCAGGAGTAGATGTGGAGATTAAAATATAATGGATAATTTAGCTTTAATTGGAAAAAAAATAGGAATGTCTAGAGAGTTTTTTAAAACTGGCCAATCAGTTCCAGTTACTGTATTAAAAATGGAGATTGGAAGAGTAATTAACATTATCAATAAAGAAAACAGAGGATATAGCGCAGTCCAAATTGGATTTGGAAAAATAAAAAACTCGAAATTAACCAAAGCTATGAAAGGTTATTTTGCCAAAAAAAATACTGAGCCAAAAAAAACACTTAAAGAGTTTAGGTTAGAAAGTACTGAAAATTTCAAAGCAGGGAATGAAATTGGGTTAGAAATATTTGAGAATGTTAAATTTGTTGACGTAAAATCTAAGACAATTGGTAAAGGGTTTGCAGGTGCAATGAAGAGGCATAATTTTGGCGGATTGAGGGCCACTCATGGTGTTTCAATTTCTCATAGATCACATGGTTCAACAGGACAGAGGCAGGATCCAGGTAAAGTTTTTAAAGGAAAAAAAATGGCTGGTCATATGGGAGATAAAGTTAGGACTATACAAAATATTGAAGTTATAAAAACTGACAAAGAGAACAATTTACTATATTTAAAAGGTTCTATTCCTGGATCAAAAAATACAGAAGTTTTAATTAGAAAATCAGTCAAAGATATTAACCGAATGTCAATTGAGGAAAAAAATGAGCAAATTGAAAAACAAAAAAAATCAGCAGATAAAAAGAAAAAATAAATGAAAATAGATAAATTAAGTATTGATGGAAAAAAACAGAGCATAGAAGTTCTGGATAAAATTTTTAGTGCTAAAGTTAACAATCAATTAGTGAGTGGTGTAATCTATAAATTAAACGCGAATTTTAAAGGCAGAAAAGCAAAGACAAAGCAAAGAAATGAAATAACTGGTTCAACATCTAAAATTTATTCTCAAAAAGGTACTGGTAATGCTAGACACTCCAGCAAGAAGGCTCCTATATTTGTGGGCGGTGGAATAGCTCACGGACCAAAAGGTCAGGATAATTATAAAACTAGAAAGTTGAATAAGAGTGAAAAAAAAATGAGTATAGCTTCACTTATCACTGAAAAAAATAAATCTAATAATGTAATTATTTTTGATGATTTTGGAAAAAAGATTGAAAAAACAAAAGAAATGTTTGAACTTTTAAAGAAGTTTGATGCAAATAACTCATTATTAATTGTGGATACAAAATCAAAAAATAATATCTTAAGATCGACTAAAAATATTCCGAATATCAAGTTGACAGATGCAAGTCATTTCAGTGCATTTGATTTAGTTAAATATAAAAAAATTATTTTTACTGAAAGCTCAGTTAAAGAATTAGAAAAGAGGTATCAATAATGGACAAAATAAGCCTATACGATAAAATTTTGTTTCCTGTTGTAACTGAAAAATCAACAAATTTGTCAGAACAAAATAAAATTGTTTTTAAGGTACCTCAAAGTGCTAGTAAAAAAACCTTAAAAGGATCTATTGAAAAAATTTTTAAAGTTAACGTAACAAAAATTAATATTATTAATAAAAAAACATTAATTAAATCTACTAGGGGAAAAAAAGTTAAAAAGAAAGGTTTTAAAAAAGCAATTATTACTCTTAAAAAAGGTCAAAATATCGATTTAACAACAGGAATTTAAATTATGGCATTAAAAACATTTAAACCTTACACAAAATCTACCAGAGGCACTATTTTAACAAGTAGAGAAGGTTTATGGAAGGGTAAGCCTTATAAGCCATTAACAAGTGCAAATTATTCATCAAAAGGAAGAAATAATTATGGTCGTATAACATCTAGAAATCATGGTGGAGGACATAAGCACAAGTACAGAAAAATTGATTTTTACAGAAAAAAGATCGACATGAAAGCAATTGTGGAAAGAATTGAGTATGATCCAAACAGATCATGTCATATAATGTTAGTTAAATTTGAAGACAATCAAAAATTCTACTATCTTGCTCCGCAAAAAATAAAAGTTGGTGATCATATTCAAAATGGTTCTTCATCAGAAATTAAAATAGGAAATTGTTTACCATTACAGGATATTCCAGTTGGTATTGACATACACAATGTTGAAATACAGCCGGGTGCTGGTGGAAAAATAGCAAGAGCAGCTGGTTCTTCCGTAACGATTTCAGGAATTGACGGAAATTACTCAATTATAAAAATGACTTCAGGTGAAGTTAGAAAAATAGACTCAAGAGCGATGGCTACTATTGGAGTGTTATCTAATCCAGATCAAAAAAATATTAAAATTGGTAAAGCTGGTCGATCAAGATGGTTGGGAAGAAGACCACATACCAGAGGAGTTGTTAAAAATCCAGTGGATCACCCTCATGGTGGTGGTGAAGGAAAATCCGCAGGTGGTAGACATCCAGTTTCTCCTACTGGCCAATCAGCTAAAGGATTAAAAACAAGAGACAATAAAAGAACTGATAAATTTATAATAAGAAGAAGAAAGAAGAAGAGAGCTTAATTTATGGCAAGATCTGTTTGGAAAGGACCGTTTGTTGAGGAGAGTTTAATTAAAAAAGTTGAAAAGATAAAAAACGATCCAAATAAAAAACCAATTAAAACTTGGTCTAGAAAGTCTACAATAATACCTGACTTTGTAGGATTTAGTTTTTTAATATATAACGGTAAAAAATTTATACCAATAACTGTATCTGAAGACATGGTGGGACACAAATTTGGAGAATTTGCTCCAACAAGACAGTTTTTTGGTCATACACCAGCTGATAAAAAAGCAAAAGTTGAGGGTGGAGCCAAGGGAGCTGATAAGAAATAAATATGAATAAAAATAAAGATATAGATTTAAAACAAGTTAGATCAATAAATAAGAATGTAAGATCTAGTGTAAGAAAATTAAAACCTGTACTCAAATCAATAGTTGGTAAAAAAGTAGAAGTTGCGATCAGAGATTTATCTTTCTCAGAAAAGAGAATTTCTAAAGATGTTAAAAAAACAATTTCATCTGCAGTTGCTAATGCAGAAAATAATTTTCAATACGATATTGACAATTTAGTAGTTAAAGAAGCTTTCTGTGGAAAACAGGTAATAATGAAAAGATTTAGAGCTAGAGCCAAAGGTAGAGCTGCAGAAATTATGAAACCGTACTCAAACGTAACAATAGTTTTGAGTGAACAAATGAAACAAAAAGAGAAGGAACATGGGACAAAAGGTTAATCCTGTTGGTTTAAGATTAGGTATCAATAGAGGATGGGACTCCGTCTGGTATGCAAAAAAACAAGATTTTGGAAATTATTTAATTGAAGATTTTAAGATTAGAGAATTCATTAAAAAAAATGTTATTAATTCAGGTGTTTCAAAAGTAATGATAGAGAGATCAGCAAAAAAATGTTTCGTAACAATTTATACTTCTAGACCTGGATTCGTAATTGGAAAAAAAGGAAGTGATATAGAAAAAATTAAAGGAAAATTATCAAGATTGAGTGCAAATGAAATAGTGCTAAATATTAAGGAAGTTAAAAAACCTGAAACAAACTCATTTTTAGTTGCTGAAAATATTGCCCAACAACTAGTTAAACGTGTTTCGTACAGGAGAGCAATGAAGAGAGCAATGCAATCAGCATTAAGATTGGGGGCTAAAGGAATTAAAGTTTCATGTAGCGGAAGACTTGGCGGAAACGAAATTGCAAGAACAGAATGGTTAAGAGATGGAAGTATTCCATCCCATACTTTAAGAGCAGATATTGATTACGCAGAAGCAGAAGCTTTAACAACCTATGGAATAATTGGAATAAAAGTTTGGATATATAAAGGAGAAATTTTCACAAAAGAATTTAGCCAAGAAAGGAACAAAACATAATAATGTTACAACCAACTAGAACAAAATTCAGAAAGGCACATAAGGGAAGAATTCATGGCAATGCTTCCCGATGTAATATTATGAACTATGGTTCTTTTGGATTAAAAGCAATTCAGCCAGAAAGAATTATATCCAGACAGATAGAGGCGGCTAGAGTAGCATTAACAAGACACATGAAAAGACAAGGTAGAGTTTGGACAAGAATGTTTCCTAATATACCCGTATCAAAAAAGCCTACCGAGGTAAGAATGGGTAAAGGAAAAGGTTCACCAGAATTTTGGGCATGCAGAGTAAAACCAGGGCGAATTTTATTTGAGGTTGACGGAGTATCAGAAGAAATTGCTAGAGAGGCTTTATACAAAGCATCGGCAAAGCTTCCTATTAAATGTAAATTTATAAAGAGAATTTAAATGAAAAAAAGTGAGATAAAAAAAATGACCAAAGAACAGGCTTTGAAAAATATTGAAAAATTAAAAAAAGATCTTTTTAACTTTAGATTTCAAAAAATTAATGGTCAGATAAAAAGTCCATCAAAAATAAGTGAAACGAAGAAGAATATTGCAAGATTAAAAACATTAGTAGTGAGAAAAGATGCCTAAAAAAATACTAAATGGAATAGTGGTTGGCGATAAACCAAATAAAACTATAACGGTTCTAGTTGAGAGAAAATATCAACATCCAGTATTAAAAAAAGTAATCAAAGCTAGAAAAAAATATAGTGTTCATGACGAACAGAATAAATATAAAAATGGTGATAAAGTATCGATACAAGAGTGCAAACCTTACTCAAAGTCGAAAAAATTTGAAGTAATAGGAGTTCCCAAATGATACAAGTTCAGACAGAATTATTTGTTGCAGACAATACTGGGGCAAAAAAAATTGAATGCATAAAAGTTTTAGGTGGATCTAAAAGAAGATATGCAAGCATTGGCGATACAATTGTTGTAGCAGTTAAAGAAGCAATTCCAAAAGGAAAAGTTAAAAAAGGTGCGGTACATAAAGCTGTTGTTGTTAGAGTTAAAAAAGGAATTCACAGAAATGATGGATCCAAAGTAAGATTTGATAACAATGCAGCTGTTCTGACAGATGATAAAGGTGAGCCAATAGGTACTAGAATTTTTGGACCCGTTACTAGGGAATTAAGAAATAGAGGTCAAATGAAAATAATTTCTTTGGCACCAGAGGTATTATAATGATTAAAAAAGGTATTAAAGTAAAGATATTGAACGGCAAAGATAAAAATAAAGATGGAGACGTCATTGAAATTGATAGAAAAAATAATAGGGCAAAAGTTAAAGGTATTAACATGGTAAAAAAACATGTGAAAACCACAAAAGAAAAGAAGGGTGGAATAGTTTCAAAAGAGAACTTTATACATCTCTCAAATTTAGCAATCTTTGATAACAAAAACAAAAATGAGGCTAAAAAATAATGATACCTAGATTAAAACTAAACATAACTAAAGATATTGAGCCAACATTAAAAGAAAAGTTTGGTTATAAAAATTTATACATGGGTCCCAGAATCCAAAAAATTGTTTTAAATATGGGTTTAGGTCTTGATGGAAATGATCAAAAAATTCTAAAATCATGCCAAGAGGATCTAGCAAATATCACTGGTCAAATGCCTGTAGTAACTAAATTCAAAAAATCTATTGCAAATTTTAAAACTAGAAAAAGTACTAATTCAGGTTTGAAGGTAACATTAAGAAAAAATAAAATGTATGAATTTATTGATAGATTAACAAATATAGCATTACCAAGAATAAAAGATTTTAGGGGATTAAGTCCGAATGGTTTTGATAAATTTGGAAATTATACTTTTGGCGTTAAGGAACATATCATATTTCCAGAGGTAAATTTTGATAAAGTCGACAAGATTAGAGGTTTAGACATTACTATAGTAATTAAATCTCAAAAAGTAGAACACAGTTTTGAATTATTAAAATATTTAAATTTTCCATTCAGAGAAAAAAGGAGCGATTAATGGCTAAAATGAGTGCAATAAACAAGAACAACAAAAGAATAAAATTGTCAGACAAATTTTATAAGAAAAGATTAAAGCTAAAAAAAATAATAATGAACAAAAAATTATCTTTAGAAGAAAGATTTAAAGCTCAGCAAAAATTGTCAAAATTACCACGAAATTCTGCAAAAGTTAGAGTAATGAATAGGTGTCAAATTACAGGTAGGCCACACGGTGTTTACAGAAAATTAAAAATTTCAAGAATAGCCCTTCGACAACTTGGTTTAGAAGGTAAAATTCCTGGAATGGTAAAATCGAGTTGGTAGAAAGGAAAATATGAGTTTAAGTGATCCAATTGGTGATATGTTAGCAAGAATTAAAAATGCTCAAGTGAGAAATCACAGAAAAGTCTCATTACCATCATCAAAATTTAAAACTAAGATTGCCGATGTATTAAAGTCAGAAGGTTATATCATTGACTACAAAATCAATGATGACAAAAAACCCTCAATTGAAATTAATTTAAAATATAACTCAGGAAATCCAGTTATAAATACTATTGAAAGAATTTCTAAACCAGGAAGAAGAATATTCTCTAGCGCTAGTAGTCTACCAAAAATAAATAATGGTCTTGGAATTGCAATTGTATCTACACCACAAGGTGTAATGACAGATGTCGATGCGAGAAAGAAAAAACTTGGTGGTGAAATTATTTGTAAGGTGTTTTAATGTCTAAAATAGGAAAAATAAACATACCGATACCAGAAAAAGTAAAAGTTTTATTATCTGGCAATACAGTCAATGTTGAGGGACCGTTAGGTAAACATGCAATAAAATTAGATTTAGAAATGTTTGAACTTAATATTACAGAAGGTAAAGATGTATCAATAAAACCAAAAAAACTTGATGATACATCTAAAAGATTATGGGGCATGAATAGAAGTTTACTTAATAATGCCATCATTGGTGCAAGCAGTGGTTATGAGAAAATACTTGAACTTACAGGTGTAGGTTTCAGAGCTGCTCTAAAAGGTAATGTTTTAAATATGCAACTAGGATTTAGTCATGATATTAATTATGATATTCCAGAAGGTATTAAAATAGGTGTTGAAAAACAAACAACATTAAAAATAAGTGGATCAAATAAACAGCAAGTTGGTATGGTTGCTTCACAAATCAAAAGCATTAGACCACCCGAGCCTTATAAAGGAAAAGGGATAAAGGAAAAGGGTCAATATATTTTAAGAAAAGAAGGTAAGAAAAAATAATGAGATTAAGCACAATCGAAAGAAAAAGATTCAGAGTAAGAAAAAAACTTAAAAAAGTTTCTAAAGATAGATATAGATTAAGTGTTTCAAGATCTACAAAAAATATAAGTGCTCAAATAATAGATGATGTAAAAAACATTACATTAGTCTCTGCCTCGTCAATAGATAAGGAAATTAAAGAACATAAAAAAAACAAATCAGAATTATCCACTATTGTTGCTGAAATACTAGCTAAGAAAGCAAATGAAAAAAATATTAAAAAAATTTATTTTGATAGAGGAATTTATAAATATCATGGAAGAGTAAAAATTTTTGCTGAAACATTAAGAAAAAATGGAATGGAATTTTAAAATATGGAAAAAAACACAGAATTTGTAGAAAAATTAGTTCACATAAATAGAATAACTAAAGTTGTTAAAGGCGGAAGAAGATTTGGTTTTTCAGCCTTAGTAGTAGTTGGTAATCAAAATGGTAAAATTGGCATTGCTCATGCAAAAGCAAAACAAGTTCCTGATGCAATCAAAAAAGCAAATGATTTAGCCAGAAGAAAATTAATACAAATACCCTTAAGAGATGGAAGAACAATTCATCATGATATTTACGGCAAAGATGGCGCAGGAAAAATTAAATTAAGATCTGCACCCAAAGGAACAGGTATAATAGCGGGTGGACCAGTTAGAGCAGTCTGTGAGGTACTAGGTATAAAAGATATAGTTGCTAAATCTTTGGGTACTGCAAATCCACATAATGTTATCAGAGCATGTATAAAAGCTTTGTCAAAACAAAATTCACCAAAAAATATTTCAAATTTAAGAAATAAAAAAATATCTGAGATAATTGAGAAAAGAGGATAATGACATCTTTAAATACATTAAATAATCTTAAAACAAAAAAAATTCGAGTAGGAAGAGGAATAGGATCAGGTAAGGGCAAAACCTCTGGTAGAGGTGTAAAAGGTCAAAAATCAAGATCTGGAGTTGCTATTAAAAGTTTTGAAGGTGGTCAAATGCCATTATATAGAAGACTACCCAAGAGAGGTTTTAACGCTTTGAACAAAAATGATATAGCAGTGATGAACTTAGGTGATTTACAAAAACTTATTGATAATAAAAAAATTAAAGTAGATGAAAAAATTAATATTAATACATTTATAAAATCAAAAATATTCAGAAAATCAATTAACAAATATAAAGTTTTATCAAATGGTATTTTTAATTCGAAAATTGATATAGAAGCAGACTATTCTTCTAAAACTGCTAAAGAGAAAATTGAAAAAGCTGGTGGACAAATTACTGTTAAAAATCAATCTAAATAATGAGTGCCTCAACACAATCTAGCGATTTAAGAAATAGAATACTATTTACACTTTTTATCCTTGCTGTTTATCGTTTGGGTACTTTTGTTCCTCTGCCAGGCATTGACCCTGAACAACTTCAAATAATGATGGAGGGTAATCAAAAAGGTTTATTAGGCATGTTTAATGTTTTTGCAGGCGGAGCTGTAAGTAGAATGGCAATATTTGCTCTTGGAATAATGCCATATATATCTTCTTCAATTATTGTCCAGTTACTCACTGGTGTTTCAGAATATTTTAAAAATCTAAAGGCTCAAGGTGAAATAGGAAGACAAAAAATTACTCAAATAACAAGATATGGAACTGTATTACTGGCAACTATACAAGGATATGGATTGGCAGTTGGATTAGAATCGTCAGCAGATTTAGTTATTAATCCTGGAATATTTTTTAAAATTTCTACAGTTACAACAATTGTTGCTGGAACTATATTTTTAATGTGGCTTGGTGAACAAATCACACAAAGAGGAATTGGCAATGGTATTTCATTAATTATTTTTTCAGGTATTGTTGCTGAAATTCCAAGAGCTTTAGTGACAACTTTTGAATTAGGAAGAACTGGTGCAATTTCAACTATAATGATAATCTTTATATTTATATTACTTATTGCAACTATAATGTTTATTGTTTTTATGGAGAGAGCATTAAGAAAAATTCTTATAAATTATCCAAAGAGACAAATGGGAAACAAAATGTATGGAGGAGATTCTTCACATCTGCCTTTAAAAATTAATTCAGCAGGTGTAATACCTGCAATTTTTGCTTCTGCTTTATTATTATTGCCAGTAACTTTTTCAAATTTTAACGTTTCTCAAAATGAAACATTTTTAAATATCTCATCATACTTTTCTCAAGGACAACCACTATACATGTTGTTGTATGCATCAGGAATAATATTTTTTACTTTTTTTTATACTTCAATAACTTTCAATCCAACTGAAACTGCAGAAAATTTAAGAAAATATGGTGGATTTATTCCAGGAATAAGACCAGGAGAAAGCACTGCAATTTATATTGATACGATATTGACTAGACTGACTACAATAGGAGCATTGTACCTTGCACTTGTTTGCCTAATGCCAGAATTTTTAATTGCTAATTATCCTATACCATTTTACTTGGGTGGAGCCTCAGTTTTGATTGTTGTAGTTGTTGCAATAGACACAGTTACTCAAATTCAAACAAGGATGATGAGTTCACAATATGAGCAACTTATTAAAAAAACTAAATTTGGTAGATAGGTGAATATAATACTGTTTGGTCCTCCTGGAGCTGGAAAAGGTACTCAAGCTAAATATCTTGTAAAAAAATTAAACGGTTATCAAATTTCTACCGGTGATATTTTAAGGGAAGAAATAAAAAAAGATACAGATATAGGAAAAAAAATAATAAATAATATGAATGAAGGTAAATTTGTTAGTGACGAGATTGTAAACAGTCTTTTAAAAAATCATATCTTTGATCCTAAGAAAAAGGGAAAATTAATTTTTGATGGTTATCCTAGATCTAAGAGTCAAGCACAAAATCTAGATATAATACTAAATAGTTCTAATCAGAAAATAGACTATATTTTTTTCTTAAATGTTAACAAAGAAACAATCATTGAAAGAATAAAAAAAAGAAAAATTTTAGAAAAAAGATCCGATGATGATTTAGATACAATATTAAAAAGATATGATACCTATCTATTTACAACTAAACCAGTTTTAGATTACTATTCGAAAAATTCAAATTTTCATGAAATAGATGGATCTATGGAAATTGACCAAATAACCAATAAAATAAAGGCTTTTTTGAATTTTTAAGGCGTTGACTTTGATTAATCTTCTTATATAAAAGGCACAATTTATCACAAAAATTATGGCTCGTATTGCAGGTGTAAACATACCACAAAATAAACTAGTTCATGTTGGACTTACATATATTTACGGAATTGGAAATAAATTTTCTCAACAAATTTGTACAGAATTAGAGATACCAAAATCAAAAAGAGTAAATGAGCTTACTGATGATCAAATTTTGAAAATTAGAGAATATATTGACCAAAAGTTTACTGTTGAGGGAGATCTAAGAAGAGAAACATCATTAAGTATAAAAAGATTAATTGACCTTGCAACCTATAGAGGATCTAGACATAGAAAAAAACTTCCTGTCAGAGGTCAAAGAACAAGATGTAATTCTAGAACAAGAAAAGGAAAAGCTATAGCGATTGCAGGAAAAAAATTAACACCACTTAAAAAATAATGAAAAAAGAATTATCCGATAATAAAGAGCAGAAAATAGAAGTTAAATCTAAAAAAAGTTCTTATTCTAAAAAGAAAAAAGGGAAGAAGAGTATTTTGAATGGAATTGCTTATGTACAATCTACTTTTAATAATACTATTGTTTCAATCGCTGATACTAATGGAAATGTAGTTTCTTGGGCATCTGCAGGACAAAAGGGATTTAAAGGTTCACGTAAGTCTACTCCATATGCTGCACAAGTTGCCGCTGATGCAGCTGCAGCTAAAGCTTTAGAAGTTGGAATGAAAATTTTATCTGTTGAAGTTAAGGGGCCAGGATCTGGGAGGGAAACTGCTTTGAGAGCATTACAAGCAAGAGGATTTAAAATTATTTCAATTAAAGATACAACACCAATGCCACACAATGGCACAAGACCACCTAAAAAAAGGAGAGTTTAATGGAGCAAACAGAGGTAAATTCAAAAAATTGGAAATCATTAATTAAACCTGCAAAGTTAGATGTACAATTAAGCGATGATAATTCATTCGCAAAAATTACTGCAGAACCACTGGAAAAAGGTTATGGATTAACACTTGGAAACTCGTTGAGAAGAATTCTTTTATCTTCAATTAGAGGTACAGCTGTTACATCTATTCAAATTGATGGAGTATTACATGAATTTACATCAATAAAAGGAGTAAGAGAAGATGTAACTGACATAGTTTTAAATGTAAAATCTTTAGCCCTTAAAAGTTCTTCTGATGAACCAAAAAAATTAATACTTGATGCTAAAGGTCCAGGAGAAATTAAAGCATCTGACATAACACCAGTTGCTGATGTTGAAATATTAAATCCTGATTTAATTATTTGCAACTTAGATGAGAATACAAAATTTCATATGGAAATGTCAGTAGGTACCGGAAAAGGATATGTTTCAGCTGATATGAATAAACCAGAGGAACCACCTTTAGGTTTAATTCCAATAGATTCATTGTTTAGTCCAGTAAAAAAGGTATCTTACTCAGTCAGTACTGCTAGAGAAGGAAAAGCTTTAGACTATGATAAATTAACAATGGAAGTTGAAACAAATGGGTCGATATCTGCAGAAGATGCTGTTGCATATTCAGCTAGAATTTTTCAGGATCAATTAGGTATGTTTGTTAATTTTGACGAACCACAAGAAGTTATTGTTAAAGAACAACCATCTGAACCAGAATTTAATAAAAATTTATTAAGAAAAGTTGATGAATTAGAACTTTCTGTTAGATCAATGAATTGTTTAAAAAATGATAACATTATTTATATAGGTGATTTGGTTCAAAAATCCGAAGGCGAAATGTTGCGAACACCTAATTTTGGAAGAAAGTCATTAAATGAGATTAAAGAAGTATTAACAGGCATGTCACTTTATCTCGGTATGGAAATTCCGAACTGGCCACCAGATAATATTGCTGAACTATCAAAAAAACTTGAGGAAGCGATCTAATGAGACATAAAATGGGCCACAAAAAGCTCAATAGAACCTCAGAGCACAGAAAAGCTTTGTTAAAAAATATGCTCAACTCATTAATAAAATATGAGCAAATCACTACTACTTTACCAAAAGCAAAAGTTTTAAAACCACAAGCTGATAAAATTATAACATTGGGCAAGAATGACACCTTATCTAATACAAGAACATTAATATCAAAATTGCAGGACATTAAATCTACAAATAAAGTTAAAAAAACGCTTTCTAAAAGATACGAAAATAGAAAAGGTGGGTATACGAGAATTATAAAGGCTGGATTTAGATATGGTGACAATGCACCAATGGCAGTAATTGAATTTGTTGACAGAGATGTTGAAGCTAAAAAAGTTGATAAAAAAAAGAAAGTTCCAACTAAAGATCAAAAAAAAGAAGCTCCAAAAGAAGCAACAGCTTAAAGTTAGATAAATGAAAAAACTATTAAACGTTGATAAAACGTTCGATGGTATGCGAATTGATAGATTTTTAAGAAATTACTTTGGTCAAATTCCGCAAAGTCTAATTGAAAAAAACCTAAGAAATGGAAAAATTAAATTAAATAAAAAAAAAATTAAAAGCTCAAAAAAAATTCAATATAACGATAAAATCGAATTATATAACTTTGAATTTAAAAATATTATAAAACAAAAAAAAGAAAAATATAATCCTAGTAATGAAATTATAAAAGAAAATGAAGATTTAATTATTGAAAATAATGACAATTTTGTTGTTCTAAATAAACAATCTGGAATTTCAGTACAGGGTGGTACAAAATCTAAAAAGAATATAATTGATATATTTGCGAAAAGTAATTTATTTAGAGATGAGAAGCCTTACTCCGTACACAGATTAGATAAGGATACTTCTGGCGTTTTTATAATTGCAAAGAATAGGGAAACAGCCCAACTGCTCACTTCACTTTTTAGATTAAGAAAGGTTTATAAAACCTATTTAGCAATATGTAATGGTGAATTAATTTTAATCGATAAAGGTGTTATAAAAGATAATTTGATAAGATTTGAAAATAAAAAAAAAATTGTTGAAAAAGCTGAAACAAAATATGAAATTTTAGATAAAAATAATAATGCAACCTTCATTCAGTTAAATCCAATTACAGGGAGAAAACACCAACTAAGAAAACAATTATTTAATTTAGGAAACTCCATTATTGGTGATAAAAAATATAATTCAACAAATAACTCAAAAATAAATAATAAAAATCTAATGTTACATTCTTATGAAATAAAATTTAAAATAAATGAGAAAAAATATACTTTTAGAGCCACTCCTCCAGATTATTTTAGAAATATGTTAAAAACAAAAAGACTTAATTTTTAATATTTGATAAAAAATTTTTTATCAAATCATTCTCAATATTTTTATAATTTTGTTTTTTAATATTATTTAAATTTGAAACCCCTCTATCTCTAATTCCGCAAGGAACTATCTTTTTATATACATTAAGATCATTAGAAATATTTAAAGCAAAACCGTGATAAGCAATCCACTTCTTTACCTTTATGCCTATAGCTGCAATTTTATCTAATTTACCAGATTTGTGCTCAAACCAAATTCCAATATTTTTTCTATCAGCAAAACACTTTATATCGTAATTTTTTAGAGTATTTATAATAGTCTTTTCAATTGCAGTTATAATTTTTTTTATATTCTTTCCTCTTTTGTTTAAGTCAATCACAAAATAAAAAACCAATTGACCAGGACCATGATATGTTATTTTTCCTCCTCTATTCGTTTTAATAAAGTTTATAGATTTGTCTAAAATCTCATTATCATTAAAACTTGTTCCACCTGTATAAATCTCTTCATGTTCAAGTATCCAAATAAGTTCTTTATTTTTATTTTCTTTGATTTGCTCCAATCTATCTTCAAGTATATCTATCGCAGTTTCATATTTTATTGGTTTTACTGACTTTTTGATCTCTATTGTCATTATAAATTTGTATTATTTTTATTTTGTATTAATAGTGCCAACTAAATTATAGGTAAATTTTATGACTATAGTGAAAAAAATAAAAGATAAAAAAGTTAACTTTGAATTTAACAAAGAATTTATCAAAGTTGTCACAGATAAAATTGCCTCAAATGATGCTGGATTTATTACAAATTCGTTCAATGCTATGCATCCAGCAGATGCTGCTGACATAATTGAACATTTAAGCCAAAATGATAGAGAAAATTTAATAAAATTAAATAGTTTCAAAGTTGATCCTGAAGTTTTTATTGAATTAAATGAGTCAATTCAGTCAGAGATGATTGCTTATCTATCATCAGATTCAATAGTTAACATCCTAAAAAATTTAGAGTCAGATGATGCAATTAAGATTTTAGAAAATGTAGATGAAAAAGATAAAAATACAATCCTTAGCTCATTACCTCCAAAAGACCGATTTGCATTACTTGAAAGTCTAAGTTATCCAGAAGATTCTGCTGCTAGATTAATGCAGCGTGAATTTACCGCTATACCAAGCAACTGGTCTGTAGGACAAACTATAGACTATCTAAGAGAAAATAAAGAACTTCCTGAGGAATTTCTAGAAATATTTATAGTTGATCAAGAATTCAAACCTATTGGTACAGTTCCTTCATCAAGAGTATTAAGAACTCCAAGAGATACAAAAATGATGTCTATAATGGCTGAATCTCAAACCTTAATACCAGTTGATATGGATAGAGAGGAAGTTGGTAATTTATTTGAAAATTATAATTTGAGTTCAGCAGCTGTAGTAGATAAGTCTAATAAACTAGTTGGAATGATAGCTTATGACGATGTTTTAACAGTATTAAAAGAGGAAGCTGAAGAGGACGTACTTAGATTAGCTGGAGTAGGTGACGAAGAAATAACTGACGGAGTAATAACAAAAACTAAGAGAAGATTTAATTGGTTGTTATTAAACTTGTTTACTGCTTTTCTAGCAACATATTGCATTAGTTTATTTGGTGCCACTATAGAGCAAATGGTAGTACTAGCTTTTTTAATGCCAATCGTTGCATCAATGGGTGGTAACGCTGGCATGCAGACATTAGCTGTCACAGTAAGATCTTTAGCAACACAGGATTTAACAAAAAATAATTTTACGAATAATATTATTAAAGAATTTAATATTGGAGTTTTAAATGGAGTTATTTTTGCAATTATAAGTTCTTTGATAGTTCAACTATGGTTTAATGATATTCAGCTCTCCTTAATAATTTCAATTTCAATGATTTTAACCATGATAGTTGCTGGTCTTTTTGGTATTTTAGTACCAGTTACATTAAATAAAATGAAAATTGATCCTGCAATTTCTTCTAGTGTATTTGTTACAACAATAACAGATGTAATTGGATTTGTATCTTTCTTGGGTGTAGGAGCTTATTTTTTATAATCAAAAATTATCAATCAATCTTACTCCATTAATGTGATAGGCAATAAATAGTCTATATTTAGAATTAAAATTATCTAATTTCATTTTTTTTTCATCTCTAAATTCAAGATAATCAATTTTAATCTTAAATTTATTTTCAAGTTCATATTTGTATTTTGACAAATCTATAAATTTATTCTTTTTTGATAATTTTTTTAATTTATCCAATTTGATAGCTATTTTTGAGGCTATTTTTATAGATGATTTTTTTAATAATTTATTTCTTGTAGATAAAGCAATTTTATTACTTTCTCTAATGGTGGGACATCCAACAATATTTGTTTTATATTTTTTACCTAATATTTTTTTTATTAACATGTATTGTTGATAATCTTTTTCACCCATAAAAACATGCTTAGATTTAACAATAGATAGCAATCTATTCATCACATTTAACACGCCCTCAAAGTGTCCTTTTCTGTATTTAGCACACAGAATCTCGTCAGATTTATTAAGTTTAAAACTTTTCATTTTTTTTTTATAAATTTCTTTGACCTCTGGAAAAAACAAATAATTAACTTTGAGTTTTTTTAATATTGAAATGTCTTTCTTTATATTTCTAGGGTAATTTTTAAAATCTTTTTTTTGATTAAATTGGGTTGGATTGACAAAAATACTTACTATTGTTTCTTTGTTATTTTTTTGTGAAATTTTTATTAAAGATACATGGCCTTTATGAATTCCACCCATTGTAGGTACAAATCCGACATTTTTGTAATTTTTTATTGCCTTATTTAGTTCAAAAACATTTTTTAAAATTTTCATTTTTAATAAATATGATTATAAGTAAAACATCTTAATGATTAAACAAGCTATTATTCCCCTTGCTGGTTTGGGCACACGTTTGCTACCTTTGACAAGTGTTTTTCCTAAAGAACTGCTTCCAATAAATGGAAAACCAGGAATTGAGTATATTTTAGATGAATGTATTGAGGCTGGTATAAGCGAAATAATTTTTATAATTTCGAAAAAAAAAGAGATGATAAAGAAATATTTCAATAATGATAATTTTTACAAATCAATAATAAAAAAAAAGAAAGATCCCAGAATAATTAAAGAGTACAAAAAAATCCTTTTTTACAGAAAAAAAATTAAATTTGTTTATCAAAATAAACCCATGGGAACTGGTGATGCTGTACTTAAAACTAAAAAGTTTATAAAAAATAATTACTTTTTAATGTTGTTACCTGATGATTTAATTATGAAAAAGAATTGTTCAAAAAATATGATAAAAATTCATAAAAAATTAAAAGGATCTGTAATGGCCAGCATGAAAGTTGAAAAAAATAATGTAGATCGTTGGGGAATTTATTCAATTAATAAAAATATTGACAAATTAAATTTTAAAATTGCAGATGTAATTGAAAAACCTAATACTAAAGATGCTCCCTCAAATAACGCAGTAATAGGTAGATACATATTATCAAAGAACATTTTTCATTATCTAAAAAATCAAAAAAAAGGTAAAGGTGGTGAAATACATATTACAGATGCAATAAGACGAATGATATTAGATCAATATTTATTTATCGGACATAAATTTAAAGGTAATTACTTAGATTGTGGATCTATGAATGGTTTTATTAAATCTGGAATTGAAATTTCTAAGCTATGAAAATTTGCATTATAGGATCCGGTTATGTTGGTTTAGTTAGTGGGGCTTGTTTTTCTGACTTAGGTAATAAAGTTACATGTGTTGATATTAACAGAGAAATTATAGAAAAATTAAATAAAGGAATAATGCCAATTTATGAACCTGGTCTTCAAGAATTAGTTGTAAGAAATTTAAAAAAAAACAGACTTTCATTTACATCAGATATTTCTGGTTCAATAAAAAAATCAGATATCATATTTATTTGCGTTGGTACTCCTACCAAAAATAATAAAGCTGATTTGAAATATGTATTTAATGTTACCAAAAGTATAAAGTCTAATCTTAACAGGTATAAAATAATAGTTACTAAATCTACTGTCCCTGTTACGACAGGTGATAAAATTACAAAAATCTTAAAATCAAATAAAAATAAAAATAAGTTTGATGTTGTATCTAATCCAGAATTTTTAAGAGAAGGTGAAGCTATAAGAGATTTTCAATTTCCAGATAGAGTTGTAGTAGGCACTGGTAGTAACAAAGCAAATAAAATTATGAAAAAATTATATCTTCCTTTAATTAAGAAGGGTGGAAGATATTTTCATACTTCTAGAAGATCAGCTGAATTAATTAAATATGCATCAAACGCTTTTTTAGCGACTAAAATTACATTTATTAATGAAATAGCGAATTTATGTGAGAAATCAAACATAGACGTTAAAGATGTTGCAATTGGTATGGGTTTAGATGAAAGAATTGGGAGCAGATTTCTACGTGCCGGACCTGCTTATGGTGGATCATGTTTTCCAAAGGATACAAGGGCACTTGTTTCAACTGGCCGAATGTTTAAAACAAATCTTTCAGTTGTAAAATCTGTAATTAATTCAAATGATAAAAGATCTAATTTATTATTAAATAAAATTAACAAAATAATGAATAATAAAATTAAACATAAAAATATTACATTTTTGGGCGTCACTTTTAAACCTGGCACTGACGATATGAGAGAATCTTCTTCATTAAAAATGATACCAGCTTTATCAAGAAAAGGTGCATATATAAATTATTATGAACCAACAGGTAAGAAAAAGGAATTTAAATCTAAAAATATAAATTTTTTTGAAAATGTAAAAGATGCTTGTAAAAGTGCAGATTTAATAATTATTCATACAGAATGGAATGAATTTAAACAAATCAACTTTAAAAAAATAACAAAAAAAAGAAACTTTAAAGTTTTTGATATGAGAAATCTTTACTCAACTTCTGAAATGAAAAAAAATAAAATAAATTATTTTAGTATTGGTAGATAATTAATTAAGATCAAATATTGCATCAACTTCAACTGCAACACCCAATGGAAGACTATTAGTGCTGACAGCAGCTCTTGCATGCGAGCCAGCTTCATCAAATATACTTTTTATTAGATCTGAGGCTCCATTTATGACTTTTGGTTGCTCAGTAAAATCATCAGTAGAATTAACATATCCAGTAAGTTTTAAACATGATTTAATTTTGGATAAATCATCACCACATGCTTTTTTTGCTTGGGATATTATACTTAATGCACATCTTTTAGCTGCCTCATAACCTTGTTCAGTATTAAAATCTTTTCCAAGTTTTCCCTTAATTAATTTTCCATTCTCATCAATTGATATTTGACCAGATATGTATAGTAAATTTCCAGATATTCTTGTAGCAGCATATGATCCAACAGGATTATTAGCTTTTGGTAATTTGATATTTAAATTCTTTAAATTTTCATCTGCCGACATTATTTGCCTTTCTTTTTCTTTTTATTTCTATCGTATTCTTTTCTTTTCTCAATTAAAATTAATGCTTCTTCCATAGTTAATTCAACAGGATCTTTTTCTTCAGGTATAGTCGCGTTTAAAGATTTGTATTTAATGTAAGGTCCATACTGACCTTTCATGACTCTAACTGGCTTTTTATCTTCAGGGTGCTCTCCTAAATCTTTTATCATAGATGATGAAATTCTTCCTGGTTTAGCTTCAGCAATTAATGTAACAGCTCTATTTAATCCAATTGTGAATAATTCGTCCACATTTTCTAGTCTAGCAGATTTATTTTCACATTTAAGGTAAGGACCGAATCTTCCAACATTCACAGTAATATCTTTGTCATTTTCAGGATTTTTACCTAAACTTAATGGTAATGAGCATAAGTATTTTGCCTTTTCTAAATCAAGATTTTCAATCTCAATTCCTTTAGGGATAGAAACATTTTTTAAATTATTTTCTTCTTTCTTTAATTTTCTTTTTTTCTTTTTAGTTTTTTCATCTTCCTCTATGATTTCTTTTTCAAATTGCAAATATGGGCCAAATCTTCCATTTTTAAGATAAATATCTTTACCTTTATCATTTTTTCCAATGAATTTAGGTTCTGCTAGTGTCAATTGTTGTGCTGCTTTAGATTTTGATAGTGGTCTTGTAAATTTGCAGTTTGGATAATTTGAACACCCAATAAAAGCACCACCTCTAAAACTATTTTTTAAACTTAATTGCCCAGATTCACAAAGCTTGCATTTTCTATCAATATTTCCATCCTTATCGACCTCAAATATTAGTGATCCAAGACTTTCATTTAATAGGTCTAATACTTCTCTGGTCCTTTTTTCTTTCACACCTGAAACATTAGAATTAAAGTCTTTCCAAAAATTCTCTAAAACTTTTATCCAATTTTCTTTACCTGAAGTTATATCATCTAATTGATCTTCTAATTTTGCAGTAAAATCATAATCAACATATTTGGTAAATAATTTTTCTAAAAATGCAGAAAGTAATTTCCCTCTATCGGTTGGGAAAAATCTTTTATTATTTATGTCAGCATAACCTCTATTAGCTATTACTGAAATAATACTTGCATAAGTAGATGGTCTTCCAATTCCTAGCTCCTCTAATTTTTTAACTAGACTTGCCTCTGAATATCTAGGTGGTGGTTGCGTATAGTGCTGTTCATCAATATGATCTTCAAACATTACATCACCTTTTTCAACATCTGGCAAAATATTTTCATTGTCATCATCATTTTCATTGATCTTATATAGTTTAAGGAAACCATCAAATTTTAATGTTGAACCACTAGCTTTGAATATATTTTTATCATCATCTGAGTTGATGGTAATAGTTTTTCTATCAAATTTAGCTGACTGCATTTGTGATGATAAAGATCTAGACCATATTAAATTATAAAGTTTATATTGATCAGTGCTTAAGTATTTTTTCATATCTTCTGGTTTTCGAATTATTTCTGTTGGACGTATAGCTTCGTGAGCTTCTTGAGCATTCTTTGCTTTTTTGCCACTATAATTTAGAGGTTGTTCTGGTAAATATTTATCACCATAATTCTGCATTATAAAATCTCTGAAAGATGTTATCGCATCTTTTGAAATATTAGTTCCATCTGTTCTCATATAAGTAATTAATCCTACGGTCTCACCTTCAATATCAATTCCTTGATATAGTCTTTGAGCAATTTGCATTGTCCTTGATGCTCCAAAACCAAGTTTACTCGATGCTGTTTGTTGTAATGTCGATGTAGTAAAAGGTCCTGATGGATTTCTGTTATAAGTTTTTGAACTTATATCTGTTATATTATATTTTTTATTTTTTATTTTTGATAAAGCGTCGTTAATATCTTGTTTGTTTTTAAATGAAAATTTCTCAACCTTATTTCCATCTAATTGTGAAATAGTTGTATTTATTTTTTCATTTTTGTTATTTTTAAAAATTATATTTAAAGTCCAAAATTCTTTAGGTTGAAAAACTTCTATTTCCTGTTCTCTTTCGGTTAAAAGTCTTAGAGCTACAGACTGAACTCGACCAGCAGATTTAGAACCTGGTAATTTTGTCCATAGAATGGGGGAGATATTAAAACCTACTAGATAATCTAGAGCTCTTCTTGCCATATAAGCATCAACTAAATGTGGCTCTATTTTTCTTGGATTATCTATTCCATTTGTAACTGCTTTTTTTGTTATTTCGTTGAAAACAACTCTTTCAACTTCTTTATTTTTTAATAATTTTTTTTCTTCAAGAAACTCTTTTACATGCCAGGCTATTGCTTCACCTTCTCTATCAGGGTCAGTAGCTAGAATAATTTTTTTTGAATCTTTAGCACTATCTGTAATTTCTTTTAAATATTTTTTTGAAAAACTATCTACTTCCCAAATCATTTTAAAATCATTTTCAGGATCAACAGAACCATTTTTCGAAGGCAGATCTCTTATATGTCCATAGCTTGCAAGAACTGTATAATCTGATCCTAAATATTTATTAATTGTTTTTGCTTTTGCTGGACTCTCAACAATTACTAGATTCATATTTAGAGAACGTACTTAAAACAGTTAAACTGTCAAATTATTAAATTTTTGTCTTAGTTTCTTCTTTATTTATCAAGCGTTTAACGTTTTCTCTATGAGTGTAAAAAATTAAAATAAACATTATGAAGTAAAACATAATGTTATCATTACTATAAAAAAATATGAAAATAGGAACACTTAATGATCCAAGAATTGATCCTAATGATGAGTATTTAGAAATTAAATATGTAATTACCCAAACAATACCAAAAACAATACCCAAAAAATAATTTAAAATAATCAAAATTCCAACATATGTTGCAACACCTTTACCACCTTTAAATTTTAACCATATTGGAAAAACATGTCCTAAAAAAACAGATAATGAACAAATGTAAATAAATTCTGGATAATTTAACTTAACATAAATTATTGGCAAAACCGCTTTTAAAATGTCTAGTAATAAAGTTGAGTAACCTAAAAATTTATTGCCAGTTCTTAAAACATTGGTGGCGCCTATATTACCCGATCCTGTTTCTCTTATGTCTTTTTTTAAAAAAATTTTTGTTAATAAAAAACCAAAAGGAATAGAACCTAATAAATATGATAAAAGTGATAAAAAAAATATTTCCATTTAAATATTGTAAAGCTCTTGTCCTTTTACGAATGTATTGGTTACTTTTCCTTGTAATCTCTTATTTTCAATTGACGTATTTTTTGATTTAGAAACCAAATTTTCTTGCTTTACTATCCAAGGTTTATTTATATCTACAATACAGAAATCTGCATCATTACCTACAGATAAATTACCTTTATTAATTTTCAAAATTTTTGATGGATTGGAGGTTAATGCAGCAATAATTTTTTCAAGTTTTACAGATCCATTGTGATATAATTCTAATGACAAAGATAATAACGTTTCAATACCAGTTGCTCCTGTTGCGGCTTGAGCAAATGTTAATCTTTTTTGCTCTTCATCTTCAGGTTTGTGATCTGAAACTATTACATCGATTGTACCATCATTTAATCCTTGCACTAAACTTAATCTATCGTCTTCAGTCCTGAGTGGCGGAGATAATTTTAAAAAAGTTCTAAAGTCACCAATATCATTTTCATTTAAAGATAAATTATTTATTGATACCCCACAGGAGAATCTTACTTTATCTTTTCTATCTCTGATTATTTCAACTGCTTTTCCTGATGAAATCTGAGAAATGTGATAACGACAATTATATTCTTCTAATAATGTTAAATCTCTCTCTATAATTATTAGTTCAGCTATTTCTGGGATACCTTGCAAACCAAGTTTTGTCGAAATTATTCCATCATTTATAATGCCATTTTCAGCTAATTCTTGATCTTCCGCATGTTGCATTATTAAAGATCCTAAATCTTTTGCTGAATTCATTATTCTGGACATAACTCTTGTATTCTGAATTGTTCTAATTCCATCTGTAAATGCTATTATCCCTTTACTTTGCAGAAGACCAAACTCTGTCATATTTGTACCTTCAGCACCCTTTGTTAGAGATGCTGTGGGAAATATATTTATTTTTGATTTATCTCTGCCTCGTCTTTTTAAAAAATCTACTATTGAAACGTTGTCGATTATTGGATCAGTATTAGGCATTGTTACAACTGAGGTTACTCCCCCGGATAATGCAGCATTGCTCAAAGTTCTGAAATTTTCTTTATATTCATAACCTGGTTCACCCACAAATACTCTCATATCAACTATACCTGGGAAAATATAATTCTCTTTTAAATCAATAACTTTTTCTCTACTAGGAATGTTGTTTTTATTCACCTTTTTTCCAACACCTTCAATTTTTCCATCTTCTCCTATTATTAATCCTCCTATCTCACTTATGTTGTTATGAGGATCAATTATATTTGCGTTAATAAAGTATTTCTTTTTCATCATTCACAAAAAATTTTTAAACATGCCATTCTTATCGCAACACCTAATTCAACTTGTTCTTTTACAACACTCATATTGGTGTCATCAGCTAGTTTTGTATCAATTTCAATACCGCGGTTCATTGGACCAGGATGCATAATAATTGAATCTGATTTTGCGTATTCTAATTTATCCTGTGTTAGTCCATAGTATTCATAATACTCTCTATTAGATGACAGGAATGAACTACTCATTCTTTCATTTTGAAGTCTAAGCATCATTACTATGTCGCAATCTTTTACACCTTTCTTCATATCTGAAAAAATATTAACCCCAAATTTTTCTATATCTTTTGGTAAAAGGTTTGAAGGAGCTACAATATTAACTTCGGCACCCAACATGTTTAGCAAGTAAATATTAGATCTTGCTACTCTTGAATGTAGAATATCTCCACAAATTGCAACCTTTAATCCTTGAATTTTTTTTTTCCTATTCAATATAGTTAATGCATCAAGTAATGCTTGCGTAGGGTGCTCTCTCCTTCCATCACCAGCATTTAAAACAGCACAATTAACTTTTTGAGATAAAAGATTACAAGCTCCTGAATCTTGATGTCTAATAACTATTATATCAGGATGCATTGCATTTAATGTCATTGCAGTGTCTATTAGCGTTTCACCTTTTTTAATTGCTGAGTTTGTTATATTCATTGACATAACATCTGCACCTAATCTTTTTCCTGCTAGCTCAAATGAGCTTTGTGTTCTTGTTGATGGTTCAAAAAAGAGGTTAATTTGAGTTTTCCCCTTAAGTAAATCTAATTTTTTATTTTTGCTTTTGTTTAATTCAATAAATTTTTCAGCTTCTTTTAAGATTAAATTAACATCATTTATTGATAAATCTTGAATACCTAGGAGATGTTTTTGAGAAATTTTAATAGCTTTGGTTTTAATTGCCATTAAAACCAACTCTATAGCCACAAAAGTTGATTAATGCAAGTATTAATTATTAATAAAATCTATGGCACCCTGTAAGATAAATGCAGCAGCATTTTTATCTATATTTTTTTCTCTTTTAGTTACGTTAATACCTAAATTTTCAGTTAATTTAAACGCTCCAACTGTTGATAATCTTTCATCCCAAAGACTTATTGGAAGATCAATTTCTTTTGATATTGCTTTTGACACATCATTTACTGATTGAGAGGATTTACCTAAGCTACCATCCATATTAATTGGATTTCCAATAATTATTCCTTTAATATTATTTTCTTTAATAATATCCTCTAATTCATTGATAAGATCTTCAAATTTGGATTTGTTTATTGTTTTAAGCGGTGTGGCAATTTTTTGATTTTCATCACATATAGCTACACCAATTCTCTTTGAACCTAAATCAAGACCAATTAATCTAGATGTATTTAGCTGTTTCTTTTTAAATTCCTCAATTGTGATCATATTGTATATTATTTACTTAAGTGATAGTTTGCGGCAATATTTTTACCATATGAGTATAGATCTTAAAACAGTAAAGCACATTTCTAAATTAGCAAGAATTTCTATTGATGATGAAAAAGCTAATAAATTAAAGGGCGACTTAAATAATATATTTGAATTTATAGAAAAATTAAATGAATTAAATACTGATAATGTTCAAGCCTTAACATCAATTGCTGAAACCACCCTAAGATTTAGAAAAGATGAAATTAAATCAGAAAATATTAGAGAAAAAATTTTAAAAAACTCTCCTGAAGAAAATAAAGATTTTTTTGTTGTACCAAAGGTTGTTGAATAATGTCAGATATAACAAGTCAAAGTTTATTCGAATTAACATCGAATATAAAAGAAAAAAAACTATCTTCAGGGGAAATTACAAAAGCATTTATAGACCGTGCTGAAAAATCAAAAAAATTAAATGTTTATGTTACGGATAATTTTGAAAAAGCAATAGATCAATCAAAGAAATTTGATTCTAATCCTAACTTTGATTTAAAACTACCAGGTATTCCCATTGCTGTTAAAGATTTATTTTGTACAAATGGAGTTAGAACAACAGCAGGTAGCAAAATATTAAATAACTTCGTTCCCACATATGAGTCTACAGTTACTCAAAATTTGTGGAGTCAAGGAGCAATACTTCTTGGTAAACTTAATTGTGATGAATTTGCTATGGGCTCTTCAAATGAAACTAGTTTTTTTGGAAATGTTCAAAATCCGGTAGGAGAAAATTTAGTCCCTGGTGGATCTTCAGGAGGTTCTTCTGCAGCTGTCGCTGCAAATTTAACTCCAGTTACCATTGGAACAGATACAGGTGGATCTATTCGTCAACCAGCATCATTTACAGGAACTGTTGGACTTAAACCTACATATGGAAGTTGTTCTCGTTATGGAATTGTAGCATTTGCTTCATCTTTAGACCAAGCAGGACCTATGACGAAAAATGTAAGAGACTGTTCTATGCTTTTAGAGGTGATCTCTTCATTTGATCAAAAAGATTCAACTTCAATTGATTACAAAAGAAATTCTTATTCAAAAGAATTATCAAAAGATATTAAAGGAAAGAAAATTGGTATTCCTAAAGAATATAGAGTTGACAATATGCCTGACGAAATTGAACAGCTATGGAAAAATGGTATCTCATATGCAAAAGATTGCGGAGCAGAAATTATCGATATTTCGCTTCCACATACTAATTACGCATTACCAACTTATTATATTGTTGCACCAGCTGAAGCATCTTCAAATCTAGCAAGATATGATGGTGTTAAATATGGATTTAGATCTCCTGGTCAAAATTTAATAGAAATGTACGAAAAAACTAGATCTGAAGGTTTTGGTGATGAAGTTAAAAGAAGAATTATGATTGGAACTTATGTTTTATCTTCTGGTTACTATGATGCCTATTATCTAAAAGCGCAGAAAGTAAGACAATTAATAAAAAAAGATTTTGATGATGCCTTTTCTAAAGTTGATGCAATTTTAACTCCATCTACTCCAAGCTCAGCATTTAAAATTGGTGAAAAAACAAATGATCCAGTATCAATGTATTTAAATGATATATTTACAGTTCCAATAAATCTAGCGGGTTTACCAGGTATTTCTATACCAGCTGGTAAAGATAAAAATAATTATCCTTTAGGCCTTCAAGTAATTGGAAAACCTTTTGATGAACAAAATATACTTAATATTTCTTATGCATTAGAAGATAAGATTAATTTTAAAAATGATATTTCAGACTGGTGGTTAAGTGAGTAAAAATAGTGAATATCTTATTGAAAGAGAAAATAAACAATATGAAGTGATAATTGGTTTAGAAGTGCACGCTCAAGTTACTTCAGAGTCAAAACTTTTCTCTCAATCATCAACAAAATTTGGTGCAGAACCAAACACACAAGTTAGTCTCGTAGATGCAGCATTTCCAGGAATGTTACCAGTTATAAATGAATTTTGTATTGAACAAGCAATTAAAACTGGAATAGGACTTAAAGCCAAAATAAATAAAAAATCTGTCTTTGATAGAAAAAATTATTTTTATGCAGATTTACCTCAAGGATATCAAATCTCTCAATACAAATATCCAATTGTCGGTGAAGGAAAAGTAATTTTAGATATGCCGAATGGTCAAAAAGAAATTGGAATTGAAAGATTACACTTAGAGCAAGATGCAGGTAAAAGTATTCATGATATTGATCCAAATAATACATTAGTTGATTTAAATAGATCTGGAGTGGCTTTAATGGAAATAGTGAGTAAGCCTGATTTGAGATCTCCAGATGAAGTCAACGTTTATATAAAAAAATTAAGATCGATAATGAGATATTTAGGAACATGTGATGGCAATATGGAAGAAGGTTCTTTGAGGGCAGATGTTAATGTATCAGTAAGATTAAAAGGGGAAACTGAATTCGGCACCAGGTGTGAAATTAAAAATGTTAATTCAATAAAATATATGCAAATGGCAATAATATCAGAAGCAAATAGACAAATAGATTTGTTAGAGGAGGGGAAAGAAATAGATCAAGAGACAAGACTTTTTGACACTAAAAGAAATGAGACAAGATCTATGAGATCAAAAGAAGACGCGCATGATTACAGATATTTTCCTGATCCAGATCTATTACCGCTTGAAATAAGCCAAGAGTTAATTGAAAAAATAAAATCAGATATACCTGAATTACCAGATGAAAAGAAAAAAAGATTTATAGATAAATTTAATCTTTCACCATATGAAGCAACAATTTTGGTATCTGATATTGAAACATCAAATTTCTTTGAAGAAGTTATAAAAAATTCAGATGTTAAATTAACAACAAACTGGATTACAGGTGAATTATTTGCAGTTTTAAATGAAAAAAATTTAGAAATATCTCAAAGTCCAGTTAGTGCTAAAAATCTATCAAAACTTATAAACCTTATAAAAGATGGAACTATATCAGGAAAAATAGCTAAAACGGTTTTTGAACAAATGATAGATGGAGATCAAGATCCATTAATAATAGTAAAAGAAAAAGGTTTAAAACAAGAAAGCGATCCAAAAGCGATAGAGGAATTGATAAATAAAGTTATTGAAAATAATTCAGATAAGGTTGCTGAATATAAATCTGGTAAAGATAAATTATTTGGTTTTTTTGTTGGTCAAGCCATGAAAGAAAGTAAAGGAAAAGGCAATCCTCAATTAATAAACAAAATATTAAAAGAAAAGTTGAATGGATAAAAATTTCATAATTGATCAAAATATGATCAATTATATTTTTTCACATACAAATAATCTTCACAAAGTACAAAAAAAATTATTAAAATATAACGAAAAACTTGGTCATATTAAAAAATTACAAATTTCAATTCTACAAGCTAACTTCATACAATTTATCATAAAAATTAATAACTATAAATCATATTTAGAAATTGGCACTTTTACAGGTTACAGCATTTTATCTGCTGCACTTGCCTTACCTAAGAATTGCAAATTAATTGGTATAGATAAAAATTTAAAAACTAACAATGAGGCAATTAAGTTTTTTAAAGAAGCAAAGCAAGATAAAAAAATAAATCTTATTTGTGAAAATGGAAAAATTGCTCTTGAAAATCTAATTAAGAAAAAGGAAAAATATGACGTGATATTAATTGATGCAGATAAAGAAAATTATATAAATTATTTTAATCAGTCTCTTAAATTAAAAAGCAAAAAGGGTATAATTTTAATTGATAATACACTTTGGAAAGGAGATGTTGCAAATCCAAAGATAAAAGACAAATTAACTATAAAATTAAGAGAATTTAATAAATACATAAAAAAATCACCTATTAATAAGTATATTTTACCAATTGGTGATGGTTTTACAGTTTGTTGGTAATTATGTTTGAAATCCTATCTTTTTATAAAATATCAAAACTTAATAAATTAAAAATTATTAAAAAAAATATTTTAAAAGAAACTAATAAGCTTGATATTAAAGGTCTTATAATATTATCTCCTGAAGGAATTAATGGTACAATATCAGGTAGTCATAAAAAAATTAAACTTACAATTACAAAAATAAAGAATATCTTATCAATTGATAGATTTGATATTCAAAATAAATTTAACTCAAAAATATTACCATACACAAAAAATAAAGTTAAAATAAAAGATGAAGTAGTTCCAATTAATGAAAAAATTAATTTTAAAAATTTTTTTAATAAGAAATATTTATCACCTAAAAAATGGGACGAATTTATATCTAAAAAAAATATTAAACTGATTGATGCCAGAAAACCTTTTGAATATAAGATTGGTACATTTAAAAATGCTCTTAATCCAGAAACTAAAAATTTTAGAGATTTTAAAAATTATTTATCAAAATTTAATAAAGATGAATCAATAGGGATGTTTTGCACCGGAGGTATCAGGTGTGAAAAAGCGTCTAATTATCTTAATAATAAAGGTTTTAAAAATGTTTATATGCTTAAGGGTGGTATCCTAAATTATCTTAACAAAACTGATCCAAAAAAAAGCAAGTGGAATGGTGAATGTTTTGTTTTTGATAAAAGAGTTACTATTAAAAAAAACCTAGAAATTGGAAATTATACTGTTTGTGGTGGTTGTAGAATGCCATTGCATAAAAAACTAACCAAATCAAAAAAGTATAAAGTAGGCTTATCATGTCCAAATTGTTTTGATAAATTGACAAATGATCAAATAAAACGTTTCACAATGAGGCACAATCAAATGGTAAATTCAAAAAAATAATATCATGAATATATTAAGTGATGACATCAGAGAATTAATTAAAAAATTAGCGATACCTGCATCTGTAGGTACACTCTTTCAAACGTTATATAATATTGCAGATACATATTTTGCAGGAAAAATATCACCTGAAGCTTTGTCAGCTTTAACAAAATCTTTTCCAATTTATTTTATTATTATTGCCTCATCTATTGGTATCACAGTTGCAGGTACATCACTGATAGGTAATAGCATTGGAGAAAAAAATAATAAAAATGCTTCAATTTATTTCTGCCAATTAATTTTCTTTTCTTTTTTGATAATTCTGTTGATTACTTTTATTGGTTTAAATTATGCATCAAACCTTTTTTCAATAATGGGTTCAACTAACGAGGTAATAAATCTTGGCTTACAATATACAGATATCATTTTTCTTGGTTCGTTTATTTTTATTTTAGTTGTTGCATTAAATTCATTACTTCATGCAGAAGGCGATACGAAAACTTATAGAAATGCTTTAATATTATCTTTTTTTTTAAACATATTGTTAAATCCAATTTTAATATTTGGATTTTATTTCATACCAGCTTTGGGTATGAAGGGTATTGCAATAGCAACTCTAATTGCTCAAACGGTCGCTTTTTTAATCATATTTAAAAAAGTTTTAAAAAGTAAATTAATTAAAAACATACTTATTTCTTATTTTATTCCTAAATTTTTTTTTTTAAAAAATATTTTTTTTCAATCTATGCCAATAATAATTTCAATTTGCGGTTATTCTATTGCTTCTGCTATTGTATTCAAATATGCAGGTTTATCAGGAGAATATGCAGCAGCTGGTTATGGAGCTGGCACCAAAATAGAACAAGTGGTTTTATTGCCAATCTTGGGAATAAATACAGCAATTATCACAATTATTGCTCAAAATTTTGGTGCACGAAATATTTTAAGAATTAAAGAAACGTACTTCCAAGCTATAAAATATGCTTTCATTATAATGATTATTTCTTCTTTTATTATTTATTTTGGTGCTGAAATGATAACAAAATTATTTTCAAAAGATTTAGAGGTCGTTGAATTTGGAAAATTATATTTAGAGATTTCAGCCTTTGTGCTACCAGCTTATCCAATATTTTTTTTATCAAATGGTTTTTTTATGGCTTTAAAAAAAGCTGAAAACGCATTAATTGCTAATATTTGCCGAAATGGAATTTTTCCATTTGTCGTATTTTATACTGCAATTTATTTTAATTCTGACTTTTCTGAATTTTTTTGGTTATGGGTAATATTCAATTGGATTTTCTCTCTGATGTATCTTGGTTATACTTATTTTTATTTGAATTATAAATTAGACAAAATTAGAGCTATCAACTAACCATTCATAAAGGTGTTCTGAAAACGATCTTCTTACAAATAAATTAACATTATTCTTTGACTTGTGATGAAGAATTACATCAATATGATTTACTATCGTTTGTGTTGATGAACCAACATTATTTTTAAATTTTTCGAAATTAAAAGGTGATCCAGATGATAATAATTCAAATATATTTTCTCCTTTTATATTTATGCAAATTAATTGTGAAGAGATATCAGTAATTGATCCAAAATTTAAAGACGAAATATCTTTATAAAGTTGATCAAAAATATTTGAATTTTTATTTTCATCAAAATTTATCATCCATTCATCCGGACTTAGCCACAAAACATCATAGTTTTCATTTGATGAACTGGTATTTGACTCAGTAGGTAAAATAATAGATAGAATTTTACCCACTTTGGTAAAAAATTCTTTATTTTTTCCCCTGATATTAATTTTAATTTTTTCTTCAGATAAATTAATATCGATATTGTTTTTATTAATATTCGAAATATTTGGATGTAAAATGTCAAGCATTTAGTCTTTTATTCTCCTTATCTAAAAAAATTGTGTCAGAAACGGTCACATTAATATTTTTGTTTTCCATTGGAATAATTAATTTTTGACCTTTCATTGTTTTTCCACTCCTAACTACAGCCAAGGCAATTGATTTATTTAGGTTTGGACTAAAATAGCTGGAAGTTACATGTCCTAGCATATCTATAGGCTTTGATTTAACGTCTGAAACAATTTGAGCTCCTTCTTCCAAAATTTCTTTTGGATCATCTGTAAGTAGTCCTACCAATTGCTTTCTATCTTCTCTAATAGTATCACTTCTATATAAAGATCTTTTACCAATGAAGTCATATTTCTTTTTACTTACAATCCAATCCATCTGTAAGTCTGAAGGAGTCATTGTGCCGTCTGTATCTTGTCCAACAATAATGAAACCTTTTTCAGCTCTGAGTAGGTGCATTGTTTCGGTACCATAAGGTGTCAAATTAAACTCTTTCCCAGCTTCTATACACATTTTCCATAATGAATGTCCATATTTCGACTCTATGTTAATTTCATAGCTTAGTTCACCTGTAAAACTTATTCTCATTATTCTACAATTTATATTTTCAATTTTATCTTCTTTAAATGACATATGAGGGAAGTTTTCATCACTTAAATCTAAATTTGGAAAAAGTTTGTTAAGGATTCTTTTTGAATTTGGACCACAAATACTTGCTGTAGAATAATGATCTGTCACTGATGTTAAATAAACATCTAACTCTGGCCACTCCGTTTGTAAATAATCCTCAAGTTTGCTTAATACATTTGCGGCCCCCCCGGTGGTGGTTGTCATTAGATAATGATTTTCAGATATTCTTGTAGTAACACCGTCGTCATAAACCATACCATCCTCGTTTAACATAAGTCCGTATCTACATTTTCCGATTGCAAGTTTTGACCAAGCATTTGTGTAAACTCGATTTAAAAATTCGGATGCATCTGTTCCTTGGATATCAATTTTTCCTAGAGTTGATGCGTCTAAGATTCCCGCACTGTCACGTGCCGCTTTACTTTCTCTTTGAACAGCATCATGCATATTTTCTCCTTTTTTTGCATAGTACCAGGGTCTTTTCCACTGACCAACATTTTCAAATTCTGCATTATTTTCCACATGCCATTCATGCATGGATGTTTTTCTTACTACTTCAAAAAATTTTCCAACATTTCTCCCAACTAGTGTTCCGAAAGTTAATGGTGTGAATGGAGGCCTAAATGTAGTTGTTCCCAATGTACCCATTTTTACACCAGCTGTATCAGCTATAATCCCAAGTGCGTGCATATTAGATAACTTTCCCTGATCTGTAGCCATACCAGTCGTTGTATATCTTTTTACATGTTCAATTGATCTAAAACCTTCTTTTAAGGCTAATTTAATATCTTTTGCAGTTGAGTCATTTTGAAAATCTATAAAGCATTTTGTTTTACCTAAAGGTATTTTATTTGGTAAAAGCCATATATTTCTTTTATCATTTTCTTTAGAGCAAATTATATTTGTATCCTGGTAATCTTGATTATCTATATCTAAGAATTTATTAATTTTATTGACTGTTTTATCTATAATATTTTCTAAATCAAAATCTCCATTGCATGAACCAACAGAAATTTGATCTTCGCTATTTTCTTTTGGTAAGAATACTTGGTCTTCATCTCTAAAATCTAATTTACCTCCAGATTGAGTATGCATATGCACCATAGGTGTCCATCCACCACTCATTCCTAAACAGTCACAACTTAATCTAATTTTATTGCCTACAGTCGTATTTCCATCTTCCGATAGTTTCATGATTTCTAATGAATTTATTTTTCTGTATCCAAAAGTATTTGTTACAACATGATTGAAGTAGATTTTTATTCCTAGACTTTCTGCTTGTTTGATTAATTCAGAGCTAGCAGATTTTCTTAAATCAACAATTATATTCTTTATACCTTTTTTATGAAGTGAAATTGAAGTTTCGTATGCACTATCATTATTTGTAAATAATATTATATTTTCTCCACAGGTAACGCCATAATAATCTAAATATTTGTTTATAGAATTAGATAATAATATTCCTGGTCTATCATTATTATTGAATACAAGTGGTCTTTCAATTGATCCAGTTGCAATTACAACTTTTTTTGCTCTTATTTTCCATAATCGTTGTCTAATCTTATTTTCCTTTTTTTCCTCTGGTAAATGATCTGTTAAATTTTCTTTAGCTAAAAGAAAATTGTATCCATGATAAGCTGCAATACTTGTTCTTGTCTTAATTGTTAAATTACTTAATTTTTTAATTTCTTGAATTTCATTTTTTAACCATTCACTTGATAATTTATCATCAATCTTAATAGACTCATTGTTTTGATAAATTGTAGAACCACCTAGTATTTTTTTGTCATCTACTAATAAAGTTTTTAAATTATTTTTTGCAGCCATTTTTGCAGCAATAATACCTGAAACTCCACCACCAATAACTAATACATCGTAGTGAACATATTTGTGATCATAGATATCAGGATCTGGTTCTGTAGGAGATTTTCCCAAACCCGCAGATAATCGTATTAATGGTTCATATACTTTTTTCCAAAAACTCTTTGGCCACATAAATGTTTTATAATAAAAGCCTGCAGGAATTAACGGTGACATAAAATTATTAATACCTCCAATGTCAAATTTTACATTAGGCCAGCAATTTTGAGAACTTGCTTCTAATCCTTCATACAATTCTAACTCGGTAGCTCTTACATTTGGTTCTGTTAGGTCTTTTTTACTACCAATTTGACAAATTGCATTAGGCTCTTCTGCTCCACAAGAAACTATACCCCTTGGTCTGTGATATTTAAAACTTCTACCGACTAAATGAATACCATTTGCCAAAAGTGCGGATGCCAAGGTATCACCCTCATATCCAAAGTAAGTCTTGCCATCATATTTAAACGAAACTCTCTTAGTTTCATCAATATATTCGGTTTTATGAATTCTATAATTGGGCATTACTTATAATTAACAGGAGGTTTTTCACCCATTTTATAAACAGATAATATTTTATCATTCGATGTGTCTCTAACGACGTTGAACCATTTTCTGCATCCGTGAACATGATTCCATCTTTCAAATTGAATACCTTTAATATTTTTTCTCATAAATAGATATTCCGCCCATTCATCATCGCTAAGTTCAGTTGGTTGTTTTGGTCTAACTATATGAGCTTCGCCACCTGAAGAAAATTCACTTTGATCTCTCTCTCCACAAAATGGACAATTAATTAAAAACATTACTAATGTGCAACTGCTGCAGCACCATGTTCATCAACAAGATCACCGCTTACAAATCTATTTAAATTAAATGCTGCATTTAATTTATGTGGCTCATCATTTGCGATTGTGTGCGCAAACAAATCTCCCGATCCTGGAGTAGCTTTAAAACCACCGGTACCCCAACCACAATTAAAATATAAACCTTTTATATTAGTTTTACTTATAATAGGACTTGCATCTGGACATATATCAACAATTCCTCCCCATTGTCTTAACATTTTCATTCTACTAAAAATAGGGTAGAGCTCTAGAATAGCCTTTAAAGTTTCTTCTACAATATTATGACTACCTCTTTGTGTATATGAAACATATGAATCTGTTCCCGCACCTATAACTAATTCGCCTTTATCCGATTGACTTACATAAGCATGAACAGCATTTGACATTACAACAGTATCAATAATTGGTTTTACTGGCTCTGAAACCAACGCTTGTAATGGTTTACTCTCAAGAGGAAGTTTCAATCCAGCCATATTTGCAATTACACTTGAGTGGCCTGCTGCAACAACTCCAATTTTATTAGTTTTTATAAATCCTTTAGTGGTTTCTAATCCTTCAACTCTATCTCCATTTCTCTTTATTCCTTTAACTTCACAGTTTTGAATTATATCAACACCCATTTCGCTTGCGCCTCTTGCATAACCCCAGGCAACAGCATCATGTCTTGCAGTTCCCGCTCTTCTTTGTAACGTTCCACCCAAAACAGGGTATCTGATATCAGGTGATGTATTTATAATTGGGCAAAATTTTTTAACTTCCTCAGTATTTAACCAAACAGCATCAATTCCGTTTAGTCTATTGGCATGTGTTCTTCTTTTTAAATCTCTTACATCTTGAAGATTGTGAGCTAAATTCATTACACCTCTTTGACTGAACATCACATTGTAGTTTAGCTCTTGAGATAAATTTTCCCATAGTTTAAGCGCATGATCGTATAAACCAGCACTAGCATCCCATAAATAATTTGATCTAATGATTGTAGTGTTACGCCCTGTATTTCCACCACCAATCCAACCTTTTTCTAAGACTGCAATATTTTTTAAATTATGTTTCTTTGCTAAATAATAAGCAGTAGCTAAACCGTGTCCACCACCACCCACAATAATAGCTTCGTATTCTTTTTTTGGCTCTGGATTTCCCCAAGCTTGTTTCCAATTCTCATGCTGTGATAAAGCATTTTTTATTAGAGAGAATACTGAATATTTGTTTTTCATATTTTGGAGAAATTACTTGAATATGATTGAATATTCAATGATTTCAAGTTACACATATTATCGTGGAAGGATGGGTGAGCTGGTTTAAACCAGCGGTTTGCTAAACCGCCGTACGCTTGAAAAGGTGTACCGAGGGTTCGAATCCCTCTCCTTCCGCCACTAATAGAGCGGATTATTTCTAAAAAAATCTTTTAAAAATATTGGTTTTTGAGACAAAATGTATCTATAAACATTGTAATTCTCCATAACCCTCTGAACATAGTTTCTGGTCTCTTTAAACTTAATAAGTTCTACCCAATCAACATAATCGATTTGTTTCTTTTGAGGATCTTTATTTATTTTTTTCCAATACTTCACTCTTTTTGGTCCTGCATTATATGCTGCTACAGCGAAAGGGTAGGATCCATCATAATCAAGAATTAAACCTGCAATATAAAAAGATCCCAAATTTATATTATACTCAGGACTTGTTGTTAAACGAGATTTTGAATAAGAAACTTTTGCCTGCTTAGCAACTGTCTTTGCAGTATAAGGCATCAACTGCATTAAACCTTGTGCTCCAACTCTACTTCTTGCAGATATATCAAACTCACTTTCTTGTCTTATAATAGATAAAATTAAAGCTTGTTCTGGTATTTTTCTTGATCCAACTTTATTCGGTGTGCTTATTACTGGATAATTATATTTGTTATGAAACCTTTTTTGATAAGATGCTATTTTAGAAACCTGAATAGCAAAATCAAATCTAGAGATGTCAGTTGCTAGTTTTGCTGCTAATATTTCACTCCCTGCTGAAACATTGTCATTTGCTAGAAATCTTAAAATATGTTTCGTATATTTATCTTTTTTTACCTCATTTAATAAATGTACTATTGCGACTAATTTATTTTTGTAAAAACTTTCAGCATAATTTTTATCAACTTGAGTACTTTCTTTAAGTTCAAAAGTTTTATTTGGATATATTTTCATATGAGATAATTGACCATAATAGGTTGTTAGAAATTTTGAACCTTCTTTAAACCATTTATCTGCTTCCTGCTTATTATTTAGTGCTAAATTCACTTTTCCAAGCCAATAAGCACCTCTTGATAAACTAATTGGATATCCAACATTATTATAAAATTTAGTAAAATGACTTTTTGCTAATATTGGGTCTTTTAAGAAACTTAAAGCAATCCATCCACTCATCCATTCAGCTTCAGCTAATTCAGCACCCTCTGATAGACCATGTTTACTTGTAATTTTATAAGCTTGTTCATATCTTTTCTTATAAATAAGTGATCTCGCAATAATCGATCTTTCAACCCACCACTTATCTGGGCGAACCATATAGTCTTTATTATTTTCGATACTTAGTAAAATTTCTAAAGAACTATCAACTCTTCCTCTTTTCCTTCTCCATTTGAGTCTATCATAATTTAAACCTGCATCCTTTTTTAAACTTGCAGGTACATTCGATATAGCGCTATCAACACCATAAGATCTGCTCATTAACAGTTGCCTTGCTGTATATAAAAGTTGATAATCTTTAGGTAGATATCTTAACATTCTTTTGAGGTCCCAATATTTATTCTCCCAAGCTAAATAATCAGCTCTTTTAATATAATCACTACTGTTCAAATATTTTTTAAATTTCTTTCTAAAAAAAATAAGATCATTTTTACTTAAATCAGCTGTAATAAACCCTTCTTTTATTAAATTTATAGCTGTCTCTTTATTTTTCGATAACAAAGCATCGCCTAGCATCATTTTTCCAAATCCACTTAAAGGAGGGTGTTTATCGAACCACTGTATAATTTCATTTTTAGTATGATTTTTAGAATTTATTTTATGCTCTCCTAAGTAACGAACTCTATCTATCCTTGGATAATCTTTTACTCTTTCGATAAACTGTTTATATTCTGTAAAAGTAGCCCTGTTACCAGTTGTAAGTAGATGTCTCCATTGAATAAAATCATAAATAGATTTTGCTCTTGCTTTACTTGCAGCTTTTTTTGCATCCTTCCAATTACTTTTCTCCATAAATGAAATAGCTTGTTTTGCATATCTCAAATCTCTATCGCTATAAAATTTTTGTTTTTTTATCTTTCTTAATTTTTCTTTAACTATTAGAGGCTTATTTTTTGGAATTATTACACCATAAATTTTCTTAAATATCTCCGTGGTAGTAATTTTTATTTCCTTTTGAATTTCATCTTCTTTTTCAGATGGTTTTGGTAGAGGAATGATTTCAGCTATTTTTTTTGTTGTATTTTTTTCATTTAAATCTGGTTTTTTAATAGGAAGTATAGTTTCATTTGAAAAAGCAGATTGAAACGATAAGAAAAAAAGGATAATTGTTGTAAATAATTTTAAATACATTTTATTAAATCAAACAACTTATGTTATAAATAATTATGTTTAAAGGATCAAATGTAGCATTAATTACACCGTTTAAAGACAACAAGCTAGACGAAGAAAGTTACATAAAAATAATAAATCATCATCTGGAAAATGGAACAAATGGGTTAGTTCCAGTTGGAACAACAGGTGAGTCACCGACCTTATCACATGATGAACATGAGAGAACAATTGAATTGTGTATAAAAGAAGCAACCGGCAAACTTCCAATAATAGCCGGCACAGGATCTAATTCTACAGAAGAAGCAGTATCATTAACTAAACACGCTGAAAAAGCTGGTGCGGATGGTGCTTTAGTTGTTACACCATATTATAATAAACCCACTCAAGAAGGATTATATCAACATTATAAATCAATCAATGATAACTGTGGAATTCCAATTATAATTTATAATATTCCAAGCCGTTCAGTAATCGATATGAGCGTTGAAACAATGGCTAGATTATATGAACTAAAAAATATAGTTGGAGTTAAAGATGCAACAGGTGATCTAAATCGTGTTGATCAACAAAAAGAAAAAATGGGTAATGATTTCATTCAACTTACTGGAAACGATGATAATGCTTTTGAATTTAATAAACGTGGAGGCGTTGGAACAATTAGTGTTACAGCAAACGTAGCTCCTAAATTATGTTCTGAATTTCAAAAATTATCAAAATCTTCAAATGAGGATGATTTAAAAAAGGCTCAACAACTTGATGATATGTTGCAACCGTTGCATAAAAATTTATTTATAGAAAGCAATCCTTCACCAGTTAAGTATGCTGCTAAATTACTTGGTCTTTGCGATGATACTGTAAGATTACCTTTGGTAAAAATAACTGAAAATACAAAAAAGGAAGTCGAGAAAGCATTGAAAGTAGCAAAACTTATTGATGAGTGATAAATCTACATCTGGCATCAAGATCATTACAATAAATCGAAAAGCATCTTTTAATTTTTTCTTTAAGGAAATCTTAGAAGCAGGAATTGTACTAAAAGGTTCTGAAATAAAATCTGTAAGAGATGGAAAAATAAATATAGCAGATTCATACGCAGTAGAAAAAGAAGGAGAAATTTTTTTAATTAATTCACATATACCCATATATAAACAAGCCAGTTATTCAAATCACAATCCTTACTCAGAAAGAAAATTGTTATTTAACAAAAGGGAAATTAACAAACTAATTGGTAAAATGAACGAGGATGGTCTAACTTTAGTTCCAACTAAAATGTATTTTAAAAAAGGTAAAGCTAAAGTTGAAATAGCAGTTGCAAAGGGCAAAAAACAATACGATAAGCGACAAACCAAAAAAACTAAAGATTGGAACCGTGAAAAAGCGAGATATTTCAGACGCTCAAGTTAAAAATGTATATCTATCAATAGGTTCTAATTTAGGAAATAGAATACATTTTTTAGAAAAATCTAAATATTTATTGGAAACTCATGATATTAAAATTATCAAAACATCTAGTTATTATGAGACTGAGTCATGGCCAGATCCCAGTTTTCCAAAATTTATTAATGCTGTATTACTGATAAAAACAAAATTAAATCAATTTGAGCTGTTTAAAATAATTAAGTCTACAGAAAAAAAATTAGGCAGAAAAATAGCTCCTAAAAATCATCCAAGAAATTGTGATATTGATATATTAGATTTTAATGGAAAGATCACTAAATCAAATAAAAAATTTATCAATTTAGAGATCCCGCATCCAAGAATGCATAATAGAAACTTTGTACTTATGCCACTGTTTGAAATATGCAAAAATTGGTCTCACCCAAAATTAAAAAAAAATATAGTAAAACTCTTAACTTCTTTAAAAAAAAATAATTTAAGAAGTATTAAAGTTATCTAAATAAGTGATATAATAAATCGATGCTAAATTCTGACGAATTAATAAATAAGGTTAAATCATACAATAAGTTTCTTAACCCAGAAACTCTAAGCAAAGCATATGATTTTGCAGTGAAAGTTCATAAAGATCAAAAACGACAATCAGGAGATCCCTACGTCATTCATCCTGTTGCTGTTGCAAATATTTTAACTGAACTTAAGTTGGATAGTGCAACGATAGCAACTGGTTTACTTCACGATACCATAGAAGATACTTATGCAACTTATAAAACTATAGAAGAACAATTTGGAAAAGAAGTTGCTGATTTAGTTGATGGAGTTACAAAAATTTCAGTTTTTGAAAACCAAGCTATTTCTAATTCAAAAGCTGAAAATTTTAGAAAACTCATCCTGGCAACTTCTAAAGATATTAGAGTCCTTCTTGTGAAACTTGCAGATCGTTTGCATAATATGCGAACTTTGAAAGCTATTGATAAAGATGAAAAAAGAAAAAGAATTGCAAAAGAAACTATGGAAATTTATGCTCCTCTAGCTGATAGAATGGGAATGAATAGAATAAGAGATGAACTTGAAGATCTTTCTTTCGATATTTTAAATCCTGAAGCAAGAAAAATGATCAAAGATAGATTAGACACAATAAAAGATAATAATTTGATTAATTATAATTCAGTTCTTAGTGAATTTGAAAATCTATTAAATGAAAATAATATTGATTTTAAAATTTATTCTAGAGAAAAAACACCTTTTTCTATTTGGAGAAAAATACAAAAAAAAAGAACCTCCTTAGAGCAAATTACAGACATAATTGGTTTTAGAATTATTTTAGATAATGTTGAAAATTGTTACAAAACCTTAGGCGTAATTCATAATAAATGGAATTGCATACCTGGTAGATTTAAAGATTACATTTCATCTCCAAAAATAAATAATTATAAATCTCTTCATACAGCGGTTATCGGTCCAAATAAAAGACCTATTGAAATACAACTAAGAACACAACAAATGCATGAATTTGCGCAAAGAGGTATAGCTTCTCATTGGAAATATAAATCGTCAGAAAAGTTTAACTCTTTAACTTGGAAGGAATATGATTGGTTAGCAGATCTAGTAGAAATTATTGATAAAAATGAAAATCCTGAACATTATTTTGAGTATACAAAACTACAAATGTTTCAAGAAAATGTTTTTTGTTTTACACCAAAAGGCTCAGTTATAAAATTACCCAAAGAAGCAAGTCCAATTGATTTTGCTTATGCTGTTCACACTAAAGTAGGTGATACTGCAATTGGATGTGAAATAAATGGAAAGGAAAGTCCTCTACAATCAATATTGCGAAATGGAGATGTAGTTAAAATATTAACATCAAAAAAAGATTCACCTTCTTTGCATTGGATAACAAGTGCTAAAACCGGTAAAGCTAGAGCTGCTATAAGAAGATACTGGCAATACAAAGAAGACAGCAAGCCTACTGAAAAAAAATATAACACCACACTTTGGATGTCTTTACCTGACAGACCTGGAATATTAGGTGACGTTACAACAATGATTGGAACGAATAATGTAAATATTTCAAGTGTTGAAATGGTGGAAAAGACTAAAAGAACCATTAATTTTAGATTCAACCTAATTATTCAAGATTTGAAAAACTTTACAAAACTTATTAGTGAGCTAAAACAGAAAGAATATAACTTCAAAATAATTAGACATAAAAACAAAAAATATGCTTTCTTTAAAAGATTCTTTAGCGGTTTTAAAAAAAACTAAGGCACTTTTAGGAGGACATTTTGTTTTATCTTCAGGTTTACATTCACCCCAGTATGTTCAGTGTGCTAAATTATTAAGTTATCCAAAAAAATCAGAAGAATTTTGTAAATCCTTAAGCACTAAAATAAAAAAAAAATTCAAAAAAATTGATATAATTTTGTCACCAGCTATGGGCGGTATTGTTATAGGCTATATTGTTGGAAATTTATTGAATAAGGAGACAATATTTTGTGAGAGAGTTAATGGGAAATTTATTTTAAGAAGAGGTTTTTCAATTAAAAAAAATTCTAAAGTTTTGATAGTAGAAGACGTAATTACTACGGGTAAGTCAAGTTTAGAATGTGCTCGACTTGTAAAAAAATATAAATCAAAAGTAGTTGGATATGCGTGTTTGATTAATAGATCTAGTAAACCAAGATTAAAAATTAAAGATAAAAATATTGTTTCGCAAATTAAATTAGAAATACCAACTTATAAAAAAAATGATTTACCAATTGAGTTAAAAAAAATTCCAATTACAAAACCTGGAAGTAGATATTTAAAATGAAATCTAGACTCGGTGTTAACGTAGACCATATTGCAACATTAAGAAATGCCAGAGGAGAGGGGCATCCAGATCCTGTTTCATATGCAAGACAGGTTATGAAATTCGGTGCAAATTCTATTACTATTCATTTAAGAGAAGATCGTAGACATATTCGAGATGAAGACGTAGCTATATTTTCAAAAATTAAAAGAGTGCCAATAAATTTAGAAATGGCTGCTAACAATGAAATGCTTAAAATTGCATTAAAATATAAACCTAATTTTGTTTGTATAGTTCCTGAAAAAAGGGATGAAATAACCACTGAAGGAGGTTTAAATATCACAAAAAATAAAAAAATAATTAAAAAAGTAATTAGTAAATTAAATTCAAAAAAAATTAGAACAAGTCTTTTCATCAATCCAAATATTAAAGATGTTTTTGCATCAAAAGAATTAAATGCGAAATGTGTGGAACTTCATACAGGAAAATTTGCTTTAAAAGTTAAAAATAACAAAAATTATTTAGTCGAGTTCAAAAAAATAAAAAATTGTGCCACGTTAGCAAAAAAAATAGGAATGGAAGTTCATGCAGGTCATGGCCTAGATTATAAATCAACTAAAATTTTAAGAAAGATTAAATCAATAGAGGAATTTAATATTGGACATTTTATAATTGGAGAGGCCATCATGTTAGGTATGAAAAAAGTAATCACTAATTTTAGAAAAATATTAAACTAATGATAATTGGTAACGGTGTTGATATTATTGATAATAAAAGAATAGAAAAATCCCTAAAAATTAAAGGTTTTAAAAAAAGACTCTTTACATTAAATGAAATTAAACAATCAAAAAAATACAGAAATAAAACGAATTACTTTGCAAAAAGATTTGCTGCTAAAGAAGCTTTTGTTAAATCAATAGGCACAGGCTTTAGAGATAATATTAATTTTAATGATATTGAAATATATAATAATAAGAAAGGATCACCTAAAATTAAAATTTCACAGAAAATACAAGATATATTAAAAAAAAAATTTAAATTAAAGAATTACGATATACATCTTTCACTTTCAGATGAAAAAAAACACTCAATTGCATTTGTTATTTTGAATAAAAAAAAATGAAAAATTTCATAATTGATAATACTAAAACATTATTTTATGCATTAATAATTGCAGTTTTTATAAGATCAATATTAATCCAGCCATTTTATATACCATCATCATCAATGGAAACCAACTTGCTTGTGGGTGACAGATTATTTGTTACAAAATTTTCTTACGGATATAGCAAACATTCATTTCCTTTTAGTCCTCCTATTTTTAAAGGACGTATATTAAATAAAAACCCTAAAAGAGGAGATGTTATAGTTTTTAAAACACCTGCTGATAATCGTACAGATTATATTAAAAGATTGATTGGTTTACCAGGTGATACAATACAATTTATTGATGGTGATTTATATATAAATTCTAATCAAGTATTAAAAACAATTAAAAGCAAAAATGATAAGTTATATTGTGGATCATCCCAGATTGATGTCAACATATTTGAAGAAAAGCTTCCAAATGGAAAAAGTTATTTAGCTGCATATAGAACAGATATAACTTTTTCTAATTCAGACAAATACATTGTTCCTGAAAATCACTTTTTTTTCTTAGGTGATAATAGGGATTGTTCTAAAGACAGCAGATTTCTATCTGAAGTTGGTTATGTTAATCAAAATAATTTAGTTGGAAAAGCACAAATTTTATTTTTTTCATCTAATCCAAGGAAAGGAAGTATCTTTAACATTTTCAAATGGAATGAAATAGTTCGATTTGAAAGATTTTTCAATAAAATAATTTAAATAAATGAAGTTAAACAAACTACAAAAGAAAATAGGTATTAGCTTTAAAGATGATAGACTATTGATACAAGCCTTAACACACAAAAGTTTTGATACAAAAAATAATTATGAAAAACTAGAATTTTTAGGTGATAGAGTTTTAGGGTTTGTTATATCAAAGAAACTTTTAGAGTTATATCCAAATGAAAAAGTAGGTATGATTGACAAAAAACTTGCAAATTTAGTTAATAAAAATAAGTGTTTTGAAATTGGTAAGCAATTAGAATTGGATAATTATATTTTAACAGGAAACACAGAAAAGAAAAAAAAAGTCAATATTGAAAAAAAAATTATATCTGATTGTTGTGAGTCTTTGATAGGAGCAATTTATATAGATAAAGGTTTTGAGGTTTCGTCAAAATTTATATTAAATTATTGGAAAAATTATTTAAAGTTATCAGATGTTACAGTAATTGACTCCAAAACAAGATTACAAGAATATTCATTAAAGAAATTTAAAGCATTGCCAACATATAAACTTATTTCTAATACAGGACCAAGACATAAACCAAATTTTAAAATTAGTGTAAAAATTAAGGATAGCAAAACAGTTATCGCTGATGGTAGTTCAAAAAAAAATGCAGAACAAGCCGCAGCTATGAAACTTTTAGAAACTATTAAAATGTAATGAATTGGCAAGATAAAGGTTACTTACTTTCAAAAAATAAATATAATGAAAATTCTGTAATATCTGAATTTTATACTGAAGATCACGGAAAAATTTCAGGAATTATTTTTGGAGGAACTTCAAAAAAAATAAAAAACTACCTATTTGAGGGTAACAAATTGCATATAAATTATAATTCAAAATCTCAATCAAAAATTGGTTCTTTAAAAGTTGAAATTGATGAATTTAAAACTCCTTACTTTTTAGAAGATAAGCAAAAACTCCTTTGTATAATTTATACAATGAATTTGATTAAAATTTTAACAGTTGAGAACGAAAAAAATAGAGAGATTTATTACTTAATTGATAATTATTTTGAGATATTAAAAGATGAAGAGTGGCTCTCAAAGTTTGTAAATTGGGAGTTAAACTTTTATAAATTAATTGGATATGACATAGACTTTAATGATTATGTAGAAAAAGTTTCTGAAGGTAATAAAATTAATTATAAATTAAAAAATTCTGGCAAAATCATTCCAAATTTTTTAGTAAATAAAGATGAAGAAGATATAAGCTTTGAAGATACTTTTGATGCTTTAAAAATTGTAGGAGATTTTTTAGATAAAACAATCGTTAAACCGAACAATCTTAATTTTCCCAAAACAAGATTTAATTTTCAAAATTCTTTAAAATTAATCTAGTTTTATTTGATCAGCAAAATAGGTTATAATTGCACTTGCTCCAGCTCTTTTAAAGGAAATTAGACTTTCATATATCGATTTTTTATCTAATATATTCTTTGAAATTGCATTTTGTATGAGACTATATTCTCCTGATACTTGGTATGCAATAACTGGAATTTTAAAATTATTCTTAACTTCCCTAATTATATCAAGATAAGGCATCCCTGGTTTTACTATAATCATGTCTGCTCCTTCTTTTATATCTAATGCAACTTCTCTTAATGATTCATAATTATTTTTAAAATCCATTTGATAAGTTTTTTTGTCTCCTTTTAAGAGACTTCTTGATCCAACAGCATTTCTGAATGGGCCATAAAAACTTGATGCATACTTAACAGCATATGATAAAATTTGAACATCTTTAAGATTATTTTTATCTAAAGCTTTACGAATTTTTAAAACTCTACCATCCATCATATCTGATGGTGCAATCACATCGCAACCCATTTTTGCCTGCAATATTGATTGTTTAATCAATATTTCTAATGTTTCATCATTTAAAATTTCATTTTTTTTAATTATTCCATCATGACCATGTGATGTATATGGATCTAATGCAACATCACACATTATTCCAATTTCGTTCTTATAATTTTTTTTGATGAATTTTATTGCTTTGCAAACTAAATTATTTTCATTTAATGCTTCATTTCCATATTCATCTCTTTTTCTTGGATTTGTATAAGGGAATAAAGCTACCATTGGTATTCCCAATTTTAGTGCTTTATCAACTACACTTTTTAATTTATCAATAGAATACCTAAAAACATTTGGCATTGAATTAATTGGAACTTTTTTTGCTTTTCCTTCAGTAAGAAAGATAGGTAAAATAAAATCATTGTAAGATAGATCATTATCTTGAACTAATCTTCTAGACCAACTGAATTTTCTTGATCTTCTCAATCTTAAATTAGGATAGCTACCTGTGATAATCATTATCAATTAATTTTTTTGATGCGACAATAGTAATATTTAATATAATAGTCTATAAGATAGTAGAGCACCGATGTCACAATTATTCAATGATTTTCAAAAACAAGACGTAAAATTTGATATCATAAAATTAAAACAAGCTTGCGATGAAGTATTAAAAATAAAAGGTTTTGATACAAGTCTAGGAATACCTCACTTCGCTGGTATACCTTTAAATCAAATTCCAGGTGATCCAGATTCTGTTAAAGGAAATAATGTAAGAGGCATTTATTGGACTAAGCCAGATAGTACAGGTGTTGAGGTACAGAGGGAAAGTAAAATTGATGAACATAAATATACAGAATTTGTTGACGATTTTAAAAACACTTATTTTAAAGAAGTTTATGATCAATTAACAAAAAAGTATAAATTAGGTAGGATGAGACTTCTTCTTAAAGAGCCAAGATCAACATTGAGTTGGCATAGAGATCCTGAGCCAAGGCTTCATATACCTATATACACAAATCCCGGAGCAATAATGGTCGTTGATAATGTTGCAAAACATATGCCAGCAGATGGCTCTGTTTGGATTACTAATAATACTAAATATCACAATGCATTTAATGGGGGTGAAGAAAATAGAGTTCACCTTGTTGCTTGTGTTTTAAATTACAAATTTAATTAAATTGAAAAAAATCTTTATTGCTTCAGATCATGGTGGATTTAATTTAAAAAAGAATATTTTAAAATACTTTAATAAAAATTATCCAATAAAAGATCTGGGACCAAAACAAAATAAGAAGTCCGTTGATTACCCTGATTTTGCTCATAAACTTTGTAAACAAGTGGTGAAAAATAAGAATCATGTAGGAATACTTGTTTGTGGTTCAGGAATAGGAATGTCTATTGCTGCTAACAAAAATAAGGGAATACGCGCAGCTTTATGCTATTCAGTAAAAAATGCCAAATTATCGCGATTGCATAATGATGCAAATGTTATAACATTAGGACAAAGGCTTATTAAAAAAACAGTTGCCTTAAAATGTGTTGAGAGCTTTCTAAAAACTGAGTTTGAAGGCGGTAGACATACAAAAAGAATTAAAAAAATATAGGTAAATAAATGTCTAGTGAAAAAAAATATTTAAATACTCAATATGAAGACTTTTTTGAAAAAAAATTGTCTGAAGCTGATCCAGAAATATTTGATGCAGTAAATAAAGAATTAATCAGACAACAAAATCATATAGAATTAATCGCATCAGAAAATATTGTTTCACAAGCTGTTTTAGAGGCACAAGGTTCAGTACTAACAAATAAGTATGCCGAAGGTTACCCAGGTAAAAGATATTATAACGGATGTGAACATGTTGATGTTGCTGAGTCACTTGCTAACGATAGATTAAAAAAACTCTTTAATTGTAAATTTGCGAATTCACAACCTCATTCTGGTGCGCAAGCTAACGGAGCAGTGTTTTTAGCATTATTAAAGCCAGGTGATACTTTTATGGGAATGAGTTTAAATTCTGGTGGTCATATTACTCATGGTCTTAAAATTGCGATGTCAGGCAAATGGTTTAATGCAATAAGCTATGATGTAGATAAAACCTCTGAATTAATCGACTATGATGAAGTTGAAAGATTAGCGATTGAAAATAAACCTAAACTTATAATTGCTGGAGGTAGTGCATATTCTAGGGTTATTGATTTTAAAAGATTTAGAGAAATTGCTGATAAGGTTGGAGCATTCTTTATGGTAGATATGGCTCACTTCTCAGGTCTTGTTGCTGGCAAAGGTTATCCAAATCCTGTTGATCATGCTCATGTCGTTACATCTACAACTCATAAAGTTTTTAGAAGTGCTAGAGGTGGAATTATTTTAACTAATCACGAAGATATTTATAAAAAAATTAACACAGCTGTATTTCCCGGTTATCAGGGTGGCCCTCTGATGCATATTATAGCAGCAAAAGCAGTTGGATTTAAAGAAGCTTTAGAACCTTCTTTTAAAGAATATATATCTAATGTTTTAGCTAATGCAAAAATTCTTGCAGAAACATTAAAAACAAATGGTTTTAAGATTTATTCCGGAGGAACAGATACTCATTTAATGTTGGTAGATTTAAGACCTTTTGGTGTCAAAGGTAATGCTGCAGCTGAAAGTTTATCAAGAGCCAATATAACATGTAATAAAAATGGAATTCCTTTCGATACAGAAAGTCCAATGGTAACTTCTGGTATAAGACTAGGTTCTCAGGCCGCAACTACTAGAGGTTTTGGTTTAAATGAATTTAAAATTGTTGGTGAACTAATTACTAAAGTAATTAAAGGTTTGTCATCAAACCCTGACGATAATACAAAAATAGAAGACGAAGTAAGAAAAGAAGTTGTTGATTTATGTTCAAATTTCCCAATTTATAAAAATTTGGGATAATGAATTATGATTTGTCCCTGTGATAAAAAAGGAGAAACTTCAGTTGTAGATTCTAGACCTACTGAAGATGGAACAGCTATAAGAAGAAGGAGACTTTGTAGCTGTGGACAAAGATTTACAACATTTGAAAGAGTTCAATTTCGTGAGCTAACAATTGTAAAAAAAAATGGAAGAAAATCACCATTTGATAGAGATAAATTGTCTAAATCCATTTATGTAGCTCTAAAAAAAAGACCTCTTGATACTGAAACAGTAGAAAAATTTATTTCTAAAATTTCTAGATCACTAGAAGAATTTGGTCAAAGTGAAATTTCTTCAAACACAATAGGCACAATGGTAATGGATGGATTAAAAGAATTGGACCCAGTAGCTTATGTAAGATTTGCATCAGTATATAGAAATTTTAGAGAAGAAAAAGACTTCGTTCAATTTGTTGATAAAATCGATGTCTTTAAAAAAAGATAAATCATCAGAAAAAAATAAAGCATTTATGAGATTGGCACTAGAACTTGCCAACCAAAATAGGGGACTAACAGGACTAAATCCATCAGTCGGATGTGTAGTGACACACAAAGATGAAATCATTTCTTACGGAAAGACATATATTAATGGTAGACCTCATGCTGAAGTAGCAGCCTTAAAAAATAATAAAATAAATTTTAAAAATTCAAATATGTATGTAACTTTAGAACCCTGCATCCATTATGGAAAAACACCACCTTGCACAAACATTATTATAAAAAAAAAGATTAAATTAGTTAATTATTCGATTGAAGATTTTGATAAACGAACAGCAAAAAAAACAAAAAGTGTCTTAAAAAAAAATAATATTTTGGCTAAAATTGGTTTAATTAAAAATGAGGTATATCGTTTTTACAAAGATTATAAATTCTCGAAATTTAATGG